>DASWMI010000178.1:0-15973 GCA_036399835.1 Pyrinomonadaceae bacterium | reverse complement strand
CCATTTTAGGCGTGCCAGCTATTTCTTTATCTTCTTTACTTTCCTAGTTCTCTTTTTCAACACTCTCATCATCACGCATCCCGCCTCGCCCATCTCAAAGGTCAAATAATCTCCCGCCTTCGCTCCGAGGGCTTTGAGGATAGGGGCAGGCACTTTACTACGGGTCACACCGTTATCGTCTGTGACTTTAGCCTGACGTGTGGCCGTTGGTTTCATCGCTTCTCCTTGAGTATGAGGACTGTGGTATTCTTTGGCCGTCTTTGAAAAATCGGCACTGGTCAGATGCGTAGCTCAAATCTCACCCTCATGGACGAGTAGATGAGCATCGCCGTGCGAGATGAAAGGTTCATTCTCACGGCGATTCCTTTGCGCAAACATATTCTATGTATATTCATACATAGAGTCAAATTATATTTATTGCGAATCTCATCAGGAGGTCTCTCCTGATGGGAAAGAATGCGCGCCCAAAGCCTATGCGCCTTGCCGAAAAGCTTTTAGCTATCAGAAATGCGCTCGGTCTTTCTCAGATGGAAATGCTCAGGAGGCTTGAAGCTGAAGACCAGATTGATTACACCGCGATTTCAAAATATGAATTGGGAAGAAATGAACCGTCGTTGATGCTCTTACTGCAATATGCTCGCGTGGCAGGCATCCACATGGAAGACCTTGTTGACGATGAGTTAGATTTGCCTGACAAGCTGCCTGGACCAGTGAAATATACAGGTCTCAAGCGGGCATCCTTTACGCGAAGCAAGAAACGTTGACCATAATTTTGACTGAATAGCTTACACGGCCTAGCTGGTCTGTAAGAACTTATCGAAGATAGCTCGCATCAAAGAAGAAGGCGCGTCTCATTCAAAGAGAACGCGCCTTGCTTTTGCCCTTTCGATTTTTTACTTTTACCTTGCCTAATCTTTCGGCGCAGTGGTTTGCCTGGCGTCGGCTGCGAGTTGTTCGCGTAGCTTAGCCAGACGCGCGGCGATCCATTCGGGCGCGCGGCCTTGTTCTGACGCGAGTTTGGCATAAGCCTCCATCGCGTCGAGCGCCCCGGCGAGGTTTCCAGTCTTCTCGCGGACGCGGCTCAGGTCCAGCAGGAATTGCGGGGCTGCATCCGTGGAATTCCGTGCGGCCTCCTGATAAGCCTGCTCGGCCAGATTCAGTTGGTTCTCGTTTTCGTAGAGACGGCCCAGATGATAAAAGGCCACGGGGTATCGCGCGCCCTCCCTGCTGGTCAGCGCGCTCAAAGTAATGATGGCCTCCTGGTTGCGGCGCAGGTTAATCAAAGCAAAGCTCAACTCAAGGTTGGCGGGCGGGAAGAAGCCCGCGCGCTCGGCCAGCACGCGACGATAAAGCGTGACGGATTCTTCAAGCCTTCCGGCCTCGCGCGCCGTGCGCGCACGCTGCAAGAGATCGTAGGCCTGCGGGTCAAGCGAAAGAGAGCGGAGCGGCCTCGCAGAGCTGGCGCGACGTGTGACGGGCGAGGACGTGGCTTCAGGTTTCGCGGCGGTCTTTTCGAGCCGTGTGGGAGTTGTCGCGGCGTGTGTTGTCTCGTCTGTCGCGGCGGCGCTCGACATAATCTCGCGGCGGGCGGCTGTCAACTCTTCGCCCGAACCTTTTTCGTTTGGACCTTTGCGGCTGGTGAAGGCATCCAGCACAGCCAGACCGCGTTCGGGGCTGCCGTCTTCGGCGTAGGCACGTGCGAGCGCGAGCGCGGCTTCCTCGTGCTCGGGTTGAAGAGCGAGCGTGCGCCGCCATTCTTTAATCGCCAGGTCGGCCTCGCCACGCGCAGCATAAACCCTGCCCAGGTTATAACTCGCCTCCGCGTAATGAAAGCTTTCCTGCCTGAGCGCCTGGACCAATGCTTGATAGGCATCATCCCAGCGGCCCTGTCTTAAATACATCACGCCCAGATTATTCAGCGCGCGCGAGTAGTTGCCGTGACGCTGGTCTATAGCTTTGCGATAAGCATCAATCGCCGTGTCCGTATCGCCGAGGCGAGCCAGCGCATTGCCTATGTTGTAAAAACCTGTCGGGTCAAATCGCTCGTCTCTCATCATCTCGCGCAGCTCCGAGAGGGCTTCGGGCTGGCGGTTGAGCGCGACCAGATAATCAATCAGCGTGCGTTGAAGACGCAGGCGCTCGCCGTCCGTCCTGGCGCTTGCGGCCTGCTCGCGCAGCTCCGCTATGCGGTCCGTCTTGCTAGCCTCCTTCGCGGGCGGCGCGTCTTCAAGCTCGACATTGACGAGAGGCTCGCTCGCCGTCGCGGGCTTGGCCTTCGTCTCCGCTTCACTCTCATTCATGAGCGCCTCGCCCTCATTCTCTTCCGCCGCAGACGCCGTCGGCTCTTGCGTCGCCGCCTGATTATTCGTCAAAGGCTGAGTCGTCACACGCCGCGCACGCATTTGATGAGAGGGAACTGGCGTCGGCTGCGCGGCTCTGTCGGCTGCGGTTCGATTAGCCTGAGACTGCGCGGGCGTAGCTTGAGAGGTCGGCTCTTGAGCCTTGGGCGAGGGGCTGGAGGGCGCGGCGTTTTTGTTGACGATGACATCGCGCATAGGCTCCATCTGCGCGTGCGCCGTCGCTGAACAAAAGAGCAGCGCCAGCAGGAGGCCGGGCCAGAGCCTTGATAGATGAGACGCTTGAGCGCCTGAGCGATTCGCCGTCGTCTGTTGATACTGCATTCTGTCCTCCGCTTCAAGGGCCGCTTAGCCCTTACTTTTGACTCTTTAATTCCGGCGCTCTCTGCCGGGCTGTGCCGCTGTAACCGATAATCGTCCCGCCAAAGCCGACGGCCCAACCGCGCGTGCGGTCAACGAAAGAGAGCCGCTCCAGCCTGTGCGTCGTGCCGGAAGGAATTGTGGTCCAGTGCGCGCCGCCGTCCAGAGTGTGTATGACTATGCCTTCGTCGCCGACGGCCCAGCCCTCCGAGAGGTCCAGAAACTTGACATCGAATAACCCTGCCTGGACGTTCGACGCCTGCGCGCGCCAAGAGCGACCGCCGTTCGTCGTCACGAAGACGCGCCCCTCGTTGCCGACGGCCCAGCCGTGCCTGCTATCAACGAAGGAGATGGCCGTAAAACGCACGCCCGCAGCTTCGACAGCGCCCGTGCGCCAGGTCTCGCCGCCGTCCGTGGTCTGCAAGATGGTCGAGCCTGCGCCGACCAGCCAGCCATTATCGCCGTCAAGGAAATCGCCGCCGAGCAGCAGGTATTGCGTCGGCCCGCGCAGCCTTTGCCAGCTCGCGCCCCCGTCGCGCGAGGTATAGAGCGCCCCGCTCTCGCCGAAGGCCCAGGCGCGACCCTCGCGCGTAAAGAGAGCGCGCACGAGACGCGCGTCCGCGTCCGGTCCAATCACGTTGACGCGCCGCCAGACACGGCCTCCGTCTGAAGTGTTCATCAGGTAAGTGCGCGGCTCTTCCTTCGTCTTGAGGAGGTAGATATTTCTTTCGCAGACGAGCCAGCCGTTCTGCTCATCCGCAAAGTAGACATCGCGCAGCGTGTCTTCCGAGGGGCGCGGCATAATGGTCCACTTTGCGCCGCCGTCTGTGGTCGAGAGCAGCGCGCCGTTGCTGCCGACGGCCCATCCGGTCCGCTGGTCCAGAAAGTAGACGGCGTGCAGCCAGGCCATCGTCCTAGATTCCTGCCTTGTCCAGGAGCCAGCCCCGCACACGTACGGGGCGCTCGCCAGCCAGAGGGCACAGCCGAGCAGCCACAAAATTATTCGACGATTAAGCCCGGGTCGGTTCATAAGAAAGAGAGATGGTTGACTTGCCCTCGCGCGTGAAATAAAGAAGTCGAGTGATGAAAGAAGAGAGATTCCGTCTTCAATCTATGCTCTTTTAATGTGCTATGCGTGGGAGGCGTTCGCCGTCAGCGGATGCGCGGCGCGCGGTGCTCAGGTGGCGCAGCAGGACCAGTACGGGCGAGACATCTCGACCGAGCGTAAAGGCTTCATGCGCCGCATTCGTAATCCACTGGACAGGCTCGGGCGTGACCTTTTCTTCGGCGCATTTGGCGCACAGCGTATTGCCGTAGAGCTTTAGCAAGAGGTTGTGCGCGTCCGTCTTGCCGAGCAGCGTGAGCACATCGCCCGGGTCTACCTTCAACCCTTCGGCGAGCCTCAGCGCGCTCTCAAGATTGATTGTCGTGATGACGGAGGTTTGCAGCTTCGAGAGCAAGCCCTGGTCGAATCCCGTCTGGCGACAGAAGTCCACCTGCTTGAGTCCCAGTTCATGCAAACGGCTCGTGATGAAATGCGCCAGCGGCGTGGCCGTGTGCGCAGACCTTTTTGCCATATTCTCTACACCTTTCAAAAAAGGATGAGCGATAAGGTTGGAAGAATGAAGTGGATTGAATGAATTGCTCTATGAGAGACTCGCTCAATCTTATTCATCCTCATCATTCTTCCCTGCTCTTCTACCATCCGCCCGTGAAGATGCGCGCGAAGGAGAGTACGGGCAGCAGGTTCATGAGTTGCTGGAAGGTCTTGAGTCTATTGCCGGGCACGACGACCTGATCGCCCGGGGCGAGGAAGGCCATCTCGCGTGCGCGCCCGCGCTCTATCTCCTTGATGTTGACGCGAATCGGGAGCAGATTGCCGTCCGGCTGTCGGCGCAGGATGACGACCTTGCTCTTGTCTCCGGTCGGCAGCACGCCGCCCGCTTCGGCCAGCGCCTCGTAAACGCTGAGGCGACGCGTCATGATGCGCACGCCGGGCTGCGCCACGTCGCCGAGCACGCTGTAACGCGCGGACTGCGCCTTTTCCAGCGTCACAGTAACCTTCGGTCCAATGATGTACTCGTCCAGCTTCTTGGTAATCTCTTCCTGGACCTGCTGCGTCGTCTTGCCCGCCACAAAGACCCCTTCGGGGATGAGCGGGTAGCGGACCACTCCGTCGGGCGGGATGGTGATGCCGGTCTTGGAATAGCGCGGCTGGTCGAAGACTTCGACCGAGATGACATCTTCCGGGCCGAGGCGGTAATGCTTGAGAAAGTTGTTGTAGTAAGGCAGCACAGCCGCCTCGTCTTCGGACAACTGCTCTATGCGATTGGCCTGCGTCGTCTCCGGCACATCGCTGCGCGCGTTGCCCGTCTCGTCCGGCTCTAACCTTTCCGAGCCACGGGCGGAAGGATTCTGCTGCGGCTGCGCGCCGGTCTTCGTGCCGTCGCCCTTCTTCGGCTGCTGCCCTTTTGGAGCTTCGCCAAAGATTTTGCCGAGCGTGCTCTTCTTCTGCGAAGAGCCTTCGGGCTGCTGTGCCAGAGCGGGCGCAAGTCCTGCCATGACAAGCTGACACATGAGCGTGAATAAGACGAGCTGTCTCTTGATCTTCATTTGAATACCTCTCAAACAGAAAATGTTGGACCAGTAAAGATGAACTCGCTGGAAAGACCAGAGCTTTTCAGTTCATCAAGACAAGTGCTTTTTAGTTGACCCTTCATCGTTCCCGAGTTCATCCTTCTCTTTCTCTGTGGCTCATCGTCTCCATGCCTCTTATCTTGAGCCACGACCGAAGAGGATGGTCTTGACGGTCTCGAACAGAATAACGGCGTCGAGCAAGAGGCTCTGGTTCTTGATGTAGTAGAGATCGTACTGGAGCTTTTGCCGCGCATCCTCAATCGAAGCCCCGTAAGGATATTTGATCTGCGCCCAGCCCGTGAGCCCCGGCGCAATCAGGTGTCGCTGTTCATAATAGGGAATCTCCTCGGCCAGTTGCCTGACGAAGTGCGGGCGTTCGGGTCTGGGGCCGACGAAATTCATCTCTCCCTTGAGGATGTTCCAGAACTGCGGAATCTCGTCCACGCGTATCTTGCGTATGATGCGACCGACGCGCGTCGTCCGGTCGTCCCCGTCCGTCGCCCAGACAGGCCCATCCTTCTCCGCATCCACACGCATCGAGCGAAACTTCATGACCGTAAAGAGGCGACCGTGACGGCCCACGCGCTCCTGCTTGTAGAGAACCGGTCCGGGCGATTCGAGCTTGATGAGAATCATCGTCACGAGCGCGATGGGCAAGGAGAGCAGCGCGCCCAAAAGAGCCGCGCAGCGATGCATGGCGACGCGCGCGAAAGAGTTGAGCCGCGCCTGCCGACCGCGTGCCGAAAAGATAAGCCAGCTCGGCCTCATCATGTCCAGATGGACGCGTCCCGTCAGCCGCTCGTAAAAGGACGCGCCTTCTTCTATAGAGACGTTGCCGGAAAGGCTCAGGCGCAGGAGCTGGTCTGTCGGGAAAGCTCCGCGCCGCTCGCCCTGCGCGACGACGATGCGGTCCACATTCTCGCGCAAGACCAACTGGTCCAGCTCGGCGGTCGTTCCCAGGACTCGCGGGTTAATCAAACTCTTGCCAAGTAGTTCCGGGTTGTTGTCCGCGAAACCTATCACGCGATAGCCAGCGTCGCGCCGGTCCAGGGCTTCGCGCGCGATCTCTATCGCGGCGTCGCCGGAGCCGACAATCAGTATGCGCTCTCCGAATTCGGGGTGGCCCAGAAACCAGTGAATCGAAACTCGCCAGGAGACCATCAAGGTAAGCGCCAGCGGCAGCGCGATGAGCGAGACGCCGCGACCCAGCATTAAGCGCGGGAAAGCGTAAAAGGCTATGGCGAGCGCGATCCAGGCGAGACCGAGGGCTTGCACCAGGCGCAGGACCAACTCGCGGCGGTCGCACATGTGCCTGAAATCGTAAAGGTCGTAAAGATAGAACGCGCCCAAACAGAAGGCTGCGACGAGCGCGGCCTTGTAGAAACCGTGACGCTCGATCAGCTCGTATTCGGCATCGGCGGCTCCTAAGCGCAGGTAGACGGCTACGACCAGCCCGCCGAAGAGCAGCATCGCTTCGGCAAACAGGAGTAGCATCGTCCTCGCATTGAGCCGCGATGACCTCAAGAGATAACCTGTGCCTCCTCTGTCTCTTTAACGCCCACGCCCGTCTCGGCGGCGACCACCTTCTGCTCACGACGATAAGAGCGGCGCTGGTAGTAATAATCGCTCTCGCTCGGCTGCTCTTCCGCGCGATTGAGAATCACGCCGAGCAGACGTTCGCGCGGAAGCTGTTCGAGCAGGCTGTCAACAGCCGTATAGCGCGTCTTGCCAGCGCGCACGACCAGGAGCGCGCCGTCCGCGCGATTGATGAGCACGTTGGCATCCGTAAAGATACCCAGGGGGGGCGCATCAATAATGATGTAATCGAACATCCGCCGCAGCTCCGCCAGGAGCGAGCCGAATTTTGGTCCGGAAAGCACCTCGGCCACATCGTCGCGCCGCGCGCCTCCAGGCAAAAGATGCAGCCCGGAAGGCTTCAAGCACCTGATGGCCTGCCCCAGCGTCGCCTCGCCCGCGAGCACTTCCGAGAGTCCCACGTCTAGGTCAACGCCTAGATAATCAACGACGCAGGGCTGCCGCAGATCGCTGTCAATGAGGAGGGCGCGCACGCCGTCAGTTTGCGCGAGCAGCCAGGAGAGATTGAGCGCCGTCAGCGTCTTGCCTTCACCGATGCCGCTGCTGGTGATGACGAAAGCCTGTAGCTTCTTGCGCTCGCTGGTATGAAGGATGCGCGTGCGAAGCGAGCGAAACTGCTCGCAGTAGGGCGAGTGCGGTTGCGTGATGGCGACCAGGTGTGGCTCGACGCGCGCTGCGGAGACCTCTAGCGAGATAAACTCCGCAGTGCGCGCCGACCCGGCAGCGCCCAAAGTTGCCCCAGCATCACGCGAAGCCATCTCAACGGGGAGTGCCGACCCGTCGGGTGCATCATTCGTGTGCGCAGTGGGCGCTGAGCTGAAGGAGGCGCGCTCCGTCGTGCCAAAGAGAGTTGATTGATCCCAGGGATGCTCTTCAACCTCTGGCGGCGTGGCGGGCCGGACTGCCTTTTTTGCGGCAGACCCGTTGCGGCGCTCCGAAACCTGAGCCTTCTTTTTCGCGCCCGTGCCGTTCGAGCCGTTCTCGTCGGCAGACTTGGCGCGCTTGAGTGCGTCGTAAACTCTTCCCATTACCTGTTCCTCATCAAGCCTGAACGACGAAAGGCAGCGCCGACTTCATCCTTGTCGGGCGCTCCCCTTTGTCCTTCTGCTTCTTCATTCATGGCGAGCGGCGAGGCGCTCTGTTCTCGGACTGGTCCACTATTGCCCGTCCCTGCGGACCAGAGTTCCGCTCGTCCGGCGGCGGTGAAGATGCGCGCGGGGGCTTCGCGCTCTTCGCCCATCTGTCGGCCACGGTCCATGCGCGGCAGCATATCCAGCGTCTCCGCGACCTCTTCTATGATAGCGCGGCTGATGGTCTGCTCTCCGGCGGCAAAGCCTGTCAGCAAGGCGTTATCGCAGAGATTATTGATGTTGCGCGGAATGCCGTCCGAGCAGCGGAAGATGTAATCCACAGCGCCTGGCGAGAAGATGTCCGTGCGCTCTGCTCCGGCCACCAGCAGGCGCGAGAAGATGTAACGCTCCGTCTCTTCGACGTTCGGCAGCGGTTTGATCTCGCACCTCAGAGCGATGCGTTGTTTGAGCTGCCGGAGGTCCGGGTTGTTGAGCACGTCGCGCAATTCGGGCTGGCCCGTGAGGATAATCTGTAACTGCTTGGCCGAATCCGACTCGAAGTTTGAGAGCAGCCTGACCTCTTCCAGCACATAAGGCGAAAGACCCTGCGCTTCATCAAGGATGAGCACCGTGCGCAAGCCACGCGAGTGTCTCGATTCCAGCGTCTTGCCCAGCTCTATCAATAGCTCAGACTTCGTCTCCCATTGCTGCACGTCGAGCAGGGTCGTGACGTGCTGGTAGAACTCCGGGACGGTCAGGCGCGGGTTGAAGAGATAGGCGACGAGCACCGTCCGGTCCAGCCTGTGCATCATCCAGCGCAGCACAGTTGTCTTGCCCGTCCCGACTTCGCCCGTCACGACGATGAGACCCTTGCCCATCTCTATCCCGTAATGCAGATTCGCCATCACCTCTTTATGCGAAGGCGTAAAATAGATAAAGCGCGGGTCGGGCGTCAGCGCGAAGGGTAGCTCTTGTAAGCCGTAGAATTCTCTATACACTCAGGAATCTCCGAAGCAATGAGTGAATGAATGATGAGAGGCAAGCTTCTTCTCATTCATCATCGCTCATCACTTATCACTAGGTTATAAATCTGTCGAAGACGTGCGTCATTTTAAGGACGAAGGCGAGCAGGGGGATGCTCACAATCGTCGCGGCGATTCCGGCGGCGAGCAGGAGCAGGCGACGGCGCGGCAGCCAGCGTGCCTCCTGCGGCGTCAGTAGCTCCGGCACGGCGACGAGCACGGGCAGCCCCGTGTAATGCGTGACATCTTCCGTCGTTTGAATCGTCAGCAGGCGCGGCGCTTCAAAGAGGCCGACGAAAACGAGACCCATCAAGAGACCCAGAGCGAGTCCCGCGAGCATCAGCATCAGGCGCTTTGGCGCAACGGGCTGTTGCGGCAGGTTGGCCGGGTCAATGACCTGAAGCGTTTCGCCCTGCGCCGTGCTCGAAGCATCCGCGGCCAGGTCAATAGCGGCCTTCTTTTTGAGCAGGTCATCGTAGGCAGCCTTCTTCGTCTGGTAATCACGATTGAGGGCTTCAAGCGCGACCTCGGAGCCAGGAACGTTGTTGAGGCGTTGTTCGAGCAGCGCAATGGAGCTGTTGTTCTGGTCCAGAAAACTTTGCTGGCGCGCGATCTCGCCGTCGAGCCGCTTGATCTCGCTCTTATAGCCGGTGATGCGCAGGTCAGGGTTGGTCTCAATCCTCTTTCTCCTGGCATCATTCTTGGCTTGCTCTTCCGTCACCATGTCGTCCATGGCTTTCTGGACCGCTTCAATCTGCGCCTGCTTGGCTTTGACATCAGGGTTCGCGGGCTTGAGCGTCCGCAGCATGCTTTGCAGCTCCGCTTCGAGCGTCGCTTTCTGCTGCCTAAACTGCCCGTAGGCGAGCGTCGTCTTGACATCAACCTGGTCAATCAGCTCCGCCCTCTGATTTTGAGACTGCTGCTGCACGTCGTTGAGCTGATTGCTAAGCGAGGCGCGCTGGTCTCGCATACGCCCGATGTCTGCGATGAGCGCCTGCTGCTGCTCGCGTAGACCGCTGAGCTGGCTGACGAGAGCCTGCGCGCTGCTCGGCAGACTGTCAACGTGCTCGGTCATATACTGGATACGCTGCCTGTCAACCTCGTCCAAATGGGCCTGCGACTCCTTGAGCTGCTGTTCGATAAACTGCTTGTTGGCGGCTGCCGAATTGGTCCCGGCTTCAATCTGAGCGGAGACATACTTGTCCGCCAGTTCGCTCGTGACGAGCTGCGTCTTGCGCGGGTCGCGCTCGCGGTAAGTAATCTTGAAAGCGTTGGTGATGTCGTTGCGGCTCTTGTCCACCTCGACCGAGATGTCATTGCGCATGCGCTCGACAATCAACTCCATAGGCTCGTTGCTGCGCCGCTCGACCTGGTAGAGGTCGTATTTCAAGATTAAAGGCTCAAGCGAAGAACGGCTGGCGACGACCTGGCCGATATTGTTGATGCGCAAAGAGAGATCAACGTCGGAGAGCGTTGGGACGATGGCATTGGGAATCGTCGGAGGCTTGACGATGAGTAGTGTGGTTGATTCGTAAACGTTGGGTAGACGCCAGACGACCCACGCGATGGCAAGCGTTATGGCAATCGCCGGAAGGATAATCAGCCACTTGCGCTTCCAGATAATTTTCGCGTATTCGCCCGCTCCACGCTGGCGGAATTCGACACTCATGTACGGCACTCCTTCTTCTTCGGACCTTCAGGCAAATTGTCCTCTTCCCCTTTATCGAAGCCTTGCGCGGGGCATTGAGCGCAAAACATCCGGGGCGAAGGACTCTGTGGCAGGTCCGCTCCTTAAATTATAAAGGGCGGCCCCCTGTTGCCTCTCAAGTGCCTCAAGCGTGCTCTCGGAAAACGTCGGCGGGGCAATCGCCACGCTCCTTTTGAGCCGGGAAACGCTTCAGGCAACAAAGATTTTCAAAGATGCTGTTGGAAGCATCGCGGAGAGGAGAGAGAGCTTTGTGTTCCGCGATGCTTCAACAGCTTACACTGTCATGCTTCCGGCGCGTCCGGTCCATACGCTCCTGACGCCGGAAGATCACAGACCCCTTGTTAATTTCAAAGCGTCGCCAGAGCCTTACGCGCGTCGTCGGCTTCGGCGAAATTTCCCTGCTCACCGCCCAGGCGAAGGGCCGCTTCAAGCTCGCGCCGCGCGCTCTGCTTATCGCCCTTGCCTGCCAGCGCCATCCCCAGATGATAACGATAGGTAGCGCTCGCCTGTGCCTTCTGCACGACCTTTTGCAACTGCTCGACGGCTGCCGCGTGCAGACCCTTTTTGTAATAGACCCAGCCGAGCGTATCTGCAAAGCCAGGCTCGTTCGGATATTTCTGGACCGCTCCCTGAGCCAGCCGCACGGCCTCGTCCAGATTGCCCTTGCCGTCTACGGCATAGAGCCAGGCCAGATTATTGGCTGCGATGACCTGATTCTGGTCCAGTTCCAGCGCCTTGCGATAGCTGGCGACCGCCGCGTCATAGTTCTGGCGGCTGTATTCGAGCATCCCGATCAGCGTGTAGGCCGCAGCATCATCGGGGTTGCGCTCGATAATCTTGCGATACTCTGCGATGGCGCGTTCCTGCTGGTTCGTGTTGACATAGAGCGCGCCGAGAGACGAATAAGCGGGCAGATAGTTCGGGTCAAGCTCAAGAGCCTTGCGCAGCTCCGTCTCGGCCCCCTGCCCGTTCCTTTCAAAGCCGTAAACTTGCGCCTTCAGATAATGCAGCCAGGCCCTGTTGGGCTGCGCGCCGAGGGCTTTGTCTACGCGCTGGTGCGCCTGGTCCAGTTTCTTCTGGCCGGAGTAAATGTTGATGAGACCATTTAGCGCATCGAAGTTGCCGCTGTCAATAGCCAGCGCGCGGTCATAAAAACCTATGGCCTCGTCGGTCTTTTTCTCTTTAAGAGCAACGAGGGCCAGATTGACGCTCGGCGAGGCGTCGTTGGGAGCCAGATCGCCAGCCGCGCTAAAGTCTGCGCGGGCAGCTTTCGTGTCATCTAGACGGAGCGAGGCAAAGCCGCGCGCGAGCAGCGACTTGATACGCAATTCTGCGAGCATCTGCGGCGAGATGTCTCTGTCGGGCGCAGCGTTCTTGAGCCGCTCAAGCAGCTCGTTGGCGATGCGTAGAGCGTTCTTGCCGTCGCCCGCCGCGAGGCTGAGCTGGACCTGCATCAGCTTGGCGGGGAAATAATCCGGGTAATATCTTTCGAGGTCTCCGGCGAAGGCTCGCGCCTGCTCGACCTGCCCGAGGCGAAACTGCGCGTCGGCCATAAAGTAAAGCCCGGAACGCGAGTTTGGCTCCTGCTTCAAGACCTCTTTGAGGTCCTCGACGGCGGCCTTGAGGTCGGACGACTGACCGCTCTGCGTGCGTATGCGCGCGCGCAGCAGCAGAGCCTGCATGTCGTGCTGGTTCTTCTTGAGCACTTCATCGACCTGCGCGGTCGCGCCCTTCGTGTCGCCACGCATGAGCATAATCTCGCCAAGGCGATAACGACCGCGCGTGTAATCGGGCGACTTCGTGATGATGTCCTGATAAATGCTGACGGCTTCATCCAGGCGACCGACGGCTGAATAGAAGTCAGCCAGCACGGCTCGTCCATCGGGGCTGTTCGGGTCCAGCGCAGCCAGAGCTTTGTAAGCCTCTTCGGCCTTTGCCAGTTGATTGTTGACGAGATAGAAGCTGGCTAGAACGAAATGGGCGTCGCGGTTTGACGGATCAACCTCGACGGCCTTTTTCAGCTCGACCTCGGCCTCGTCGCGGCGATTTATCTGCGCCAGGTATTTGCCGAATTCAGAGTGGGCCAGCGCCGAAGAGTTGTTGACGGAGATGGCACGCTTGTAAGTCTCTTCGGCTTTGGCAGCATCCCGCATGACGACGTAGAAGCGAGCCAGGCTCAGATAGGATTCGACGCGCTTCGGGTCAAGCTCGATGGCGCGATTGAGTTCGGCGAGGGCTTCGTCGCGCTTCTCCTGCGCGAAGAGGACGCTGCCCAGAAGGATGTGGCCCTCTATGTGGTTGGCGTCCTTTTGCAGCACGTAGCGTGCGAGTTGCTCGGCTTCCGTCGTGGCTTTGCCGACCAGATAGTAGTTGCCGAGCCTGACGCGCGCATCCAGATTATTCGGGTCAAGGTCTGCGGCGCGCTTCATCTCCTCGAAGGATTCCTGGAATCTTTGCAGACCTTCGTAGGACTGGGCCAATCCCCAGTGGGCCGCAGCCAGCTTGTCATCGAGCTGTATGGCGTTGCGAAATTCGATGGAGGCTTCCTGAAATTTTTTCTCTTTCAGATAAGCTTCGCCGCGTTTGAGGTGTTCGGCCTTGGCGGCCTCCGCATTAGTACAGCCGGAGGCTGCGAACGAGGCTAATAAGAGGGCCAGAAGAAGAGGTAGGAGATAGACTTTAGGTGCGCACTCTCTAGTTTTCATTGACTTGTAAACTCCACTTATGCAGCGCATCCGAGCCTTTGACCGGAGCAATCGGTCCTTGCAGCTCGCCTGCGCTTGAAGGCTGCGGGTCTTGGCGACGAAAGCGACGGGCAATGCCGCTTGCGCCCCTGAAACCCGTAGGATTGTCAACCAACGGCCCTTTTCCCGCAGGCCACGCTCGCTTTAGCTAGATTGAGCAAGTTGATGACAAGCATCATAATTAAAGAGCTAATACCACTTCTATTCCCAAAACCCGTGGGATTTCCGACATCTGCCGGATTTTTCCGGCCAGCGGCCAAAGATGGCGAGGGCGAAGGGGCGAAGGCCCGTCTCAGTCCGGCACAAAGCCTGGCAGAGTGGGCGTCAACTGTGTCGCCAGGTCCGTTGCGGCTTCGAGGGCTGATTCCTCCGAAGTCCCCACGGGGACCATCACGCGGACCATCGCGCCGTCCGAGCGGCGGCGGCTCACGCTGTCGAGCACAGTATAGATTTTGCCCCAGTATTCGCTGGCGACGGCACGCCCGCGTCCCTGATACCAGTAGATCAGGAGCTGCTTGCTGTCGCCGTTCTGCACGATGTAGCGGTTGGCCTCGAAGGCCGGCCCGCCCGCTGGCGTAATCCTGACCAGCGCAGGCTCGCTCATCGTCCAGCCGGAGCCTGGCAGACAGTTGAGCGGGCTGTGATAGGTCGCGCCGGTGCGCTGCGTCGCATAGTAGCCGACGTAGAAATTGGCTACGCGCCCGTCCGGCCTGGCATAGTTACGCACCACATAATCATCGGCCCGCAGAATCTCTTCCGTTTCCTGGCTCAACCGCTGGTCTACGCCTATCTGTCGCCAGTCGCCCACCTGCGCCGGAAAATCTTTCAAGGCGCGGCGGTCAACATGAGCTTCGCCCGCACGCTCCCAGAGGTGTACGACGACGCCTCCCAAGAGGAGCAGCGCGAGCAGCATGGCAAAGCGCCAGGAGCTTTTAGTTTTTTCGGTCATCAGGCAGAGATGCTCCCTTCGCTCGAATTCGCCACGGAGGCCGGAGCAACCTCGCCAGCGGCGACCGTCTGGATCAGCTCTGGCCGCGACTCTTCGTCCGCAGACAAAGCGACTACCTTGTCTCTCTTTGCGCCGCGCGAAAGCAAGGAGTGTGCGCGGTCCAGCAGCCACCCTACGGCAAACAGCAGGAGAAAAGCTACGATGTAGACCACCCAGCCGGAGAATGAGTGAAAGAACCCGTCGGCCACGCGTGTGCCGTAGTAATGAGAGAGCACGCCGGTCCCGCTCACGCGCATGGCGTTAGTCAGGATGGCAATCGGAATCGCCGCCATCACAATCAGAACCGCGCGCCAGAAGCTATAACTCTTGAAGTTGCTCAAAAAGTTTTGATGGCCCTTGTCAGCACCCGGCCCGTTCTTTTGGTCCGATTTCGGGTGCGTAAAATAGGCGAAGACGACGGCCAGCGTGACCAGCGTCATCAAAGAGCGTATCCCGCTGCAAGCCTCCACTACCTCAAGCCTCTTCGTCTCCCTCGCGCCGAGCGGCATCAGCTCGATTACGTTGCCCTGCCTGAGCACCGGAATGTCGAACAGTCGCATGGCCCAGACGGCGCAGCGCGAGGCGAACAACTGAAGCGGAAAGGCGACCTTGTTAAAGATAATCGTCGGGATAGGGATGGCGAGCAGCAGCAGCAGCAGCGGGACGAAGGCCAGGCGCAAAGTGCGAAATCCGAAAAAGTAGATGAGGATGCCTGCCAGCATCAAGACCAGAGAGAGGCGCTGCAAGTAAAGCTCCGCTCCGGCAGTCCCGGCCCAGACGGCAAAGAGTGCGGCGAGCACGGCTGCGCCGCCCCAAAGGAGCGACGGGCGTAAGTGCACGCGTCTTAACTGCTCGCGCTCGCTCCATAAAATATAGCCGATGATGAAGGGAATCAGCAGGCCGTGCGAATAGTTTTCGTCCGTCCACCAGTCGAAGACGAGCTTATTAAGCACGCCGACATAGAGAAAGGCCAGCGCCGCAGTGATAGCCAGAGTCTTCCATAGATTTTGTCGGGTCGGGGCACTCATCAGCAGTTGTTCTTGGGCGGGGCTTTTCGCTTTCTCAGGAGGGGCAATCTCCCGCACGAAAGCCATCAACGAAGCATCTTTAGCGCACAGCCTACCTCTATGCGCTATTCCAGCTTATCTCAAACATGGCTCGCCTCACAATCAAAATCTTCACGTCAGGATAAATAGCGAGCAATCTGCTCACTACTTAATGTTGACTGTCGCGGTATTGCTGCGCTGGCCGCCAGCGACGAGCGTTAGCTCGACGCTGCCCGCGCCCTTCAATTCAAGCGGCAGGACAACATTGACCTGGTCCAGTCCGGGATACGCCGTCTGCGTTCCCGCGTACTCGACCTTCAGATTAAAGAGACGGCCATCCTGTGTGCGCGCTTCGACGCCGACAGCTTCGGCGAGGCTTGGGATTGGAACGCCCAACACGACCAGGTCATTGGAGGTATCCGTGTTGATTAATCCCTTGCTGAGG
>DASWMI010000177.1:0-9308 GCA_036399835.1 Pyrinomonadaceae bacterium | reverse complement strand
CCGATCTCGTCCTGGCGCGCGTAGAGCTTGCCGATGCCGCCGGTGTCAACCGCACGGTCCTCGCCGTGCTGATGGATGCTTACTCCGAAAAGTCCAACGACAAGGGCGAAAAGCGCGTCGTCCTCAAGCTCCACCCGGAGCTTGCGCCGATCAAGGCGGCGATTCTACCGCTCGCCAAAAACAAGCCGGAGATAGTCGGCATGGCGAAGGCCATCAAGCGCTCGCTGCAACCCGTCCTGCGCGCCGTCTACGACGACACGGGCGGCATAGGCAAGCTTTACGCGCGACAGGACGAGATCGGCACGCCCTTCTGCGTCACGGTGGACCACCAGTCGCTCGAAGACGAGGCCGTCACAGTCCGCGACAGAGACACCTGGGAGCAGGAGCGCGTCAAGGTCGCAGACCTCGCAGAGCACCTCAAGGGCAGACTGGGCATCAGATGCTAAGAAGCATCAATCGTCAATGGAAACTTTTGGTCCATTGACGCATTAACGAATCACGGTTGACGAATTCATGCCTATTGTCAAAAAAAGAAATCAGCAAACGGAGACGCGCCTGCTGCTTGAATCGGGCGAGGCGGTTGAGCTGCCTCCGGCTGAGATTGAAGAGAGCGCCGTGCTGGTCCAGTTTGAGCAGTTCAAGCCGTACACGGCTGAGCTAATCGAGGCCCTGCGCGCGGGAACTTTGGCCGAACCTGTGCCCGTCATGCTCGACGGCTCGACCTTTGCCATACACGGCCAGACGCGTACCTTCTGGGTCAAACTCTGGCACACGGCCTCGTCCGAATTAACGCGTATCGAACGCGCGCAGGTCATCAGTTGCCTGCCGCTGGCGCGCGGCGTCCAGATCGTCTTTGACGATTATCAAGACGAGGACGATGACGATGAAGAGTTTGAAGCCGACGACGAGGTTGATGCTGATGATGCGTTGGCAGATGATGAGCAGCAGTCGGCGGATGATGAAGACGAGCAGGAAGCGGCGCGATAACGCGGTCTCACCTTTTATCTTTGATGGCCTCTCAGATTCCAGAGAAAATCCTGAAGCTGGCGCGTGCGATTAAGAGCGAGGGCGGGCGTGCGCTCCTGGTCGGCGGCTGCGTGCGCGACGTGCTGCTGGACCAGTGGCCCAAGGATTGGGACGTGGAAGTCTACGGTGTGGAGCCTGCACGCCTGCGCGAGCTGCTCGAAGTCTTCGGCCCTGTCAATGTCGTGGGCGAAGCCTTTACGGTCTACAAGCTCGGCCAGGACCTGGATATTTCGCTGCCCAGACGCGAGCGAAAACAGGGACGCGGGCATCGCGGCTTCATCATCGAGGGCGATCCTTCGATGTCCGTCGAAGAGGCCACGCGGCGGCGCGATTTTACGATCAATGCGATTCTCGAAGACCCTCTGACGGGCGAGCTGATAGACCCTTACGGCGGGCGCGCAGACCTTCACCGCAAACTCTTACGCGCCGTCTCGCGCGAGACCTTTGCCGAAGACTCTCTGCGCGTGCTGCGTGCAGCGCAGTTCGCCGCGCGGTTCGAGTTTGAGATTGAGACGGAAACGATTGAGCTGTGCCGCGCGATTGATTTGTCTGATCTCGCGCGCGAGCGTGTCTGGGCCGAGATGGAAAAGCTGCTCTTGCGCGCTCGTCGTCCTTCAATCGGGTTGAAGCGGCTCTATGAGCTGGGCGCTGTGGACCAGCTCTTCCCGGAGCTGAAGGCGCTCGTCGGCGTGCCGCAAGAATACGACTGGCATCCTGAGGGAAATTGTGACGTCCATACCATGCTCACGGCTGACCGTGCGCGCGAGCTTATTGAAGACTTACCTTATCCGAAACAGGTCGCGGTCATGCTCGGCGCGCTCTGCCATGATTTCGGCAAGCCCGCGACAACAGAGTTTATAGAAGGGCGCTGGCGCTCGCGCGGACACGAGGAGGCCGGCGTTGGTCCAACCGAAAGCTTTCTTGAACGTCTGGGTCTCTACACGCTCGAAGGCTACGACGTGCGCGCGCAGGTGCTGGCGCTCGTGAGGGACCATTTGAAGCCGGGCGAGTTTTACAACCGGCGCGATGAGATTGGCGACGGCGCGTTTCGCCGTCTGGCGCGCAGGTGCGAGCTGGAGCTTTTATATCGCGTGGCGAGGGCCGACACGCTCGGGCGCAATGCCGATTGGGTGCCTCGCGAGCGCTGGTCCGATGCGCAGCCGCAGGAATGGTTTATAGAGCGCGCGAGGCAGTTGCAGGTCGAGCAGAAACCGCCGGCGCAGATTCTGCTCGGCAGGCATCTACTCGAAATGGGCCTCAAGCCTTCGCCGCTCGTGGGCCGGATTCTTCAAGCCGTCTACGAGATGCAGTTGGACGGGCGCGTCTCCACGCTGGAAGAAGCCAGGGCGGCGGCGCAGAGCTTGTTGGACCAGCAAGACGAATAAAGCATCCGGCTTTCATCAAGCGACGGCGATAGGGTAAGATACGCGGTTGCAAAATCACGGGCTCAAACAGCTTTTTTTATCAAGGTGAGAGTGCGGCTCGACGGCTTTAAAGGTGGCCGCACGCTTTCATCTGACATCCCTCTTGTAAGGAAGACTATCCATGATTGAATTCGATTTGACCGAAGACCACGAGGCCATACGGCAGACTGTGCGCGATTTCGCCTTGAAGGAGGTCGCGCCGCGCATCAAGGAGCTGGATGAGAAGCAGCAGTTCGACAGGTCCATTTTAGATCAGATGGCCGAACTGAACCTGCTCGGCGTGTGTATCCCTGAAGAGTATGGCGGCGCGGGCTTTGATTACATCGCGCTCGGCCTCGTCTGCGAAGAACTCGAAGCCGTGGACACTTTTCTGCGCGTCGTGATGAGCGTCCACACGGGCCTTAACAGCCTGACTCTGTACTCGTGGGGGACTGAGGAGCAGAAGCAGAAGTATCTGGTCCCGCAGGCCAGGGGCGAGAAGATTGCGACCTACGGGCTGACGGAGCCGGGCGCAGGCTCTGATGTCGTCGGCGCCAGATCAACCGCCAGACGCGAAGGCGACGAATACGTTTTGAACGGCGAGAAGATGTGGATCAGCCTCGCTGACGTGGCGGACAATTTTCTCTTCTTTTGCTGGACCGATGAAGAGAAGAGAAAAAAGCGCGACCACACGGGGATGTCCTGTTTTATCGTCGAGCGCTCGATGAAAGGATTTTCTTCCGGGACGATTCACGGCAAGATGGGGATACGCGCAGGGAACACAGGCTATTTCTCGCTCGAAGATGTGCGTGTGCCAAAGGAGAATCTGGTTGGCGAAGAGGGCGAGGGCTTCAAGATCGCCATGTTCGCTCTGGAGCAGGGACGCTATACGGTGGCGGCGGGCGCAACCGGCGTGATACGAGCCTCGCGTGATGCCTCGGTCGCTTATGCTCTGGAGCGCGAGACGTTCGGCACGAAGATCGCCAACCACCAGCTCGTCAAACAGAAGATTGCAGAGATGGAGGCCGATTACCAGATGAGCCATCTGCTCTGGCTGCGCGCCGGATGGCTCAAGAATATGGGGCGGGCCAACGCGCGCGCCACCAGCCTGGCGAAGTGGCAGGCGACCGTGCGCAGCGAGAAGGCCGCTTCGATGGCGATTGATCTGCACGGCGCAAACGGCTACTCGAACGATTACCCGGTCGAGCGTTACCTGCGCAACTGTAAGGCTGCCGTCATCTACGAGGGCACGCGCGACATACACACGTTGATGCAGGCCGACTGGGCCTTGGGTCTCAAGGGCGAAAAGCCCGCGCGCAAACGGCTGCCGCCCTACAAGCCTACGGAATCACGCGAGACGGTCGCGGCTGATTACTGAGTCGGGTAGGAGTTGCAAGAGTATCCGATATACTCGCGTGTCGAATACCAGTAGAGCCATGTTTGTCCGCCGTCGTAAGAGATGCCGTAATCCGTGACGAGGAAGTGGGCCACGCAATAAGTCTCTATATGGTAAACGGGCCGGGGCGTCGGTGAAGGCGAAGGCAGTGGCGGCAGACAGACCCAGTTGCAAACGGGCGCGTCAACCCAATGCGGGTCGCCGTTGCAGGGCGAAGGCGTCGGCGTGGGTTCGGGGCAGGCCACCGGAAGACAGCAATTCTCCGACTGAGTATAGCCAATCGGACAGTTCGTGCCTGGCAAATTATCTGGTCGGCAGGGGTCTGCGGAGATGGCGTCCGGGATACTGCCGCAATCCGTGCGCAACGGGCAGGGAGTGGGTGAAGTTGTTGGCGTCGGCGTCGGGGTAGGGGTGGGCATCGAACTATCGCAGGGGATTAAGTCCGCCTCTGGACAGCCCAACAATGTATCCAAATAGTCGTCGTAGCACCATCTGGTTGTCCACTCAGACCTCCCACACCTGCCAAATGGATCACTACAACTCAGCGGGGAGGTAACTTCAAAGGTATCTCCACAATAACACTGTGTAGGTCTAATTATAAGGAAACTACATGATGTGCCGGGACAACAAATGTCCGGCTGCGGACTCGGTTCGATAGGGAAGGGATTCAATAGCCCTATAGATAAAAAATTTGCAGGCAAAAAGCTTGCCTGCAAATTATCTTGTGACGGTGGGTTGAACGAGTGGTTTAGCGCCAGCAGTCGTTTCTCTATACCTGGAGGTTTAGCGTTACCTTTTATGCACCGACCTTCGCTTATCTTCCTCTTTTGTTCTCTGGGAAAGGGCGCGCCATCACTCCACATAAAACCAGTCCCGTCTCCGAAGTTCAGCACTCGAAAACGCAGGAGAACTTTCTTTGGCTGTGGCCTGTTGTTGTGTTCGCTGAATTTCTCCCAACCTTTAATGTCTAATGCGGAGAGCTTGAAGATATAGCTCTCTCCAGGTTTAAGAGGAATATCATCAGGCTGCACTTCGGCCTTCAGGTCTACTAAATCAATCCTGCCATATCGTAGGGGATATCCGACTTTACGCCCATCACGGTCTGCTGTTTCCGGGAAAACCAGCAACAAATCGATATAGTAGATCGGCTTGTTTCCAGTATTGGTAACTTCAATTTCTAAATCTCTCGCCCACTTCTCATTCTTCAAATCCTTGAATGCTTTTTCCTTCTCCTTCTTTAGTTTGATTTTTATCGGCAGATGCTTCGGTATCTCATCCACTAATTCTCTTTCCTCCGATGACTGTGCAATGCTCGATGTAGAAATGCCTTTTATCAGGAGAACCGTCGCACAGGAAATGAGCAGCAGCAGAAGCAACAATCTTTTGATTGCCAAAGTAGATTTCGTTGGATGGGTCATGAGGATGCTTCCTTTAAAGTATTGATGAGGATTTGAGAATCGAATGAAGACGACGCCTGATACGCGACGGCGAAACCTTTCGGCAGGCTTGCTTATAGGATGGTTGGCCGGGCAAGTCAAGAGCTTTCTCAAGAAGAGTCAAAGCGCTACAAATTCCGCATCCTCTTTGCTACTATAAAGCCGCTTTTCTTTCAGCTTATCAAATCAACACCATTCGAGAAGGAGCACTATGGATTCCTCGTCCCATTATCTGTCAACTTTGAAGTCGCCTCCGCGCGGGCCAGCCAAAGCGTTCCTGATGCTGCTCTCGCTTGCCATTCTTTGTGTGATTTCGGATGGCACGGCGTCGGCTCAAAACACTTACCGCAAGCCGCCGAAGGAAGTCCTCGATGTATTAGATACGCCGCCGACGCCTGCGGCATCTGTCAGCCCTCGCCGCGACCTGATGCTGCTCGCGCAGGGCACGCGCTACCCGCCGATTGCGGATTTGGCCCAGCCCATGCTGCGCCTCGCGGGTCTGCGCATCAACCCCAACACCAACGGGCCGCACCGCGAGCCTTACTACATCAAGCTCTGGCTCAAAAAAATCAGTGATGGCTCCGAAGTGCAGGTCGCGCTGCCCGCCGGAGCGCGCATCAGCTTTCCGCAGTGGAGCGCGGACGGCCAGCGCTTCGCCTTTATCAATACGACTCAGAAGGGGATTGAGCTGTGGACAGGGGAAACGGCGACGGGCAAAGCTCATCTGCTGAAAGGTATCAAGGTCAACAATATCTTTAGCGATGCTGTGCAGTGGATGCCGGACAATCGCACGCTGCTGGTCCAGCTCGTGCCGCAGAAGCGGGCCGCGCCGCAACTCTCGCAGGCCGCGCCCGAAGGGCCGAACATACAGGAAAGCTCAGGCAAGCCCGCGCCCGTGCGTACCTACCAGGACCTCTTGAAGAACCCGCAGGATGAGGCGCTCTTTTCTTACTACGCGACGGCGCAGCTCGCGCTCGTCGAAGCTGACGGCGGCAGGATAACCCACTTGGGCCAACCCGCCATCTTCGAGACGGTCGAGCCCGCGCCCGACGGAAAACACATCCTCGTCGCCCGCCTACAGCAGCCTTACTCTTATCTGCACCCTTACTTTATCTTTCCCAAAGAGGTCGAAGTCTGGGACCGCAGCGCGAAGGTTGTTTACAAGCTGGCGAGCCTTCCGCTCGCCGACCAGGTCCCGATTGAAGGAGTGCAGACAGGCCCGCGCGCATATCACTGGCGACCGACAGACCCCGCCACGCTCGTCTGGGTTGAGGCTCTGGACCAGGGCGACCCGCGCAAGAAAGTCTCGCCGCGTGACCGTATACTGATGCTCAAAGCTCCGTTCGCAGAGAGGCCCACGGAGCTTTTCAAAACGGAGCATCGCTATAACGGGTTGCAATGGGGCGAAAGCAACGGGCTGGTGCTCGTCAGCGATTATGAACGCGACCGTCGCTGGCGTCGGACCTTCGCGCTTAACGCAGACAATCCTTCGCAGGCGGCGCGGCTTGTCTGGAGTCGCAATATCAACGACCAGTACAACAACCCGGGCGCTCCGCTCACCCGACTGCTGCCGACGGGTCTACGCGCCATCCTCCAACATGAAGACTGGATTTACCTGACGGGCACGGGCGCCACGCCCGAAGGCGACCGCCCCTTTCTTGACCGGCTGAATTTAAAGACGCTCAAGTCAGAGCGTCTCTTCCGCAGCGAGGCGACGAGCTATGAGACGGTCGTCGCGCTCCTCAGCGATGATGCCAGGCAGTTCGTCACGCGCCGCGAAAGACCCATCGAGCCGCTCAACTATTACGTCCGCACTCTAACGACGCTGGCTGACCTCAAAGACTCAGCCGCGCCGACCGTGGCCGAATCGAACACAAACCTCTCAGGCGCTTCCGGCCTCAGGCCGCTGACGCAGTTTCCAGACCTCACGCCGCAGCTTCGCGGCATCAAAAAACAGCTTGTCACATACAAGCGCGCCGACGGCGTGCAATGCTCCTTCACGCTTTACCTGCCGCCCGGATACAAGGAGGGCACGCGTCTACCGACGGTCGTCTGGGCCTACCCGCTGGAGTTCACAGACCCTTCGACAGCCGGGCAGGTCTCAGGCTCTACGCAGCGCTTTACAAATATCGCTGGTCCATCGCATCTTTTCTTCCTGCTCGAAGGCTATGCCGTGCTCGACAACGCGACGATGCCCGTCGTCGGCGACCCCGAAACGATGAATAATACTTACGTCGAGCAGATCGTCATGAGCGCCAAGGCAGCGATTGATAAGGCCACAGAGATGGGCGTCACGGACCCCGAGCGCGTCGGCGTCGGAGGCCATTCTTACGGCGCGTTTATGACGGCGAACCTGCTGGCCCACTCGGACCTCTTCCGCGCAGGCATCGCGCGCAGCGGCGCATACAACCGCACGCTCACGCCCTTCGGTTTTCAGAGCGAGCGGCGCACGCTCTGGGAAGCGCCGGAGCTTTACATCAAGGTCTCGCCCTTTATGAACGCAGGCAAGATTAACGAACCCATCCTGCTCATACACGGCGAGGCCGACGACAATACGGGCACTTTCCCGATTCAATCCGAGCGCATGTACCAGGCCCTGCGCGGCAACGGCGGGACGGTCCGTCTCGTCATGCTCCCGCTCGAAGCGCACGGCTACAGCGCGCGCGAAAGCACTGAACACGTGCTCTACGAGATGATCTCCTGGTTCGACAAGCACGTGAAGAATGCTCCGCCGCGAACTCGCAAGCAAGAGAAGGCGGAGAAGTAACGAGCGGCAAGCGCGAAAGTGGCAGGCCGAAAGCTCTCAAGCCCCGACGCGAGCTATTATTAGCCGCTCGCATCGGGGCTTTGCTTGATTATTGCGGAAGCGTTTACCTTCATCCGCGCACGGCTATCAAAGCTGAGCGCGGATTTGCCCGGCTCGTTTAATCCTGACGGGCCGAGGAGGCTCGCGCGCTCGTGTGCTTTAGTATCCAGTCGGCTATCGTCTTGAGCGCGACGGGGGCTATGGTCTCTTCAATCTGGCCGTATTCGGCGGGCGCGCCCGTGCGGCTGGTCTGAAAAAGATGGTTGAGGTTTGGCATCAACACGGTCTGGAAATCGCTGTTGCCGCCGGCCCTGAGCGCCTCTTCGATGGCGGCCAAATCTTCTCTGGGCGGAACCTGCAAATCCCTCTCGCCGTTGATGGCGAGCACCGGAATCTTAACCTGCATCAGCGTCGGGCGCGGGTCGTAGTTGAGAAAATAGCGAAACCAGGGCGAGAGAAAAATCTTCGATTGAGCTTCCATCATGGACCGGAAGGTCGCCAGCTCCTGCTTTTGCGTCTCTGCTATCTCGGCCACACGCCGGTCCACTTCCTGACGCATCTTTTTCTCTGCGGCGGCCTGGTCCGTCTCGCTTTTCGAGATGGCGAGGATGTTTGCAAACCAGGCGTTGTATCTGGCGAAAGCCTCTTCGGACTGCGCCCTCATCAGCAGGTCCGACTGCATCATCAAGAGCTTATCGCCTGGCAGTCCTGGACCAGCCATCAACACTATAAAGGCTATATCCTTTGACCTGGCGGCGGCCATCGGCGCGATCATGCCGCCCTCGCTGTGGCCTACAAGACCTATCTGCCTGGGGTTAATCTCCTTCTGCGATTTGAGAAACTCCACGCCCGCGAGCACGTCTTCCGTATAGTTCTCGGAGGTATCGTCTGGTCCACCGCGAGACGAGCCGCCGACGCCCCTATCGTCCACACGCAGGACCGCTACGCCTGCCCGCGTCAGATAGTCCGAAAGGACCAGAAATGGTTTATGGCCCATGAGCGATTCATCGCGGTCCTGTGGACCGGAGCCTGTGATAAGCAGGACGGCGGGGAAGGGGCCGGGCGTGCGCGGCAGCGTGAGCGTTCCGGCCAGCTTGACCTTGTCTCTCTTATTCTCGTAAGCGACCTCCTTTTCGTCATAAGGAAAGGGGCGCTTCGGCTCCTGCGGACGATTGAGCACGGCGGCCTTCTCCGTGCGCTTAAAGACGAGCGGGAAGGGCGCTGGGCCTTGCTGCCACTGG
>DASWMI010000176.1:0-4892 GCA_036399835.1 Pyrinomonadaceae bacterium | reverse complement strand
CCCGTCTCTAAGGCTTCAGGGTTCTTCAAGAGGCCGTAGCTCCACTGCATGGACCAGTCATCATTCGGCGCGACGGAGAGACGCACCGAGCGAGAGTTCCAGGGATTAAACTCGAAGTTGTAACGATTCTCGTCAGGCTCGCGCCCGTTAAAGAGCGAGCCTTCGAGCTTGAGCCAGCGATAGGTAAAGCCCGTCGTGAAAACGCCGAAGCTGATGTGCGTCGAATCCTGCAAGTGATGCGTGAGCGGCGCCGAAGGGTTTTCCGAAGCCGACATCCGGTGCATGAAGGCCGTCGGCCCAAGCGCAGGCTCGCCCGGAAAGCCCAGGTAAGTAAACCATGTGGCGCGCTCGCCGATGGGCATAGTGTACGTGGCAGAGAGTTCCATCAAGAGATCGTGCGGGTGCTGTCGGTCAACGAGCGGCTGGCCCTTGTAAGTTTCTCCGGTCTGGAAAAGCTGCGGCGAGCCGCCGCCGGAAAAGGTAAAAGGCTCGAAGCTAAACATCCCGCGCAGTTGTAGCGTCCCATCTCCAACGCGGCGAAAGGCCATAGGCATAAGCCAGTTCTGCGATTCAAACTTGGTCACACCTCTTGGGCCGCCCTGCGAGTTGACGCCAAGCTTCGCCTCGCCGTGAAAAAAGATAAGCCAGTCTTTGGCCGACTTGACCCACATGTACATGGGCGTCGTAGAGGGCTGCCAGGATGTGCCCGAACCCATCTGGCCCATCGCGATGCTGTTGACGCTGCTTGTGCCGACGCGTATCTCCATCTGCTGGCCCATCATGATCATCAACGCGTTGGGGTCTGAAGCCGAGATGCGCCCCGTACCGCTCGTCCCAGCCCTCTCAGGCATATTCATGCCGGGCATCGCGTGCATATCATGCGGCTGGCCGCCGCGAGTCTCCGTGTTTCCAGCGCCCGCCGAATTGTCCTGTACAGCGCCCGTGCCCGGCTGCTGCGTCGCGGGCTGCGTCGAAGCCTTCGGCATAGCCATGCTCTCATCCATCTTTCCGGGTGATGTGTCTGGCGAAGGTGTTTGTGCTGGCGCAGGGGTTGGCGTCGTTAAAGGAGACGGCGCGGGCGTCGCTGCTGGCGCAGGCATGCCGGGCATGTTCTGCATCTCGTTTTTTTCAGGCTCTGTTTTTCCAGGCTCTACTTTTTCAGGCTCTGCCTTTTTCGGCTCGGTCTTTTTTGGTCCAGCCGTCTGTTTCTTCGCGGGCTTTTTCGGCTTGCTCATGTCCATGCCGGGCATCTCATGTTTGTGCGTGCTGTCCTGCGCGTGCGCATTAACGCTCGCTGACAGAAGCAATGCTGCCGTGAAGATAAAGGATGTGAAGATAAAAAATAGCTTTTGGCGTAATAACGGTTTTCTCATGCTTCCCTCTTAGAGCTTGTCCACCGCGCCGTGCCGCCCTTGAGGAAACGGCTCGGCCATGATCGAAGGTTGAAATCTTTTGTAGACGCGGGGGTGCGGCTTTGGTCTGGCAATGACGGACCAAAGGCCGCGAGGGAGCTAGATGAGAAAGACGCTCAGGAGAAGATGTTTGTCTATGAGAGAGCCGGGCGGCGCGCGTCGTTTGGATTGGACCAGAGGCGCAGGAGGAAGCGGCTGCTGGAAGAGTTGCCTGACGACTCGCAAGGCTGCCGCCCCTGAATCTCTTTGCTCCTGGCCTGGCTGGCTTGCAGCCACAGTCGTCGCGGGAAGCTCCCGGCGCGAGAGGCAATGTGTACAGGTTTCCGCAGATCGTTCGAGGGCACAGGACCTCGCCTCAAGGCTTTCGGCTCGCTCCTCTTTCATGCCGGGCATCGCTTCGTGCATGGCTTCATGCTGCGCGGCTTGAGCATGACAGGAGGCGTGTCCTTCAACGCTGGCCGGAGCGATGGCCGGATGATGATGAGTGCAGAGGGCGCTGGCAAAGACACTGGACCAGCCGCTCATGAAGAGCGTGAGGAGCATGACGCAGCTATATAAAGTTTGACGCCGCATAAAACCAGACCGCCTTGATGTCCCGCAATGCCCTGAAGTTTACCACGCGAGGCATCAATTTTCCACGCGCGGCCCTGTTTTAACAGCTCTGACCGCAGGCGAAGAAGATTTCCATCTCGCTCTGGATTCGGAGCGTTCCCTTTCGACTAACAGTATAAACCCTGTAATCGAATACAGGGTCAAGCGCCAGTTTAACTTTTTCTTCAACTCAACCGCGGGCCGCCGAATTGGCTTGCCAGAACCGAACGGGTCGCAGGTATAATGTGGCTGTCCCCTCCCCACAGGTGAAAACTTTCAGGCGTTTGGAATCGGCACCGGAGCGCCTGGCGGAAAGACCGCTGGTTTGTCTTTTGAAGATTAGTGTCTATCAACCTGGAGGAGAAAACATGACCTCGCACTCAAGCCACCCAAGCGACGGCGCGGCCTCTGCTCTCAAACGCGAACGGCTGAACGCTCTCAAGCTAGTGCGTCCATCAATCGTTCTACTGACGGCGTTGCTCTGCGCACTAATGGTCCAGCCCGCGCTCTACGGCGCGACGCTGCCAAGCGGCTTTACCGAAACGCAGCTCGCCGTTGGTCTCTCGAACCCGACGGCGATGGCCTTTGCGCCCGATGGCCGTCTCTTCGTCTGCCAGCAGGGAGGCCAGGTCCGTGTCATCAAAAACGGCAGCCTGCTCGCCGCGCCGTTTCTGAGCGTGACGGTCAATTCGCAGGGGGAGCGCGGGCTGCTCGGCATCGCCTTCGACCCGGATTTCAATAGCAATCATTTCGTCTACGTCTATTACACAGCGACGACGCCCGCCGTGCACAATCGCGTCAGCCGCTTTACGGCCAGCGGCGATACGGCAGTCGGCGGGAGCGAAGTCGTCATCCTTGAGCTAAACAATCTGAGCGGCGCGACCAACCACAATGGCGGCGCGATGCACTTCGGGCCTGACGGCAAGCTCTACATAGCTGTCGGCGAAAATGCCACGCCATCGAATGCGCAGACGCTCAGCAACCTGCTCGGCAAGATGCTGCGTATCAACTCCAACGGCACGATTCCGACAGACAATCCCTTCTTCAACACGGCGGCGGGCAACAACCGCGCGATCTGGGCTCTGGGTTTGCGCAATCCCTACACCTTCGCTTTTCAGCCGGGGACGGGCCGTCTCTTTATCAACGACGTGGGCCAGAATACCTGGGAGGAGATTAACGAAGGCATCGCTGGCGCGAATTACGGCTGGCCCATCTGCGAGGGCGCTTGCAACAACAGCAGCTTTAGGAATCCTTTCTATTTTTACGCGAACGACGGGCAGACCTGCGCCATCACGGGCGGCACGTTCTACAACCCTGCGGTCGTACAGTTTCCGAGCGACTACGTCGGCAAATATTTCTTCGCGGATTTTTGCGCCGGTTGGATTAAGAGGATTGATCCGGCCAACGGCGCTGTCGCAGACTTTGCCACAGGCATTTGGAGTCCCGTTGACTTGCTGATTGGACCAGACGGCAGCCTTTATTATCTAGCCAGAGGCAGCGAAGCGGTCTTTAAGGTCCAGTATCCTGCGAACCTGCCGAGCGCCAACACGTTTCAGTTCAACGCGCCCACCTACAATGCCAGCGAGGGAGCCGGTAGTGTCAACATCACCGTGACACGATTGGGCGATACGTCCACCGCGGCGACGATAGATTATGCCGCGAGCAATGGCACGGCCTCGGACCGCTCGGATTACACGACCGCCCTCGGCACGCTCTCTTTCGCTCCCGGAGAGACATCCAAGCC
Source organism: Pyrinomonadaceae bacterium (assembly GCA_036399835.1). GTDB lineage: Bacteria > Acidobacteriota > Blastocatellia > Pyrinomonadales > Pyrinomonadaceae > DASYML01. The sequence continues at coordinate 1,145 of DASWMI010000176.1, read as the reverse complement.
CCTCACCATCCTGCTCACGGATGATCTCTATCTTGAAGAGAACGAGACGGTCGACCTGGCCTTGAGCAATCCTTCGACGGGCATGACGCTGGGCAGCCAGAACCAGGCCACCTTAACTATCGGCGATAACGATGCGGCTCAGCCGACAAGCAACCCTGCGGACCAATCGCAGTTCTTCGTCCAGCAGCACTATCATGATTTTCTCAACCGCGAGCCGGACGCCGGCGGTCTGGCTTACTGGACCAACGAGATTAACAAGTGCGGCTCGGATGCCACCTGCATACACAACCGGCGGATAGCCGTCTCCGCCGCTTTCTTCATCGAGGTCGAATTTCAGGAGACTGGCTTTTTTGTCTATCGCTTCTACAAAGCCTCTTTTGCACGCAGACCCACCTATGCGGAATTCATGCGCGACCGTAGTCATCTGGTCGTTGGTCCAAACCTCGCCGCGGATAAGCTGGCTTACGCGTTGGAGTTCGTGCGGCGTTCTGAATTCACAGTCAAGTATCCACTGACCTTGAGCGGGACGGACTTCGTGGATGCGCTCTTGCAAACCGTGAAAAACTCTTCGGCCCTGGATTTGGCGAGCAGGCGGAGCGAGCTGCTGGCCGAATACAACGCCGGAAGCAATCAGTCGGAGAGCCGCGCGCGTGTCGTGCGCAAGCTGATAGAGTACCCGGAGTATGCGCAGGCCGAATACAATCGGGGTTTCGTGCTGGCGGAATATTTCAGCTACCTGAGACGCGACCCTGATGAGGGCGGCTATCTCTTCTGGCTCGATGTGCTCAACAATAAAGTGCCTAACAACTATCGCTCGATGGTCTGCGCCTTTATCACTTCCACCGAATACCAGCAAAGGTTCAGCCCCATCATCACACACAGCAACCGCGAATGTGGACCATAAGAACAAGGATGAAGGATGAGGGATAAAGGATGAACGGTAAATGATGAACGAGGAACTGGGAAAGTAGTTCTCTTTTATTCAACGCTCACGCGTTCCCGGTTCGTCCTTGCTCTTCATCCTTCATTTCCTTATGAGAGCGCCGTGCTGAAGTGTAGGCCGAAGAGTGCTGTCATGATGGCGAGCAGAGCTATAAAGATGGCGCGGATGGTCTGGTCCAGTCGCGCGGATTTTCCGGCGAGGG
>DASWMI010000175.1:0-10820 GCA_036399835.1 Pyrinomonadaceae bacterium | reverse complement strand
GGATATAGAGGCGGGCGCTTTCACGCTGCTCGCCGCCTACAAGAGCTTTCCTTCGCAGACAATTCATCTGGGCGTCGTAGACCCTGGCGTCGGCTCTGCGCGCCGTCCCTTGCTGGTCAGCGGCGGCGGCCATTTTTTTGTTGGTCCAGACAACGGGCTGTTCGGCTACATCTTTGAGCGAGAGCCGGAGGCCATCGTCTTTCATCTGACGCGCGAAGAATATTTCCGCCAGCCTCTCAGCAGGACCTTTCACGGGCGCGACATCTTCGCTCCTGTGGCGGGCGCGCTCTCGCTTGGCGCACAGCCTGAAGAGCTTGGCGAGGAGATCACAGATTATCAAAGGCTCGCTCCGCTGGCTCCGAAATCTTTAACGGATGGCAGCCTCGAAGCCCGCATCATACACATTGACCGCTTCGGCAACTGCATCACTAATCTGACGCGCGAGCATCTGACCGAAGAGATGATGGCCGCAGGCGCTCGCCTCTTGATTAAAGGGCATGAGATTAAATCTTTTCGTCCCTTCTTCGCGGCGGAGGCGATTGAAGACGGCGAGCTTTTTGTCATCGAGGGCAGCGCGGGCTTTCTCGAAATCGCCGCCTATCTCAACTCTGCGGCGAGGCTGCTCGATGCCGAGCGCGGTCAGGAAATATTAGTTTCAAGCTCAGGCTTACGCGGGACAAAACAGCCGGACCAGTTTTAACCACGAAACACGCAGCCTTGAACCTTGAAGCCGACTTGTTGATAGCTTGTCTCTTCTCATGCTCTTTGCTATCTTCGCATCACTACATTTCAAAAGGACGCTTACAGTATGGACAGTGCGAAGGAGACTGCTGCGGCTGCCAGCGCCAGCGCGGGGCTGCGCGGAGTGGTGGCGGCCAGTTCCTCTATCGGAGATGTCGACGGCGAAAAGGGTGAGTTGATTTACCAGGGGCTGGACATACACGACCTGGCCCGTCATTCCACCTTTGAAGAGGTCATCTTTCTTCTCTGGAACGGGCGTTTGCCGACGCGCGCGGAACTGGACCAGCTTAGAGAATCCTTGGCCGGATGTTATGAGTTGCCCTCGCCGCTGGTCGAGCTGATGCGGCAGTTTCCGCGCCAAGCAGAGCCGATGGACATCTTGCGCACGGCTATCTCCGCGCTGGATTTTTACGACCGGAGCGCGCGCGACATCTCGCGCGAGGGCAGCATCAAGACAGCCACGCGCCTGACGGCGCAGCTACCCGTCATCGTCGCGGCCATAGAGCGTTTGCGACAGGGACAGGAGCTAATCGCGCCGCGCACGGACCTCAACATCGCGACCAACTTTCTCTACATGCTCAAGGGCGAGATGCCCGATGAAGAGATTGCTCATATCTTTGATGTCGCGCTCATCCTGCATGCGGACCACGAGCTGAACGCTTCGACCTTTACGGCGCGCGTCGTCGCGGGCACGCTGGCGGATATGTACGGCGCTGTGACGGCAGCCATCGCCGCGCTCTCAGGGCCTCTGCACGGCGGCGCGAATACCAACGTCATGAAGATGCTGCTTGAGATCGGGACGGTCGAGAAGACGGAAAGCTATCTCAAGGAGGCGCTGGCCCAGAAGAGAAAAATCATGGGCTTCGGCCACGCCGTCTATCGCACGGAAGACCCGCGCGCGACTCATCTGCGCAGATTCTCGAAAGAGGTGGGCGAGCGCGCGGGCGAGACGCGCTGGTATGAAATCTCGCGACGGATGGAAGAGGTTATGATGCGCGAAAAGGGACTCTATCCGAACGTGGATTTCTTCTCCGCCTCGACCTATTACATGATGGGCATCCCGCTCGAACTGTATACTCCGATCTTCGCCGTCAGCCGTATCAGCGGCTGGACCGGGCACATCCTCGAACAGTACGACAACAACAAGCTGATACGTCCGCGCGCCGAATACATCGGCCCCCGAAACGTTTCCTATATTCCGATTGACGAGAGATAAAAGAGGCGTCAACGCATGAATCATCAACGCGTGAAGAGAAGGAACTGTTCCTTTTCTTCACGCGTTGATGCGTTTACTGCTCACGCGTTTCCGGTTTGCGAGCTAAAGAGATGCCCAGGAGCTTTGGGTTGTTGATAAAGGCGCTGAGCTTGTCCGGGTTGACCTTGACGCGCAGGACGACGGCATCCTTGCGGCCTATGTTGACGACCATGAGCTTGATGTGCTGGCCCGAATCTCTGGCGTAAATGTAGGTCTGTTCGCCTTCGCGCGAGCGTACACGGACGAGCGGCTGCCATTCCTGGCTGAGCGCATTGCGTAGGACGCGGTTCAGCCCGTCGTCAAGCATCCCGCCCGCGAAACTGAGGTCTTCAAAGATCGCGACCTTAAAACTCTTGACGCCGGCGGGGCGCACGAGCCTGACGGCAAAGCTCGCCAGACCCAGAAAGGGAATGCGCACGCGCTTGGCCTTGTACTGCGTCTTGAGGTGTTTTGTGACCGCATCAAACTCCTTGTCGTCGGCCAGCGCCGTCGTCGAAGCGAACGAGAGCAGGAGGAGCGCGACCGTCAGGATGATGAAGAAGTGCCGGAGTTGGTGTTTTCGTTTCCAGTTCATCTCGCTTACTCCTTATCCTTGTCGTTTCGCTTAAACTCTATTTGCGGAATGCCGAAGTTGCCGCCGAGCCTGCTCAGCTTGTCTATATCAATCGGACCGACGATGTTGACGATGGTCAACTGCTTCGGCTCGGAAGCGATAACGGCCATCCCCGTAATCTCGCTGGCCGTCGTCATGATGTAGACCTCCACGACCTGTTGGTCGCGCTTGCTCGTGACGCCGACCATTCTGGACCAGCCGGGCGAGCGCAGTTGCGTGCGCAGCGTTTCCACATCCGTCATAGAAAATTCGCCGTCCTTGTCAAATTCGTAGACCTTGACGTAGACGCCTCTCAGCCCCGCGACCAGCTCCTTGATCTGTTGCTCGTTGGGATTTTTCCCGCTCAGGAATTTGGAGGCCAGTTGCAGCATACGCTGGTCTATATTGACATCCACGACCTGCGAGGCCCTGGCTTCGAGCCTTTCAACGCTTTGAAGCTGAAGCCTGGCATCCTGCTGCGCCTGTGCCGTGATGCCCAGAAAGAGCGTGATGAGAAACGCCATGCAGGCGATTTTTGATTTGAGTAGAATAAGTTTCATGACTGCTCCGTTTTCGTGTGGTTGCTTTTGCTTGCCGCAAGCCTTCTTTAACTTGCGAGTCTTGAGGGGAAGCGGCCCGGTGGTCCGCGAGTCCCTTGAAAGACGACTTTAAGAGCTAGGCTCTGGCGGACGGCTGTTGCGAATTCTTTTCTGGGCCAGATTAAGCTTATCGCTGGCGATATGCAGCGCCTTGATAAGCAGCGCCTTGGCGCTCTCCGCTTCGCGTAACAGCTCTGCGTCCGCCTGCCGTCGGGCGAGACTTTGCGCCTCGCTTGAGCCGTTCAACCTCTGCCGCGATTGGTCCACTCCTTTGCGCTCACGCAGAGCAAGCCGGACCGCGAGCTGTTGTTTGACCGCCGAGCCGAAAGGCTTTTCCTCTGCTTTCGGCCCACTGTTTTCCCGTTCGGTTTCCTTATTGGCGACGGTTGAAGTCTTCTCGGCCGCCCGGTTTTGGTCCTGTTTATTTTCAGGATGAGCGGTCACAACCTGCCTGTCTTGATGGCCCTGCCGCAGTTCGAGCCAGAGGCCGCCGGCCAGCAGCAGGAAGAGCAGCGCGGCGGCTGCCGCCAGCATTGGGAAGGAGAAGCGGCGCGCGGGCTTTTGAATCTCAGGCTGCGCGGGCAGAGCAAAGGGCTTGGGCCTATAGCTCAAGCTGCCAAGTGTTTGCTCAAGCCGCTTGACCTGCTCGTCCTCCGCGCCGGTTTTATCCCACAGGTAATCCTTCATCTTCTTTCTCCTCCGTCGAGCCGCGCGCGTAGCTGCTTCATTCCGCGATGCAGGTTGACGCGCACGGAATCTGGCGTGAGTCCCGTCCGCTCGGCTATCTCCGGTCCGGTCATGCCTTCCACGAGGCGCAGGATGAGCGTTTCGCGATAGGCTTCGGGCAGAGAGCGTATGATGTGCAGAATCTCTCTGGCCTCGGCCTGAGCCTCGTTGGTTTGCGCCATCTCTTCCGTTAATTCCTCGCTCGCTCGCGGGCGACGATAAAAATTGACCGCGTGATTACGAGCAATCATCGCCAGCCACCCGCCGAACGCGCGGTTATCGCGTAAGGTATGCAGCTTTTTAAAAGCGAGCAGAAACACATCCTGTAAAAGATCATCCACCTCGTCGTAGGGCACGCGAGCCAGAAGCAGCCCGTGGACCATTGGCGCGTAAAGATTGTAGAGCCTGCCGAAGGCTTCACTATCGCCCGCGCGCACGGCCTCCAGGAGCGAGACATGCATGGGCGTCGGCAGGGGCACAGGCTGTGCGCTCAGAGCATGGTCCTCTTTGACCATCAGCAGCATGTTGCCTGCGGCTTCGATTTCGGGCATCAACATTCCTCAAACTCGGAATCAATCTTTTTGCGCCTTCCGCGGACAAAGACGCTAGACTCGCGGAAACTGTTAACAGGCGAATCTGAAAAGCTAACAATGCAGGATAAAAAGGCGATGACTGAAAAGAGAGTAATTCAAGACCTGACCATCAGCCACCACAGGCACGGAGAGTAGATAAATCGGAATTCTATAAGACTATTCAACACCTCTTTCCTGCTTATGCTCTGTCTCTCTCTCTCTCTGCGCCTCTGCGGCTGGTTTTTGAATAGTCATTCTTTCATCCTTGCTCTGAGGGTCGCTCGTAGATATGAACTGGCCGGTAGTCGGGCCTGGGATTCTCTTCGCTGGTCAAACGCTTCATCTCTTCGTTCGGCGAGAGCAGTCGCGTTCGCCAGATAAAGAGCGTGGACAGGATGAGCGCAAGCGTACAGGCCGCGCCGCCCTCTATCCCGTATGCGCCGCCTGTGAGCCAGGCCGGGCCTGCATCCACAGCGCGCATGAGCGGCGCGGGGGTCAGTCGCTCGATGCCGCTGACAGGCAGGCCGAGGACCGCGCCCATGGTCCAGTTCCAGGACCAGTGGATGCCAAGCGGCAGCCAGAGGCTGCGCGTGCGCAGGTAGGCCATGCCGAGCCAGATGCCCGCCAAAAGAGTATTGATAAAAGTAAATCCACGCACGACGTTCGGGTTGTTAAGATGCACTGAGGCGAACAGGACAGAGGTAATCAGCAGCCCGAACCAGGCCAGACGCGCGCGGGCCAGCGTCTGTAAGGGATAGCCGCGAAAGAGCATCTCTTCGGCGGCGGCGGCGAGTATAAAGATGAGGCCGGAGACCAAGAGGGTCTTGCCGACCTCTGCTGGCATCATCCTGGCGACGAAGGCGAAGCGAAGCCCGCCAAAGACCGCCGCCAGCGTCGCCGCGAGCAGGAGCGAGGCCGCGCCTATTAAAGAGCCTTTGAGCAAATCCCTCAACCAGCCCCTGTGCAAGCCCCAGCCGAGCGAGCGCCACGGCAGCTCTTCCAACATCAGGCAGCAGAGCCAGCCGACCACAGCCGCCGGGATGAAAAGCATCAGCGCCTGCACGACCCATCCCATGTTGCCCTCCAGGAATGGACCAGCCGCCGCGCCCATCACGAGCGAGGCCATGAACATAATCGAGAACTGGACCAGCGCGACGACTATCAGGTAGATGCCTATAAAGATGGCAAGCCGCCAGCCGCTGCGCAGCCGTCCCGCGCCGTTAAAGAAGATGTCCGGGAGATTCATTTGATGATTGAAGACGTGGACCGATGAAGCTCTCTTCCGCCGGACCATTCTAAACCATGTCAGATAAAGAGGAAACGATGAAGGCGGCTATGATAAACTTTCCGTCTAGGACGAAGAGCTGATGAGCGAGCGCAGAGAGACAGCAGAAGCGAAGGGGCTGAAGGAAGCGAAGCCGCGCAGGCGTACAGCGCCCTGGCTGCTGGGCGGACTGGTCCTGGTTTTTCTCTCCGTGCTGGTGGCACAGCAGCTCTGGCTCTGGACGGTCATCCCGCCGGACACGGCTTCGGATACGCTGCTGCTCTACGCGCTCTCATCGCTAAACTTCGCGGCCTTCATCGTCTTTACCTTTATCTTCGTGCGCAATCTCTTAAAGCTCAGACGCGAGAGACGCGAACGACAGCTCGGCTCGAAGATCAAGACGCGGCTCGTCGTCTACTTCATTGCCGTCAGCCTCCTCCCCATCACGGCGATGGCCTGCTTCTCCTATCTCTTCTTTAATCGCTCGCTTGAGAAATGGTTTTTTAGGCTGCCGGACGAAGTCATCAGCGAGGCCGACACGTTGCAGAAAGAGACGCTCGCCAATCACACGCGCGAGATGAAGCAGACCGCAGGGATGCTCGCCGTCCTGATTGACCGACAGCCGGAACTCGGCAGCGAACAGGCGCTGGCCGAGTTGGTCGAGAGGGGTAAGCTGGCTGCGGCTGCGATTATGAACGCCAGCGGAGAGGTACAGGTGAAGGCTCTGGCCGCTTTGCAGCCTTCGGAGCAGAAGGACCTGGACCATGCTCTGGAACTCGCGCGCTCTTCCGGGGGGGATGACAACAGGCTCATGGACGGGAGAGGCTTTGACGTGGTGACGGCCCCGCTCGGAGGCAATCGCACGCTGCTCCTGGTTCCCTCGCGCTACAGCGACTCGAATTTGAGCCGTGTCATTACGGACTACAGGACGGAGTATCAACATCTCGTCGCCAGACAGCGCAAGGTGCGACTGCTCGGTCTCTCGACGCTCGGATTGATGACGCTCATGCTGCTCTTCGCCTCGACCTGGATTGCCATACACCTGGCGCGCGGGATAGGCACGCCCATCAAGGCGTTGGTCGAAGCCTCAGACGAAGTGGCGCGCGGCAACCTTGAGCATCGCGTGACGGCCATCGCGGATGACGAGCTGGCCTTGTTGGCCCACTCTTTTAACGAGATGACGGCGCAGCTCGGAGAGAATCGTCGCCGTATAGAAGCGGGCGCGACAGAGCTGCGCGAAAAGAATCTGGCGCTCGAAGAACGTCGCAACTATATAGAAACCGTCCTTGAATCGCTCTCGACCGGCGTCATCTCTTTCGACGAGGATAATCGCGTCACGACCATCAACGCCGCCGCCGCGCAGATGCTTCGTTTGACAGAGCAGGCGCAAGTCAATCTCTCGCTCGCAGAGATAGAGAATCCGGAAGACCGCGCGGTGCTGGATTCCTTGCTCAAACGCGCGCGCCGCATGGGACGCGCAACGGAACAGTCGGAGCTGGCGCGCGGCTCTCTGCATGACGGCGCGGCCATCCCGGTCGCGCTCACGGCCACGGCCCTGCGCGCCAACACGCATGAGGAGAGGCGCGGCGTCGTGCTCGTGATAGAGGATTTGTCCGAGCTGCTGGCCGCGCAAAGGGCCGCCGCCTGGAGCGAGGTCGCGCGTCGTATGGCACACGAGATCAAAAACCCTCTGACACCCATACAGCTTTCAGCCGAGCGCATCTTCAAAAATTTTCATCGAGAGACCAACGGCGGCAATGGCTCTGAGACAAACGGGTCGGACGGCGCGAGCGCGGAGAAAGCCTTCGAGCGTGAGCGCGTCGGGAGGGTCATAGACGAGTGCACGCAGACCATCACGCGCGAGGTGGCCGGGCTAAAGGCTATGGTTGACGAGTTCTCGCGCTTTGCCCGTCTACCGCACGCGCGCCTGGAGACAGCCGACCTCAACGAGATTGTGCGCCAGGCCGTGACGCTTTATGAAGATCGTCTGGACGGCGCGCGGATGGATGTTTACCTGGCGCGCGTGCTCCCGCCTGCGATGCTCGATGCCGAGCAGTTAAAGCGCGTCCTCGTCAACCTGATTGACAACGCGCTCGAAGCACTGGCTTCAATAGAGGGCGAGCGGCGCATCACCGTTGCGACGGCGCATGACCACGCGCGCGGCCTGCTCCTGGTAGAAGTCACGGACACGGGCCACGGCATCCCGAGCAAGGATTTCGCGCGCCTCTTTCAACCCTATTTCTCGACGCGCGGTCGCGGCACGGGCCTCGGACTGGCTATCGTCCAACGCATCATTATGGACCACAGCGGGCGCATACGCGCCGAAGCCAACCACCCGCACGGAGCAAAGTTCGTCATCGAGCTGCCGGTGACAAACGCTTGAAAAGTCTCAGAGTCTGAGAGTCCGAGAGTCTCGGAGTCAAAGGCCAAAAGCTTTTGTCTTCTGACTCCTAGACTCTCAGACTCCAGACTCTGGACTGTTTTATGGAATCAATCCTGATTGTTGATGATGAGCGCGGGATACGCGAGACTTTGCGCGCCGTGCTGGAGGATGAGGGATACGCGACTGAGACGGTCGCGACGGGCGAGGAGTGTTTGCGGGCGGTCGAGCGCAGGGCTTACGGTTGCATCCTGCTGGACGTGTGGCTGCCGGGGATTGACGGGCTGGAAACCTTAAAGCAGCTTCGCGGGATGGGCAACGAGAGCGCCGTCGTGATTATCTCCGGTCACGGAAACATAGAGACGGCTGTCCGCGCGACCAAGCTCGGCGCGTTCGATTTTATCGAAAAGCCGCTCTCAATCGAAAAGACTGTCCTGACGCTGCGCAACGCTTTGCGGCAGCGGCAGCTTGAGCGCGTCAACGCGGAACTATCGGCGGAGCTTAATGAAGAGTACGCGATGATTGGCGAGTCCGTGGCGATGCGTGCTCTGCGCAAGCAGATTGCGGTGGTTGCGCCGACGGACGGACGCGTCCTGATTTACGGCGAGTCCGGCACGGGCAAAGAACTGGTCGCACGCGCTCTGCATGCGCAGTCCAGACGTGCGTCCGCGCCCTTCGTCGAGGTCAATTCGGCTGCGATACCCGAAGAGTTAATCGAGTCGGAATTGTTCGGCCACGTCAAGGGGGCTTTTACGGGCGCGACCGCCGCCAAGAAAGGGAAGTTTGAGCTGGCGGACGGCGCGACGCTCTTTCTGGACGAAGTGGGAGACATGAGCGCGCGCGTCCAGGCGAAGGTCCTGCGTGTCTTGGAGGAGCAGCGTTTCGAGGCGGTCGGGAGCGGCGCGAGCGTGCGCGTTGACGTGCGTGTGCTGGCGGCGACCAACAAGCGGCTGGACCTTGAAATCGAGCGCGGCCAGTTTCGCCCAGACCTCTTTTATCGCTTGAACGTGATTCCGTTCGAGCTGCCGCCTTTGCGCGAGCGGCTCGAAGATGTGCCGCTCCTCGTTGAATATTTCAACCAGAAATTCTCAGGCGCTTACGGCAAAAGGCCCAAGCGATTCGAGCCTGACGCGCTCGAAGCGATGCAGGGCTATTCCTGGCCCGGGAATGTGCGCGAGCTGAAGAATACTATCGAGCGCGTGGTCATCATGCAGGGCCGTGCAAAGGTCTCGGCTGCGGACCTGCCGCCCCTCGGCGGCGAAGAGCCTCCGGCGGCCTCCTTCAGATTTCCCTCCTTCAAAGAAGCGACGGATGCCTATCATCGAGAGTTCATACAGAGAAAACTGGCCGAGGCCGAAGGCAACGTCTCGCGCGCGGCGGAACTGATGGGAGTTGACCGCAGCCATCTTTACAGACGCATGCGCTCGCTCGGCATACAGGTACGCGGCGAGCGCACCGCAGCTTCTTAGCATCCAAGTTCGCGCCATCTGTCCGGGGCTTTTCTTCAGCGCGTTGACAAGGCGGGATAAATACCGTATCAGTTAGGTTTAAGCGTTGCCTCGCGGGGCGACGACGGCGCGCCCTCTCGAAAAGGGGTCGCGCCAAACTTGGGGTTGAAATGGACTATACGACAAAAGAACTCTTAAAGCGTTATACGCGGCTTGCGCTGGGCCAGCCTTTTGCGCCCGTGCTCCTGAATATTCTGGTCACATCCGTCTGCGATATGCGCTGTACGCACTGCTTCTTTACGGACGAGCTGGACGACCGCCCGCGCAAAAAGCTACAGATGAAGACGCACGAGATTGAAAGAATCTCCGAGACACTCGGCGGCAATCTGGGCGTCCTCATCCTCGCGGGCGGCGAGCCTTTTACGCGCAGGGACTTGCCGGAGATTGCGCGCTCCTTTTATCAAAATAATAAACTCGAATCCATCTACATCATGTCCAACGGGCAGATTCAGAAGCGCATCATGCCGGACGTGACGCGCATCCTCGAAGAGTGCCCGAACCTGAACGTGACGGTCGCGCTCGGTATAGACGGCCTCAAGGACCAGCACGAGAAGATTCGTCAGAAACCAGGCTCCTGGGACATCGCCATTGACACGGCGCGCCAGCTTCAGTTGATTAAAAAGGAGTATCCGAGACTCGATATTCAAACCTGCACCTGCTTTATGCACTCGAACCAGGACACGATTTTTGAGTGGTACGACTTTCTCAAGTACGAGCTAAAACCGGATAAGGTCAACTTCAATTACATCCGCCCGCCTTCAGCCGACCCTCTTGAGCTTGAGATAGACCACACGCGCTATGCCAGGCTCGCGCAGATGATTGACGAAGATTCGCGCCACGCCGCGCTCAAGAATAATTACGGCGGCGAGGCCGGTTTCTTCAAGGCCGCGATTGACATCTACATGCACGACCTGATTGCGAAGACGCAGGAGACGCAGACGGCGCAACTGACTTGCTACGCTGGCACAGCCGGCGCGGTCATCTACGACGAAGGCACGCTCTCGTCCTGCGAAAACCTCGCGCCCATCGGCAACCTGCGCGACTACGACTGGAACTTCCAGAAGCTGTGGCTCTCGCCCGCCATGCAGGCGCGGCGCAAACAGGCCGCCGCCGGCTGCTTCTGCACGCACGAGTCGAACAGCTATTACCCCAGTCTGCCGTTCAACCCGACGCACCTCGTCAA
>DASWMI010000174.1:0-18317 GCA_036399835.1 Pyrinomonadaceae bacterium | reverse complement strand
CGTCCCGCGGAAGGGTTCGGCCAGCGAGCCGGCCTCGCCAGGCATGATGCTGGTCTTGAAGAGGCTTTCCGGCATATAATGCCCGCCTCGTACTGAAGTGTGATCAAGTTAAAGGATGACCGGCTGGCTTTGGCTCTTGCGTCCCGCCTATATCCCTAAATCATTCGAGGAGCGATAAAGTTGAGAACGATCACAGCATCTCTGCTGGCTGTCTTTTTGTTGTGCGGGCTGGCCCTTTCGGTTGATGCGCAGCAGGCCGCGACCGCGACATTGAGCGGCAGCATCTCTGACCCGCATGGCGCCGTCATCGCGGGGGCGCAGGTCACGGCGACGCAAACCGGGACCGGCCTCAAACGTGAAACGACGACCAACGATGAGGGGGCGTATACGCTCTCGAATTTGCCGCCGGGCGAGTATCAAGTCAGAGTTCAGGCGACAGGGTTTGCCGCCAAGGTTTCGCAGTCGCCCGTCGTGCTACAGGTCGGGCAGCACACCACGCTCGATGCGCAGCTTGAGATAAACATCAAGGAAGCGGTCGTCGTGGATCTGGTCTCGGAGATACCCCTGCTCGATACGCTCTCGTCTAAGATTGACGGAGTCGTGACCCGCCGCGAGATCGAAAGTCTGCCTCTCAACGGGCGCAACTTTCTGGAACTCGCGCTGCTCGTGCCAGGCAATTCCCCCGCCCCCAACTTTGACCCGACCAAGACCAACACCGTGCTCGTCTCTTCTGCGGGCCAGCTCGGACGCGGCGGGAACGTGACGGTTGATGGCGCCGATAACAACGATGACGTGGTTGGCGGCGCGGTCCAGAATATCTCGCAGGAGGCCGTGCAGGAATTTCAGATTGCGACCAACCGCTTCTCCGCAGAGTTTGGGCGCTCAGGCTCTTCCGTCATCAACATCGTCACCAAGAGCGGGACGAATGCGCTGCACGGCTCTGGTTCTTTCTATTTCCGCGACCGCAGGCTACAGGGTCTGCCCGCGACCTTTGACCGCACGCTCCAGGAAGAGCCGCCCTTTGACAGAGAGCAGTATGCCGTGACGCTCGGTGGACCAATCAGGAGAGACAAGGCCTGGTTCTTTGGCGCATTCGAGTATCGCAACCAGGATGGGGCTACGTTGGTCGGGGCGCGCGATCTGGCGAGTCGAACAATCAGGCGAGGCTTTGCCGGTGCGCCGCTCAACGACCTGCTTTTGACGACGCGCGAAGATTGGAGTCCGACCGCGTTTGACCGCTTCAACTTTCGCTATTCGCTCGAACGCGAAGACGACGTGGCCGCGAGCACGTTGATTCGTTCCATAGGCTCTGCTTCGCAGCGTCAATCGAGCGTCAACCACACGCACTCTTTTCTCGGCAGCTACTCTCGACTGCTCTCTGCGAACGCGGTCAACAACTTCAGCTTCAGCCTCAGCAGCTTTATCAACCGCACGCAGCCCGTCGCGCCCGGCCCGCAACTGACCTTCCCGAGCATACAGGACGGCGCTTCCTTTCGCGTCCCGCAGCAGACACGGCAAAAGCGTTTTCAATTCAGCGATACGCTGACGATGCTCAGCGGCAACCACACGCTCAACCTCGGCGGCGAGATGCAGCGCGTCAACTCCGATTTTGACCTCGGCGTTTTCCAGCAGGGCCGCGTAGAGTTGATCGAAGACTTTCCTGACTTTGACCGCAACAACGATGGCCGCGTGGATGATAACGATCTGGTTTTCGCCGTCACGCTGCGCAGCGGAGTGCCTGAACGCCCGCTCGTCATTCCGAATGCGGACAACAACTACTTCGCGGCCTTTATACAGGACGACTGGCGCGTGCGTTCTCACCTGACTCTCAACCTGGGGCTGCGTTATGAGCTGGACACGGATGTCAAGAACATCAGCCGCACGGGCGAGCTTAACCCGCTGGTCCTCCCCTTCCTTCAAGGGAAACGCACGCGCGACAAGAACAACTTTGGCCCGCGCGTGGGGTTTAATTATTCGACGCGAGACGAGCGCACGAGCATACACGGCGGCTACGGCATCTATTATGATCGCGTCACGCTGGAGGTCCAATCTTTAGAGCGCGGGCTGGATGGACGCGCCCTTCCGATTGAAGTGCGCGCAGGCAACCTCTTCTTTATCGACCCGCAATTTCTGTTCGACCCTGTCCTGGGAAGATTTCCGCCGCCCGCGCCGACGCTCGCCAACCCCTTTACGGGTTTCGTGCTCCCGGGCGCTGGCGCCGGAGGCATCAACATCATCGCTAACGACCTACAGAATCCTATGGTCCAGCAGATGAACCTCGGCTTCCAGCGCGAGTTGACGCGCAACCTGCTGCTGCGCGCAGACTACATACATAACTTCGGCACGCACTTTATCATTGGCCGGACCATAGGCACTGTCTTCAACCCCGTGGTCGGCGGGCCGGACCTCGTCAAGAATATCGAATCGAGCGTCAAGACGAAGTATGACGGGCTGCTCCTGAGCCTGGAAAAGCGGCTCTCTAACCGTTACCAGTTTCGCGCTTCATACACGCTCTCGAAGGCTTTCAACTACGCCAACGACGACCAGATTCCCTTCTCCAACGGCCCTCTCGACCCGACCAACTTGCAGCTTGAATATGGACCAACGCCCAACGACCAGCGCCATCGCTTTACCTTCGCGGGCGTCTTCGACGCGCCCTACGGCATACGTCTCGCTCCCATCCTGACGCTTGCTTCCGGCGTCCCGATGGACATCCTGCTGCCGGATGCCGCTTCGCGCATCCCCGCTTTGCAGCGCAATGCGGGCGGCAGGCTTTTTCACACGGGCGCAGAGCTGAACGAGTTTATCGGTCGCCTCAACGCTGGCGGAGGCGTCAACGGTCAACTGCTGCCGCTCGTCGGTGATGATGCGCGCTTTAGCGATAGCTTCAACTCTCTGGACCTGCGCGCCTCGAAGCTCTTTCGCTTTGGCGAGCGCTGGACCATAGAGCCGATAGCAGAGGTCTTTAACCTCTTCAACGTGACGAACGTGCTGGGCGTCTCGAACATCAACTACTCAGGCTTTTCAAACGTGCTGGTGCGCGATAGCAACGACCCCGCGAGTCCGGGCTTTCTGCGCTCTTCGAGCTTCGGACGCCCCGTCACGACAGCCGGCGGCGTCTTCGGCTCAGGCGGCCCGCGCGCTTTCCAATTTGCCACGCGCATTACGTTCTAGCGAGCGTCTCTTCCATCATCGGATAAATTCGCTCTCAATCAAACTTGCTGCCGACTGGTCCACAAGTCTCGACAAAGAGTGCCGACAGATAAACAGCTCACGCGCCAGTTAGGACTTCGCACGGCGACGGCCCTCGTGGTCGGCGAAGTCATCGCCGTTGGTATTTTCCTGACCCCGGCGGGGATGGCTAAATCGCTCGGCTCGCCTTTCTGGTTGCTCGTCGTCTGGCTTTTGATGGGCGCGATGGCGCTTTGCGGCGCGCTCTGTTATGGAGAGCTGGCGGCCAGGTTTCCGGAAGCGGGCGGCGGCTATGTTTATCTCAGGGAAGCTTACGGGCCGCCGCTCGCTTTCCTCTACGGCTGGATGGCGCTGCTCGTGATGGACCCGGGGATTACCGCGGCGCTGGCCGTCGGGATGGCTGGCTACGCCGGCTATAGCCTGAATCTTTCGCCCTGGGCCGTGAAGTCGGTCGCCGTTGGCGCGATTCTCTTGCTCTCCGCGATGAATATCAAGGGCGTGAGGGTCGGCGCATGGCTCTTGCGCTGGCTGACCTTGCTCAAGCTGGCGTTGCTCATCTTGATACTCGTCTGGGGCTTTGGATTTCAACTCGGCGACTGGTCCAACTTCACCCCGTTCGTCGCTCAGAGAGCGCAGTCTGCGCCGCTCTTAGGGGCGCTGGCCGGGGGGATGGTCGCGGCCTTCTTCTCTTTCGGGGGCTGGTGGGACGCGGGCAAGATGGCGGGTGAAGTGCGCGACCCCGCTCGCACGCTGCCGCGCGCGCTCCTTTACGGCGTCCTGACCGTGACGCTCGTTTACATCCTGACGAGCGCAGCCTTTATCTATCTCGTTCCGGTCGAGCGCGCATCGGATAGCGAGACCTTCGCGGCACAGGCCGGGGAAGTCCTCTTCGGGCGCGCGGGCGGGCAGGTCTTTTCCTGCGTGGTCATCGTCGCGGTGTTGGGAAGCATGGCGGGAATCATCATGACTGCGCCGCGCGTCTATTACGCGATGGCGCGCGACGGTCTCTTTTTCCAAAGCGCGGCGCACATTGACACGAGGTTCGGGACGCCCGCACGCGCCATCGCGCTGCAAGCCGCGCTCGCCTGCCTGCTCGTCGCGCTCGGCACATTCAACCAGATAGTGGCCTACTTCATCTTCATCGTCGTAGTCTTTCTCGCGCTCACGGTCGCCTCAATCTTTGTGCTCCGTCGCAAAGAGCGACCCGCGCCCGGGTACCTGACCCCTTTTTATCCTTTGACGCCGCTCGTCTTCCTGATATTAATTCTGCTCCTGCTGGTCCTGCTCGGCGGCAACAACCCTCAGCAGGCATTGATGGGAGTCTGCGTCGTCGCGCTCGGCCTCCCGGTTTACTATCTTTTATTCAGCCGCCGGACCAGAACGGAGAAGCAGAGAGAGATGAACGATGAACGAGGCAGAGATGAACGATGAAGCGATAGCTTGCTCTTTATCATTGCTCTTTTCTCTTTCTGCTTTCATCGCAGCCTCGTTTCTGCAAGCCGCGCTCACCCCGCTTATAGTTTCCAGACGGTTACATGTAATATTTGATTCTTGATGGAGAACGTTACTGAGGGAAAAAGGATAGGGCGCGTCCTGAGCCTGGACGCGATGCGCGGGGCTGCCGCCATCGGCGTCGTGCTTTATCACGCGCTCGGGGTCGCGCCTCTGACCGCTCCCGGCGGGTGGCAATGGTGGCTGCCCAAGTGGACCTCTGCGCTGGTCCACTTCGGCTATGCCGGAGTCTTCCTGTTCTTTGTCATCTCTGGATTCTGCATACACCTTTTCTGGGCCAGAGCGCGGGCGGGCGGGTTGGAAAATCCGCGCATCAGTTTTGTTCCCTTCTGGAAGCGGCGTGTACGCAGGCTCTATCCGGCTTACCTGGCCGCGCTCGCGCTTTATCTGGTCCACATGGCCTACCAGACTCCGCTCAAGGTGACGGGCTTTTATCTCTGGGACGTGTGCCTGCACCTGCTGATGCTGCACAACTTCGACCCGCGCACGACCTACAGCATCAACAGCGCCTTCTGGACGCTGGCGATTGAAGAGCAGTTATACCTGGCCTACTTCCTATTGCTCTTTCTGCGTATTCGTTACGGGTGGGCGCGGACATTGACGGTCTGCCTGGCGGCTCGCGTCGTGTGGCTGGTGCTGGGCCGCTCGCTGGTCCATTTTAGCGGGATAGACATTCCCGTCAGCGAGGCGGCGGCGACCAACTGGTTTATCTGGGCTTTGGGCGCGCTGAGCGTGGAGGCGGCGCTGGGTATCGTCAAGTTGCCAGCGTGGTGCAGCAGGCTCTGGGTAGGCTTAGCGGCTTTGTTGTGTGCGATGGGACTGGCGGAGGGGCTGCCGCTCATCCATGAGCAGGCCTGGCTTCACGATGCGGGTTGGCTGCTGATGCACCCGGCCTGGGGCTTGGGCTTCTTCGTTCTGGTCAACTGCGCCGTCCGCGCAGAGCAGCGTTGGCAGGAGCGGCGCAGACGCGCGCCGCGTCTGGTCCTGTGGCTCGCGCCCGTAGGGCTCATCTCCTACTCGCTCTACCTGACGCACCTCTTCGTCCTGATGAAGTGGTACTGGTTCGGCTTTACCAGATGGCACATCCTGTCTATCTCTTTGCTGGTCATGACTCCGCTCTCCCTGCTCTTCGCCTGGCTTTTCTTCCGTCTCTTCGAGCGGCCATTTATGCCCAGGAGCGCTTCGGTTCGAGACGCTACCGAGCAAAGGGGGCGTGGCAGCGACGGCCCGCCACAGCCCGCCGAAGCGGTCAGCGACCCGGTGGCCGTCTAACTGCCGGTCGAACTGGCCCAGCTCGACGGGAGACGGCCCGGATTAACGCAAT
Source organism: Pyrinomonadaceae bacterium (assembly GCA_036399835.1). GTDB lineage: Bacteria > Acidobacteriota > Blastocatellia > Pyrinomonadales > Pyrinomonadaceae > DASYML01. The sequence continues at coordinate 12,289 of DASWMI010000174.1, read as the reverse complement.
CGAGAAAGAGGTAAGAGAAGATGGACCGAATATTCTTTGCCATCGGCTGCGTCTCGGCATTGATAGGAGTCGCGGCGGGCGCGTTCGGCGCGCACGGTTTGAAGAGCAGGCTCGGCGCGGAGATGCTCACGACCTTTGAAGTCGGCGCGCGCTATCAGATGTATCACGCTTTCGCCCTCATCGTGGCGGCATGGGCGCAGACACGTTGGCCCGGCATGCTGACTACTGCAAGCGGCTGGCTCTTTCTTGCCGGGACGATTCTCTTCTCAGGCAGTCTCTACCTGCTGAGCCTGAGCGGGGCGCGCTGGCTGGGAGCGATTACGCCTCTGGGCGGGGCGGCGTTCCTGGCGGGCTGGCTCTGCCTGTTGGGAGCGGTCTGGAAAAATTAAGCCGAGGCCGGATTAAACCGGGAGGACGAATCGCTCAAGCGCATTCATGTTCCGAAGACAGGGTGTGGACCACTGCCGGTCTTTAAGGAAAGACGAGCGTTAAGAGCGTAATCGCGGCGGCGGTCACGAGCGCGCGGCGATTGATGCGACGCGCCGTGTGGCGCAGTTGCTCTTTCAGGCTCTCGTCATCGAGGCTCTCTTCGCCCGCATCCATGTTGCACTTCCCGCGCGCGGCCAGCGCGATGCAAGTCTTCTCGCGCGCCTGCATCAATCCCAGACCCGCTATCCAGATGGGAAAGAAGACTACCAGCCTGGACCAGCGCGGCGCGTCCAAGACGACCAGCACGAAGGCCACTGCGACGCCGACCGTCAGGGCCACGATGCCGAGCAAGCGTCGCTTGCTCTGCTCACGCGGGCCAATGTTAGCGGCTTCTGAAATCATACTGCTCTTTCAGCGCGGCTCTGCTCGTAAGGTCGCAAGCGGTTGCCCGCTGGTCACACGCTCGCCGACACGCGCACTGACGGCGCTCACGGTGCCAGCCGAAGAAGCCCGCGCGGTGACGAGTTGTTCAACTGGTCCAGTCGCGGCGGGAGATTGATTGCGGGAGGGCTGACGGGCGGCGACCAGGCTATCCTGCGCCTCTTTGGCCGCAGCCTGTGCGCGCTGAAGACGCTGTTGCGCTCGCTCATAATCTGCGCGTGCGCCCTCTAATTGCGCAGGCGGCGCTTGGTCGGAAGCGACCAGCGAAGCCAGGCGCTGGACCTCTATCTCCGTGCGGACCACTTCGGCCCGCGCCGCTTCAATCTCCGCCTCCGCTGACTTAATGCTGCCGATAGCCTTCGTCTGCGGGTCTTCCGCCTCTTTGCGCGTCGTGCTCTGCCCTTCAGCTCGGACCGCAATCTCAACGACGGGCGCATCCTTTTCGATAGTCATCCCCTCACGCACAAAGACGCGCCGGACTTCCCCCGCGGCTGGCGCGTTGACGATCACGACGCCGCGCCTATCCACTTCATCTTCGCCCGACGAGCGACAGGCCGAAAAGGCCGCGAGCATGACGAGCGTACAAGCCCAGAGCCTGCTCCTGCTCTTTCGCGTCCGCGAGGATGAGAGCCTGGAAGATGCGAGCTGAAGATGATTTATCATGTTGAGAGATGAAGGTTACTTATCATTCGGACTTACTCCGCGAGTTGCGCCTTCGTGACCTGTTCCGTCCGTCATTGACATCGCGCCCGATGTATTCGCGCCCGGCGAGGGGCGCACTTCCAGTTCGCGCGTCGGCGTGTCCGTGCGCACCGCGACATGATTGGCCGTGAGCGTGTTTCCGGTGGCGCGTTGAAACTCCGCGATAGCTTTGTTGAGATCGGTCTGGGCCTGAAGCTCGCGCCCGCGCGCGGCCAGCAGCTCGTTCTGTCTTTGCAGGACCAGAAAGACGGTTGTCGTGCCGGCCCTTAATTGTCTCTGCTCGCTCTCGTACTGCTGCTCAGCAGAAGAGCGCGTCGCGGCGGCTGAAGCCAGACGCGCTTCGGCTGATCTTAATGCCTGCGTTGCGTTGCGCACATCGGCTTCGATTAACTGCTCTTGCTGCGCGCGTAGATTCTTAATCCGGCTGCCTTCGGCCAGCGAGCGCCCCAGGTTGGCCTCGGCAGTCCGGTTGCGCAGCGGCAGCTCGACGCGCACCCCTACGCGATAGGTCGGGTAATCCTGCCCGATGAGATTCTGAAGCGACTGCGTATAGCCGCCAATCAGATTCGGGTTGACCGAACCAGCGCCCCCTGTGGTCGCATCGAGCGGCGGCAGACCCGCGAGCGTAGACAATTCGTTGACGCGCGTGCGTAGCAGCGCGTTCGCGCTCGTTCCGGAACCCACGCTCGCCGCAGCCGTCGGTGAACCCGCGAGCCCGACCGCCGTGTATGTGCCGACGAGATCAACTTGCGGCCTGGTCTGGTCACGAAAATATCTGGTGTCTATCTGGTTGATTTCGGCGCTGGTCTGAAGCTGCGACAATTCCGGGCGATTATTAATCGCTGCGCTCACAGCCTGCTCAAGCGGGACGCGCGGCGCTTCTAGGCTGACGGGTGTGACGGGCGTGAGCGGGCGCGACCAGAGCGCGGCTGTCCGGTCTGGCAGGATCAGCGTCTTCAAAGTATTTTCAAAGCGCGTGACTGCTTCCTGCGCGGTGTAGACGTTCTGCTCGAAACTCGTCACCTGCGTACTGGCGGCAACGATGTCTATGGGCGCGAGCACGCCTTTGGCGACGAGCCGCTGGTTGCTTTCAAGCTGCAAGCGCGCCTGCTTGACGGCATCAATCTGGACCTGCAAATTTCTGAGCGCGAAGGCCAGGTCCCAGTAAGCCTGCTCGACCTGCGAGATGACTTCGATGGCGCGCTGCCTGAACTGCGAATCGGTCAGGCTGAGGTTCTTTTTGGCAATCTCTATCTGGCGACGGTTATTGTCAAAGCGCAGCTCGCGCCAGAGCGGTTGAACATAGGTGAAGGTGAGCGCGGTCGGGAATTGCGGGTTGAGCGTGACGTTCTGGTTGTTGGTCGTCAGGCGCGTGGAAGCAAAGTCCAGTTGGTAAGAGCCGCCGCCGAAAGGCGTAAAGCCGCCGAAGCGTAGCGCGCCCGTCGCGTCCGTCTGCTTGACTGAGCCGTTCTGCGCGCCGCCGAGGGTTGAGCTGGTCGGCGTCACGCGACTCTCAAAGTAGCTCTCGGATGAAATCAAGGGGTCATACACGCCGCGCGCACCGTTTAAGTTAAACTCCGCGATCTGCACGTTGATGCGCGAGCCGTCAATGTCGTTATTGTTTTGCAGCGCGAGCGCAATCGCTTCGTTGAGCGTCAGCGGCACTTGATTGGAAACATCCACGCCGACGCGCTCTGCGCTCGGTAGTGGCCGCATCGGAGCTTCAAAGTTTGGCGCGATGGGCGGCGGGTCCGCTGGCAATTCGGCGGGCGCAATGCCGCCCGAAACTCCGACGTTCTGGCCGGGCGTCTGCTGCACGCCGCCCGGTCCAGCGTTGGACGGAGCATTCGCAGGGTTAGTGCCCGTCTGTGGACCAGAAGTTCCGGCGGGCGTAGCCGTTTGCGGCGACTGTCCGGGCGGTGTCTGCTGCGAAGTGGGCTGGACCTGCGGCGTAGGCGGGCGCGGCCCCTGCGTATTGGGAGTCGTCTGCTGTCGCTCCTGCTCTGGTCCAGTCTGCGGCTGCGTGCTCTGCTGCGCCTCGTTGCCCGGACGCACGGGGGCCGAAGACGAATTGGGCGGAAGCTGCGTCGTCGAAGGCGGGGGCGCGCCGGGGCGTTGGGGCTGCTGCCCTTGCGTCGAAGTGCCCGCGGGCGGAGGCTGCGTCTGCCCTTGCGCGAGCACCGCGCAAGGTAAAGCCAGCAACGCCGTCATCAAGAGCCAACGCCAAGTCGCCTGGTCCAAATTCGCCAAACGAACGCGGCGACGAACACGCCGCGCTCCCTTAATCACCTGTAGCTTGATCTGCATAACTATCCTTTTGATTACGTCTTGAGACTGCGTCGCCCGCAGGTCTGGGTTTACGCCCGAACGCGGCGGCGACCGCCGAGTAAGTTTCGGCCAGCCGCTTTCCGGTGCCGCCCCTGAAATCGTCGAAACGGTCGCCGATGTAGCCCCACACACTTGATTCCCTGGCGTCTTCAAACAGAGAGTAGAAGACGGGCACGGCCAAGAGCGTGAGCAACAAACATAAGCTCTGGCCGCCGACCACGAGCACGCCTATCGAACGGTTGGTGGCCGCGCCCGCGCCAGAGCCGATGATGAGCGGAATCATCCCGGCGACGAGCGCGATGGTCGTCATCAGAATCGGGCGCAGGCGGTCGCGGTTGGCCTGCAAGATAGCGCTGTAACGCTCCATGCCGTGCGCGCGCAGCTCGTTCGTGTGGTCAATCTGCAAGATAGCGTTCTTCTTGACGATGCCGAAGAGCAGTAAGATTCCGAGCGCGGAAAAGATATTGAGCCTTTGCCCCGCGATTAAAGTTGAGAGCAGCGCGAACGGTATCGAGAGCGGCAGGGTGAGCAAGATAGTCACCGGATGTATAAACGACTCGAACTGCGCCGCTAGGATGAGATACATAAAGATAAACGAGAGCAGAAAGGCGAGCATGAAAGACTGGTTCGCGCGTTGCAGCTCTTTCGATTGGCCCGTCACGCCCGTCTGGTAGCCCGCCTCCATCTTCAACTCTTTCGCATAACGCTGGATGGCGACCAGCGCATCCGACTCCGAGCCGTTCGGCGCAAGGCTGGCAGAGATAGTCACCTGCCGTTGCCTGTTGAGACGGTCAATCGAGGCGGGGCTTTCGCCCTCTTCCAGATGCACGAGTTTTTCCAGACCGACGGTCCCGCCCGAAGACGAGGCGACAGTGAAGTTGCTCAGGTTCTCGCGTGTGCGCCGGAACTCTTCGCCCGCGCGCACGACGACATCAATCTGGTCCGAGCCTTCGCTGTAGGTGGTGACGCGCTGCCCTGCGGCGAGCGTGTTGAGCGCCTGCGCCACATCGCCGGCCTTGACGCCGAGGTCTGCCGCGCGCTGGCGGTCAATGATGATGCGCACCTCAGGGCTGGTGAGTTGGAGCGAGCGGTCCGCATCGCGGAAGTTCTGGTCCTGCTTGAGACGCTCGACCAACTTGTTCGAGTATTCATCCAGCTTCTCGATGTCAGGGCCGCTGATAAAGAATCCGAGAGACGAGCCGCCGCGACCACCGCCCAGACTCGCGCCAATGGAAGACCCGCCCGAAGCGTTGATGACATACTCTTTCGGATACTTCCTTTTTCGTATCATGTCGCGCGTCTGCTGAATCAAGTCTGTCTGCGAGAATTTGCGTTCCGCGACAGGCTTGAGCCGGACCTGGACCGAGCCTGAATTCGGCGCTGACTGGCCGCCGCCTCCGCCCGCGTTGACGAGCGTACCTTCGACACCGGGAATCTGCTCGCGCACGTCACGCGCGACGCGTTCCAGAATACTTTGAGTCGCCGGAAGGCTCGTCCCCTGCGGCGCACGCAAAGAGACTTGAAACGAAGACTCGTCTTCATCCGGCAGGAAGTTGTAACCGACCACGCGGTACAGCGGCCAGATTGAAGCGACGACGAAAAGGCAGATGACTGCGATGACCCAGCGATGCGCCATGGACCACCTGAGCATCCACATGTAAGTGCGGTCAATCGGGCGATAGAAGCGCCCGCCCTTTGAAGACGAGACATGGTCCTTCTCTTTCTCCTCTTGCTTCCCTTCGCGCAGGTGTTCGGGCAGCGGCCCATCATCGCTGCCGCCGTCGCCTCCGACGCCAGCGCCGAGAGGCACATCTTCAGGCGTGATGGTTTCCTTCGGAGGCTTAATCCAGCGCGCCGCGAGCATCGGCGTGAGCGTGAACGAGACGATCAGCGAGACGGCAATCGCGGCGGCGCTGGTCAAACCAAACGAAGACATAAAGCGTCCGACGATGCCGCTCATAAACCCGACCGGAATAAAGACCGCGAGCAGGGAAAGAGTCGTCGCCATCACCGCGAGACCGATTTCTCGCGTCCCCTCTATGGCCGCCTGAAACGGGTGCATCCCCTTCTCTTCGACGAAGCGAAAGATGTTTTCAAGCACCACAATCGCGTCGTCAATGACGATGCCGACCATTAGCGTCAGCGCGAGCATGGTCATCTGGTTGAGCGAATAGCCGAGCGCTGAGATGAGCGCGAAGGCAGAGATAATGGAGGTCGGGATGGCGAGCGCGGCGATAACCGTCGAGCGAAAATTCCACAGGAAGAGAAAGACGATGAGGGCCGCGAGCAGCCCGCCGACAATCAAGTGCTCTTCGATGGCGTGAAGCGAGGTCTCGATAAATTCCGACTGGTCGCGCGTGACGGCAATCTTGATGTCGGGCGGCAAGAGCGGCTGAATCTCCGCCATGCGCCGCTTGACAGCATTGATGACGGCGATGGTATTCGCGCCGGACTGTTTGCGTATGCCGAGCGAGACGGACGGCACGCCGTTGAGCGAGGCGGCAGAAGTAGGGTCAACGCCGCTGTCTTCGACGCGCCCGATGTCGCTAATCTTGACCGGATAGCCGTTCCTCGTCGTGATTACGATATTGTTAAAATCTTCGACCCTCGTGATGCGCGAGAGCGTGCGCAGCGTCACGGTCCGCGCGCCCTCGTCAAGACGCCCGCCGGGCAGTTCCAGGTTCTGCGCACGCAGGGCGTTTGAGACTTCCGTCACGGACAGGTTGTAAGCGCGCAGGCGGTCCGGTTCGACATAGACCTTAATCTCACGCTGTCTGCCGCCGAAGACCACCACTTCGCCAACGCCGTCGGCTGACTCTATACGCTCCTGAATCTGATTCTGGACCAGTTGGGTCAGCTCTATGGACGAGCGCGGCGCGCTGATGGCGTAGACGAGGACGGGCTGCGAGTCGGGGTCGGATTTCCTGACAACGGGCGGGTCGGCTGTCTCCGGCAGGCGGTTGATAATCGTGCTGACTTTATCGCGCACCTCCTGGGTAGCGAGGTCGGGGTCTTTTTCGAGATTGAAGTTGATCGTCACGTTCGAGCGCCCCTGCGCAGAGGACGAGCGCATCTCGTCTATCCCCGGTACGGTGTTGACCGCGCCTTCGATGATGTCCGTAATCTCGGTCTCAATCTCCTGCGGGGCTGCGCCCGTATTAGTCGTCGAGACGGAGACGGTCGGGATGTCAATCTTCGGGAAGCGGTCAACGCCGAGCGTAAAGAAGGAGAAGCCGCCGATGACCGTCAAGAGGAGAATAATGACGGTCGCAAAGACGGGCCGCCGCACGCAAATTTCTGCCAACTTCTGCATATAACAAACCCCGTTTGTGAGTTGCGATTTTAGATTTTAGATTGGGAGCGGACGGAAGATTATTTGAGTTGAGTTCTCATCCTGGTCCAATCGAAAATCGCAAATTCTCTTATTGCACTCGGACACGCGCGCCTTCGTACAGTTGCTGTAGGTTGCTGGTTGCGACCGTTTCATCCGCGTTGACGCCGGAAAGGATTTGGACCATCTCGCCCTCTTCCGTGCCGATCTGCACGACGCGCAATTTCGCCGTGTTGCCCTGGACCACAAAGACGCGGAAGGATTGTGTGTTCGGGTCAGAGAGGACCGCCGCGCGCGGGACAAAGACGGCTTTATTTCCTCCGGGGCGAACGATGCGCGCGGTGGCAAACATGCCGGAGCGCAGCGCGTTGTCGCCGTTTTGGACCACGGCCTCGACCGTCACGGCGCGCGAGGCGGGGTCAATCGCAGGGTTGACAGCCGTCACCTGCCCCGCAAACTTTTTATCCTTGTGCGCGTCAACCTCCAGCGAGACGCCCATCCCCTGCGTGATATAGGGCGCTTCGGCTTCCGCCACCTGCAACTGCAATTTGATAGGGTTGGTGCGCAAGAGCGTGGCCGCGATTGAAGCGGGCGTGACATATTCGCCGACGGCGATAGGACGATTGCTGATATAGCCGGCATAGGGCGCGCGAATCGTCGTATCGGCGACGGCCTTCTGCGCGATGGCGGCCTGCGCGCGCGCGGACGTGACGGCAGCCTCGGCTGTCTGGATGGCCTGGTTGCTCTGCCGCGCAGTGTTGATGGCGACTTCTAGCTGCTGGCGCGCGGCGTTGACTCGCGCTCTGGCGGTATCCCTCTGCGTGCGGTATTGGTCATAAACGCTGACGGCTACATCGCCCGTCTCGACCAGCTCGCGGTAACGTCTTTCGTTGGCCTCTGCCAGACGCAGCTCTGCCTGCGCCTGTTCGAGATTTGAACCCGCGCTACGCACCTCTGGAATCGAGCTGGCGTCGAAATTTCCGCCTGGACGCAGACCCAAACGCGCTTCGGCCTGCCTGACACCCGCGATAGCCTGCTGGACTCCGGCCTGAGCCTGTTGCAGACGCAGCCGCGCGTCCCTGTCGTTCAAGCGCGCGATGACTGTGCCCTGCCGGACGAAAGCGCCGACGCTGACCGGAGTCGCCACGACCTGCCCGGAGGCTTGCGACGCGACATCAGATGTTTCGTCTGCGACCAGGCTCCCCGTCGCCTGTATGAAAGACGGAACTTCGCGCGCTTGAGCCGTGGCGGTCGTGACGGTGATGGGAGCGGTTTCCGAGGCCGTCGCCGCGTTGTCTCTGCGAGGCTCTTCCTTGGCCCTCGCCTTCGGTTCGGAACGCCCGCAGCCTGCGCAGGCGAGCAACAGGGCGAGCAGGCAGTAAACCAGTGTGGTAGTGTGAATCCTCTGGGAGGAAAATACAGACATAAGTACCCTTAGACCCTTTTTAATCTCTTATTTGAAGACGCGGCGCGGCCAGTTACGGTTACGAATATTTTCAATCAAACCAAGAGAGCGTCGGCAGTTAGGATGATGAAGGTCAAGCTAATCTTTGCTCCGCCTTTATTCATCACAAGAAATTTGCAATTAAATGTATTACAGTGTCGAACATGTCACGGGTGAGGAGCGCGTCATAGATGACAGATTGGATGGAAAAAGAGGCGAGTCGGTTGCGTGAGTTTTTCAAGCTCGGGCCTTCTACGGAGCTGCTCGCTGACGGCGCGACAAAGCTTGAGCTGCCGCAGGAGATGGCCGAAGGCCTCGGCCACTTCAATATCGAGTGGCACATTATTCCGACATCGGATGTCTTGCCGCTCGATGATTCCTATCTGGCAAGGCTCTATCCTCTGGCGACGCGAGATTTCAAGAGGCCGCATGAGCATGGGCCGAGCTATCTCGAACGTCTCATCGAAGGCCACAGACGGCATCAGGGATGCATCATCGGTGTGGAAACGACAGCCAAGCCGCGTTATCTGCCGGGCAACAGGCAGTTCTACGGCACGCCTTACGGCCACGATGCCGCCGCAGACCCGTTCGCGCCCTACATGGGCCGCGCAGGGATGATGAACGGCACGCGCTACGCTCATAACTATCTCAGCCTGCGCGAATTCATACGCGTCGTCAACGAAGATTGGCGCGCTCGCCACCTCCTGCCGACGCATTATCGCCTGACCGTCTGCCCGCCAGCCGTCTTCAATCTCATAGGGACCATCTTTCATCCCGAATGGAGCGAGACGGAGACGCTCGAACTGGGTTTTTACAGCGATGAGCAGGGCAACGCGAAGTGTTACGCGGTCGGGTCGAACGCGCCGGGCGACTTTTCTTATATCAACGAAGTCGAGGGTGATGCCGAATGGTCACTGATGGGTTTTCGCCTCGCGCTCGTGCCCGAGTGAGAGCATGAACTGGTCCGGAATCGTCAACCGTCATCTGGTCTCTGGATGCCTCTGCTGGCCGCGGCCTGTAGAAAGTTGTAACCGTACGCTCCCGCCCCTCGTCTTGCATATTGAATGGCCGGATTGAGGCGTCAGACACACACTCTCTCCCGCGTATATGATGCGGCCCAGTCAAATCAATATTCTGGAGATTAAGAAAAAAATGAAGTTAACCGGTTCAAAGAAGATCATCATGGGCGGGGCGCTGGCCGTAGCCTTGACGCTGACGGCCATCGGGTTGGCACAGCAGCCCACGACGCAGGGACAGGGCGGGCAGGAGCGCGCCGGACGGCAATGGGGTCGCGGCGGTGGCGATCATCGCGGGATGAAGGGCGGCTTCGGTGTTCGCTTCGCCGAGAAGCTCAACCTGACGGACGCGCAGAAGGAACAGATGAAGCAGATCGCCGCTCGTTATCGTGAGAGCGCCAGGGCCGAGCGCCAGCAGAGGCGCGGCGCAGGACGCGCAGGACGCCGCAGCGAGTTTGGCATCTTTAATGGCGGCACGTTTGATGAGAACGCGGTGCGCGCGGCGGCGCAGGCGCGTGCCAATGCGCAGGTCGAACGTGAAGTGGCGCGTGCGCGTATGATGTACGAGATGTACAACGTGCTGACGGCGGAACAGAAATCGCAGCTACAGGCCGAGCGCCAGCAGTGGGAGCAAAAGAGACAGGAGCGACGCGCGCGGCGCGGCGCAAAGAGAGTCCAGAGCAACTAATCCTTGTCTTGAGAGCGGAGGCGCTCGCAGACAAAGCACACGCGCCTTCTGCCGGATGACGATTCTCTAGACAAAAAAATCGCTGGCCGCCGCGGGGCCAGCTTAAAGGGCAGCTCCAAAGAGTAAAGGGGCTGCCGCTTTATTTTTACCGGACGGGCGGATTTCAAAATTAGCCACAGAGGCACGGAGACACAGAGAGAAGATAAATGAAAATGTAAGAAGAGTTTTCAACACATCTCTCCTTCTTATTCTCTGTCTCTCTGTTTTGTTCTCCGTGTCTCCGTGCCTCTGTGGCTTATCTTCCGGTTTTGAAATATTCTCTATAATAGTCTGATACGCGACATGGCAGATAACTCTGACCCAGCCAATCTCCCGTCGAAGACGGACTCATCCGCCGGGCCGTCCGATGTAGAGCTTGTGGCGCGGGTTCGCGCGGGTGACGAAGACGCCTTTGAAGAACTCTTCACACGCCACAGGCGGCGTGTCTCGCTGATTGCGAGCCGCTTCTTTCGTCAACCGGAGCAGATAGAGGAAATCGTTCAGGAAAGCTTTACCAAAGCCTATTTCGCCCTCAAAGATTTTTCCAACCAGCAGGAGACCTCATTTGCCGGGTGGCTGGCGCGCATCGCCTTTAACTCTTGTTACGACGAGCTGCGACGCATCAAGCGGCGGCCCGAAAGCCCTCTCAGCAATGTTTCCGAAGAAGAATCCGCCTGGTTGAAGGAGCAACTGCGCGCCGTAGGAGTCGGGAGCGATATAGAGTCTGCGACCATCGCGCGTGACCTGGCGGGCAAGCTCCTCTCGCGTCTCAGCCCCGAAGACAGGCTGGTGCTCGTCATGCTCGACGTAGAAGGGATGTCCGTCAGAGAGATTGCGGAATCAACACGCTGGTCCAGCTCAAAGGTCAAGGTCCGCGCGCATAGAGCGCGCCGGAGCCTGCGCCGTGTACTTGAGAGATTCCTGTAACCGCGAATCCTCCACACGCGTTTTTATTGATGAAGCCTTCCGCAGAAATATCGGCAGGGAGCAGGTGAAAGACAATGCCCGGCAAAAAGAGTAAACACGAATTGGATGAACGGCTCGACAGGCTCGGTCTTGAAGTCGTTCGCTCTGCGGCCTCAAATGAGACCGAAGCAGAAGGGGTCGCCGCCTCGCCCTTCCTTTACGCGCGCATACGCTCGCGGATTAAAGCCGAGCAAGAGCGGCGCGAGACCGGAGAGAGCTGGCTGACGCTGCTTGGCGTCGCCTGGCGTGCAGTGCCCGCGATGGTGCTGGTCGCAGTCTTCGCCCTGGCACTCTTCTGGTCTGCCGGGCCCGTGGCGCAGCCCGCGGGAAGCTTTAATGTAGAGGCTCTCCTGGGCCCACGCGATGCCGGGATTGAGCAGGTGGTTTTCGCGGACGCCAACACACTCTCGAACGATGAAGTGCTGGCGACTATCTTGAACGAAGACGAGCGGGAGGCTGCCAGATGAAGCTGCAAGGCACAACCCGACTTAAAATCTGGCTGGTCATCCTGGGCGTCTTCGCCCTCGGCTCCCTGACCGGCGCGCTCCTCGATAGCGCCTACCGCCTGCGTGCCATGAGCGCGCGTTCCGAGCAGCGGGACAAGCGCGACAAGGACCACGTTTTCGAGAGGATGAAGCGCGACCTCAACCTGAGCGAGCAGCAGGCCACAGAGATACGCGCCATACTGGACCAGACACGCAACGAGTATCGCGCGCTGCGCACGGAAGTACGCCCGCGTTATGATGCCCTGCGTCAGAATTCCCGCACGCGCATACGCGCACTGCTCACGCCCGAACAACAAAAACTCTTCGACGCGCGTGCCGCCGAACGCGACGCCAAACGCGGCGACGACGTAGACAAATGAGCGTTTGACAGATTCCATCCGTCAGCACGGCTTTGCTCCT
>DASWMI010000173.1:0-6292 GCA_036399835.1 Pyrinomonadaceae bacterium | reverse complement strand
CATTTTCTTGAGCACTACAAGCAGAAGACCGGACGCTTTATCACAGGCATCTCAAAGGACGCGCTGGCGGCGCTCGTCAGCTATGACTGGCCGGGCAATGTGCGCGAGTTGGAAAACGCCGTCGAGCGCGCAGTGATTATCGCTTCGGGTCGCCAGATTGAGCTGACGGACCTGCCCGAAGCCATCAGCCGCAGCGTGCTCGAAGAACGCTCGCGTCTACGCGGCGAGCGCGCCACAGCCGCCAGCGAGGGCCGCACGGTGACGCTCGAAATCAACGTCCCCTCGTCCATAGACGAGATTGAGAGACAGGCTATCGAAGCGACGCTCGATTATACTGCGGGCGACAAGACGCGGGCCGCACGCGCCCTCGGCATCGGTCGCAAAACTCTCTATCGCAAGCTCCTGCAATACAACGACGCAGTGGACCAAGATGAGAAGGATGAGAGCCAGCAGTAATCCGCGTCCTAGTGGTCCAGACCGCTGATTATTTGTGCCGGATTTTTAAGCTCTATATTGACATCTCCTCTGATTTGACATAAAAGCATTGACTACCGCCCGTCAGGTTTTGCCTGCGGGGTGAAAGTTCCCAATCCCCTCCACGCTATCCGAAAGGGCCTACACAAAAGAGAGGCATGCGAGAAACACTTATGAGAACAACAATCTTTTCTACCACACGTCTTTTTCTCATAACTCTATTCTGCCTGGCGTTGCACGGCACGGCTGCGCGCGCCCAATCCGGCGGACAGGGCCAGCAGCAGCAGCCTGCTCAAACAGATGAGGTGATACGCGTCAACACGGAACTGGTCCAGACGGATGTCACTGTGCTGGACAAGCAGGGCCGCTTTGTCGAGGGACTCAAGGCCGAACAGTTCGAGCTGCGTGTCGGCGGCAAGCCGCAACCCATCTCTTTCTTCGACCGCGTGACGGTGGGGAGCGCCAAAGAAGAGCAACTGGCAAGACGCAACGGCGCGAACAGTTCCGCAGCCGTCGTCGGTGCTTCATCCAGCAGAGGCCGGACCATCATCTTCTTCATAGACGACCTGCATCTCTCTCTACAAAGCGTTGACCGCACGCGCCAGACCATACTCCATTTTATAGACCACGAGATGGGCTTTCACGACCTGGTCGCCATCGCATCCGCCAGCGGGCAGATCGGATTCCTCCAACAGTTCACGAACAACAAGACCGTGCTCAGGGCTGCGGTTGCGCGTCTCATGCATCATCCCTATGTCGTGACCGGGTACGGGACAGGCTCTACAGTGATGACGGAGAACATGGCGCTTTCGATTACAGGCACTCAGGATAACAGTAACAGTCGCGGCGTGAGCGATAAGCTCTTCGACTTTTTCGTCCAGGAATGCATGAGGCAAACACCCGTCATTCCCAAGAAACTAGAAGCCAGGGAGCGCGCCATGCTCCGCACGACCTGTGAGACGCAGGTTAAATCGACCGCACGCGCCATCGTCCTACAGTCCGCAGAGATTACACGCAACACTTATTACTCGCTTGAGACGTTGATGCAATCGGCCAAGCGTTTGCCCGGACGCAAGCTGGCCTTCTTTATTTCCGACGGCTTTATCCTCGACGCCGGACCATACGGGACGAGCCTCTTGAACAAGCTCGAACAGGTCATAGACTCGGCCCTGCGCGCCGGTGTCGTGGTCTACACGATTGACGCCAAAGGGCTGGTGGCACAGCTACCGGACGCGACCAACAGCGTCCCCAACGACCCCAGCGGTCGCATCGAAAGCGCCCTCATGCGCGAGATACCAGCCACGCAGGACGCGCTCATGGCTTTGGCTGACGACACGGGCGGACGCGCTCTGCGTAATCGCAACGTCTTCGATCCTTTTGTCTCCGAAGCCCTCAACGAAACCTCTAACTACTACGTGCTGGCCTGGCGGCCCGAGACTGAAGAACAGAAGGCCGCGAAGTTTCGCAAGATAGAAGTGAGCATCGCAGGGCATCCTGAATTGACAGTCCGACTGGCGCGCGGCTACATGACGGGTACGCCAGCAGCCGTCGCCGATAATTCAAAGACGCCCAAAGCCGAAAAAGCTCCAAAGCGCGAAGAGGTCAAGACGCCTGAGACAGAGATTCGTGCCGCGCTCACAGATTTTTATATTCAAGACTCTCTGCCCACCTTGCTCTCGACCAGTTATCTGAATACGCCCAACAACGGGCTGGTCCTGACGGCCTCGATGCAGGTCGCCAGCGGCGCTCTGGCTTACGGGCCTGACGGAAAGCAGCCTGGCGAAGTTGATGTGGCGGGCGTTATCTTGAACGACAAGGGCAAGATTGCCAACAGCTTTAAGAACCACCTTACCGTCAAGCCTGTCTCTCAAGCTTCGTCGCAGGTTGATATGTCCGGCATCATCTACAACTACAGAGCGCCGCTCGCGCCAGGCATCTACCAGGTACGCGTCGCGGCGCGCGATGCCAAAAGCGGTCGCGTCGGCAGCGCCATGCGCTGGATAGTGATTCCAGACCTCTCCGCGCGCCAACTGGCTTTGAGCAGCCTCTTGGTCGGCGGGCAGGTACTCGAAGCCAATCACGGTAAAGAGACCGCGGCCCAGCCAGCGCCGCAGGTCCAGTTCAGTGTGGACCAGCGCTTCCCGCGCTCGTCTCATCTGGGCTTTTGGATCTTTATCTACAACGCTGCGCGAACGGCAGGCGGGACGGGTGCGCCGGATTTGACTGCGCAGGTCCAGGTCTTTCGAGACGGCGTCGCGGTCGTCAACACTCCGCAGCGCAAGCTAACGACTGAAGGTATGACGGACCTCGCACGCATTCCCTACGGAGGCCAATTCGCGCTCAACTCCCTGGCCCCTGGCCGTTATGAGCTGCGCATTACGATTACGGATCGCGTGGCGAATACGACTGCCTCCGAGAGCATAGGCTTCGAGGTTAACTAGCTCGTCCGAGAGATAAAAGCTCAAGAGCCATCCGGCATTGGAATCGCTCCCTCACAAGCCGTTTTCTTGCGCCCCTTCGTGCGTCTTTGCTATATTGCTGCGACAGATAATTTTTCCGGCAACAACACATCTACAGAAGCGTCTGGTCCGCTTCTGAGAAAGGCTCTTCGGATGAGAAAAGAAAAAGAGATGCAGCGGCGCGATCAAGACGATTCGGATGTCTCGACGCGCGTGACATACCTCTTGATTGGCGGCGCTATCGGTGCGATTGTGGCGCTTCTCTTTGCGCCGAAATCCGGTCAGGAGCTGCGCGGCGATATTGCCGACGCCACACGCAAAGGTATTGACCGCACGCGCGAGACGGCGACGCAGATTGGAAGCCGCGCGGGCGACTATTATGAATCCACGCGCGAGCGTGCTTCACAGCTTTACGACACGGCATCCGAGAGGGCCGGAGACATCGCGGGCGCAGCGCGTGATGTCGCCTCGCGCAAAAGCGGGCAGCTCTCGGCAGCCATCGAAGCTGGTAAGCAGGCTTATCAGGATGAGAAGAGAAAGACTGAGCTTTCCAGCGCCACGGATGTCGCGCCGACCTACTACGAAAAGGAATAAATTCGATTTGCGATTTTAGATTTGCGATGAGGGATTGCCTGACATCTTGACAGGCCGCCAGAGATGCTCGCCAATTCGCCATCACGCAAAGCTGAAATCACAAAATCGCAAATCTAAAATCAAAATGATCTCCTTGGCTTTCCAGATGAGTACCAGCGATCCGATGTTCTGGGTGATGGTTATCATAGCCCTTTCCTTTATCGTCATCGCCCTGGCGATGGTCGCTATCGCGGCCTTTGTCAGCCGCGCCATTAAGACCGTCAATCGCCTGGAAGAGCGCTTCGAGCCGCTGGTCCAGAAGGTCATAGAGCTGAGCGAGCAGGGCAAACAGATTGCGGCGCAGGGCAAGGAGATTGCGGAGCAGTTCACGGTCATGTCTGACCATCTTTCGACGGCGACGATGCACCTTTCGGAATCCGCTGCTTTGATTAAAGAAGAGGTGCGCGAGCTGAAGGTGCTCGTCGGGGAGACGGCTGTCACGGCGCGTGACAAGGTACAGATGATAAGCCGCAGCATAGACCAGACTCACCAGCAGGTCTTTACGACGACTACCTTTATCCGCCACAAAGTAATCGAGCCGGCGCGCGAGCTGGCCGCGATCATGGCGGGCATCAAACGCGGCCTGGAAGTGCTCGTCGCCCCGTCGCCCAAGCCCATCAACGAAACATACCAGGAAGACGAACTCTTCATAGGCTAAACCGTGCCCTTCTCTCGCACTCGATTTAAAACCGACTCGCCTTCATCAAGCTAAATCGAACAGCAAGACCTCCGACGGCTCGCTCGCGTTAATCTGTAAAGACTCCTCGCGGCTGACGGCTGCGCCATCGGACTGTTTTAAGGTCTGACCATTGACCTCGACTGCTCCGCGCGCCACCTGCACCCAGGCATGGCGACCCGGTTGAAGCTCGTGCGCAACCCGCTGTCCCTTTTCAAGCAGGGCGGCATAAAGGCTCACATCTTGATGAATAGTGACGGAGCCTTGACGCCCGTCCGGCGAGGCGATTAAGCAGAGCCGTTCGCGCTTCTTCTCATCCGTAAACATCTTCTGCTCATAGCCCGGCTTGATGCCAAGCTCGCTCGGCATAATCCAGATTTGCAACAAGTGGACCGATTCGTTTTCGGAATGGTTTGATTCACTGTGCCTGATGCCGGTCCCTGCGCTCATCCGCTGCACTTCGCCCGGACGAATAATCGAGCCGTTGCCCATGCTATCTTTATGGGCCAGCCCTCCCTCCAGCACATAGGTAATAATCTCCATGTCCCTGTGCGGGTGCGTAGGGAAGCCGTGCCCCGGATGCACGTAGTCTTCGTTGATAACGCGCAGGGCGCGGAATCCCATAAACGCCGGGTCGTAATAGTCTGCGAACGAAAAAGTGTGATAAGTATCAAGCCATCCGAAATTGAAATGGCCGCGTTCTTCTGCTCTACGCACTGTAATCATCAGTCTTTCTCCTTACTCATCAATCCTCTATAGCAGAGAGAGCATAAGGCTTATCTCTGGCGAAAGGCTCTGCCACGCTGGACCACTCCTCGCGCGGCACATCCACTCCGAATTCCACGACGTTGCCATCAGGGTCTCGCACATAAAACGAGCGCATCACCGTGTGGTCGGCTGTGCCCAGAACTGCCACGCCCTCTTCCAGACATCTGCGATAAAGTTGGGCCAGAGCCGTTTCATCGCTCACGTCAAAACAGAAATGGAAGAGGCCCGTTTGATGCCTGCCCGGTGAGACAGCCTGCGCCCCGACTTCCAGAAGCGCCAGGTCATGATGCCGCCCTCCGGCGCGGTAAAACCACATCCTGTCCCTTTGGGCGACACGCTCCAGGCCCAGCACCTTTCCGTAAAAACGGTCTGCGTCCTCAAGATTCCTGACCTTCAAGACCACATGATTAATCCCTCGCAGCATTTCTCATCACCTCTCAAGAACCATTATTACCCACCCGCGCTCGCACCCTAATCTTTAGAGCCGCGCCTGGTAAACAGATTGTCCAGGGCAGCCTCACCCGGACCCATGAGCGCGAGGCCGACGAGTATAATCAATAGCGTTAAAGCATACTCATAGCCTGTGGGCAGGAAGAAGCCGTTCTTCAGATGCACTGTCAAAATAGCCACGAGCATGGTGATTGAAAGCGGGATCGCTGCCCAGCGCGTCAACAGTCCGAGCAAGAGTGCGAGGCCGCCAAGAAACTCCGCCGCCGTGGCTAAGACGGCGGCAAGCATCGGCGCAGGTATCCCTATCTGTCCCATAAACCCTGCCGTTCCTCCCAGCCCGAACATAAAAAGCTTCTGGCTGCCGTGGACCAGAAAGACGATCCCGACGATGATTCTAATCAAAGCGATTCCCCACCCTTGCAACTGCTTTGCCCTCTCTGTATTCATCTCTTCTCCTTCGGTCTTGTTGACCTCAAACGTATTGACGAATGTCGTTATAACAGGCTTCACATCAAAAAAATGTTAGCCGACTTTTTCACGCGCGGCTTCGAGAGCGTCGGAAAGCGCAGCCAGACGGCGCGCTCCCAGATGGGCCAACTGTCTGCGGTGCAGGTCCACCACGGCGTCATCGAGACCTTCAAGAACCCGCAGGCCCTCCGGCGTAATATAGGCCATGACAACGCGGCGGTCCTTCTCGCTCCTCGTTCTCTCTATCAACTTTTGCGTCTCAAGACGGTCCAACAACCTGGTAATATCTGAATCTTTTGTCACCATGCGACCGGAAATTTCTCCGCAGGGCAACCCTTCCGTCCCAGCGCCGCGCAAGATTCGC
>DASWMI010000172.1:0-26370 GCA_036399835.1 Pyrinomonadaceae bacterium | reverse complement strand
AATCTTCCAGACGGGCTGGTCCTTATCTACGGACCAGAGCGCGGCGCGCACGGAATTAGAGAGGCTCATCGGCTCGACGTTGGTGCGGACGACGAGCGTCGCGAAGATGGTCGGAGACTGGCTATAGCTGACGTAAAGCTGCGGGCGCTGCGGCTCGGCCAGCTCAAACTGCTTGGCATCGCCGACCACGCCGATGACAGAGACTGTCAACTCTTCTTCGGGTAGCTGGACCTGCTTGCCGATGGGGTCTTGATTGGGCCAGAAGGTTTGCGCCATCAGTTGATTGATGACGGCCACGTGCGGGCTATTGAGGTTGTCCTGTTCGTTGAAGGTCCGACCCTTGACGAGCGGGATGCCTATCGTCTCGAAGTATCCTGGTCCAGCCCAGTTGCCGGAAACCACAGGCTCTTGTCCCTTGGCCGGCTGCGGTCGGTCAGCGAGCAGGATGGGAGTCGAGCCGCCGTTACCGCTAAAGGGCAGCCCGCGCACAATCGCCGCGGACTGGACGCCCGGCACTTCGCGCACCCTCTCGACGACGCGCTTGTGAAAGTCCCACTGCTGCTCGCCCTTCGGATACTTATTCGTCGGCAGCCTGTACTCCATCGTCAAAAGGTTCTCAGGCATAAAGCCGGGGTTGGTTTGCAGCAGGCGGTAAAAGCTGTTGATGAGTAGACCCGCGCCGACCAGTAGGACCAGCGAGAGCGAGACCTGCGAGATAACGAAGGCGCTCCGCAGCCTGTGGCGGCTCGTCCCCTCGCCCGCGCCGCGACCCTCCTTGAGCGCGCTATATAAATCGGGTTTGGACAACTGGAGCGCGGGCACGATGCCAAAGAGCAAGCCCGTCAAGATTGAGATGGCGAAGGTGAAGCCAAGCACGCGCGCATCCAATTTAGGGATTTGGCCCACGGGAAACTGGTCCGCGCTGACGGCGACCAGCAGGTCCACTCCCCACAACGCGAGGAGCAATCCGAGCACACCTCCCATCGTGCTGAGCACGATTGTTTCCGTCAGCAGTTGCCGGATGAGACGCATCCGGCTGGCCCCTAGCGCAGCGCGCACGGCCACTTCCTTCAATCTAGCGTTGCCGCGCGCGAGCAGTAGGTTGGCGATGTTGGCGCAGGCGATGAGCAGTATAAAGCCGACTGCCCCGAGCAGTATCAAGAGCACGGGCCGCACGTCTTCCACCAGCAGATTCTGTAAGCCTATGATCTCGACAGTCCGCCCCGTGTTCTCTTTCGGGTAGGCCAGGGCAAGCTGGCTGGCGATGCCTGACATCTCGGCCTGCGCCTCGGCAAGCTTGACGCCAGGCTTGAGGCGACCGATGACGAAAGCCACATGAGCCGCGCGGTCAATCTTGTAGTTGGGCCAGGTCGGCGCTGGCATCCAGACTTCCACCTCGTCCATCGGAAAACGAAAGCCCTGCGGCATCACGCCGACGATGGTGAAAGGCTCGCCATTGAGCATCAGGGTCTTGCCTAGAACTTGCGGGTCGCCGCCAAAGCGTTTCTGCCATGTCTCATGATTGAGCACGGCCACGCGCTCGCCGCCCTGCTGGTCCTCCGCAGGCAGCAGCGTGCGTCCCATCGCCGCCTGCACATCCAGCACTTTGAAAAAGCTGGAAGTAACGAAACCGCCGCGCACGCGGTCGGGCTGCTCCATGCCTGTCAGGTTGACGCTCTGCGGCACAAAGGTCGCCACCTCCTCGAAGGCATGACCCTGGGTTTTATAGTCCTGCAAGTTCGGATACGAAATCCAATCACGGGTTTTATCATTCCCCGCCCGCTCAAACATCGCCACCAACCGCTCGGAATCCCTGAACGCCAGCGGGCGCAGCAGGATGGCATTAAGCACGCTAAAGATGGCCGTGTTCGCGCCAATCGCCAGCGCCAGCGTGAGCACAGCCACAGCCGTAAACCCCGGACGCTTGAGCAGCATCCGAAATCCATATCGCAAATCTTGCAGCAACATTCCCATCACAACCTCCAGGCGAAGTCTCAGAGTCTGAGAGTCTAGAGTCTGGAGTCAAAAGCTTAAATCCTTTGACTCATGACTCCGGACTCTCAGACCCTCGGACTGTTATTCGTAACGGAGCGCAGTCATCGGGTCTACCTTGGTGGCGCGGCGCGCGGGGACAAGGCAGGCCAGGAGTGCGACTGCGGCGAGCAGGAGCGAGACTGCGAGCAGCGTCAGCGGGTCGTGCGCGCCGACTCCAAAGAGCATACTTGTCATGACGCGCGTCACGGCGAAGGAGGCCGCGACCCCGACCACGACACCGATAATGACGAGCAGCATCCCCTGCCTGACAACCATTCTCAGAATGTCTGCGGTCTGCGCTCCCAAAGCCATGCGGATGCCTATCTCGCGCGTCCGCTGGGCTACCATGTAGCTCATCACGCCGTACAGCCCGACGACCGCCAGGACCATCGCCAGCGCCGCAAAGAGGCCGAGCAGAAAGACTGCGAAGCGTCTCTGGGCCAGAGAGTCTGCGACCAGTTGGTCCATCGTCGTCACCCTGTAAGCGGGCAAATCCTTGTCGAGCGTGCTGATCGCGCCGCGGACAGCCCCCGCGAGGCTCGCCGGGTCGTTGGCCGCCTGGACCACCAGAAACATATCCGAGGTCGGAAGCTGCCGATGCGGCATGTAGTATTGAACACGCGACTCGCCTTCCAGCCCTTTATGCTTGACGTGCCCGACGATGCCGACCACCTCGCGCCAGCGCGGATTATCGGGCGGGCCTTCAAAGGTGATGCGCTTGCCGATGGGGTCTTCGTTGGGCCAGTATTTGCGGGCCAGCGTCTCATCAATAATCGCCACGCCGGGAGCGTCCGGCCCGTCAGCGTCCGTGAAGTAGCGACCCTTGATGAGAGGGATGCCCATCGTCTGGTAATAATCGGGTGTCGCTATCCAGCGGTCGCCGTGCGGCGATGGCTGGCCCTGCGGCACGTCGCGTCCCTGTATGCGAAAACTCCCGCTCACGACCCGCCCGCTCATCGGCAGGACGGAGACCGCGCCGACCGACTTGACCCCGGGGAGCGTGCGCACCTGGCTCGTCAGTTGTTGATAGAAAGCCTCTCGCTGTTTTGCTTCACGATACTTGAAGGCGGGCAGCGAAAGCTGCATGACGAGCAGGTTCTGAGGTTGAAAGCCCGGGTTGACCTGCTGCAAACGCACAAAGCTCCTGATGAGCAATCCGGCTGCGACCAGGAGCATCACAGCGAGCGAGACTTCCGCGACCACGAGGATGCTTCTGATGCCGCGCCGCATCCCGCCTGCGCCGCTGCGCCCGCCTTCCTTGAGCGTGTCGTTGAGGTTGATGCTCGAAGTCTGAAAAGCAGGGACGAGACCGAAGAGTATGCCTGTCAGGAGCGAAAGGCCGAGCGTGAAGAGGAGCACGTTGGTATCCAGACTAATCTCATTCGCGCGCGGTATCTTGTTCTCGTTAATCCTGACCAGCAGGTCCACGCCCCACATCGCCAGCAAGAGGCCGAAGCCGCCGCCGAGCAATGCCAGCAAGATGCTTTCGGTCAGCAGTTGTCTTATCACGCGCCAGCGGCTCGCGCCCATTGCCGTCCGAATCGCGATCTCTTTCTGACGCGCGGCGGCTCGCGCTAGGAGCAGGTTGGCAACGTTAGCGCAGGCAATCAGGAGGACCAGAGCGACCGCGCCCAGCAGGACCAGCAAAGCGGGTCGAATATCGCCTACGACCAGCTCGTTGAAGGACTGGACGGCCAGCCCCCAGACGCTGCTATCGAGTTGCGGCAGGTATTGCTGGCGCAGGTTGTTGGCGATAGCGTCCATCTCGGCCTGCGATTGCGCCAGAGAGACGTTCGGCTTCAGCCGCGCCAGGACAACAAGGTACTCATTCGTCAGACCCTGTAGGTCGAGTTGCTGCGGGGTAAAGGTGATGGGCGACCAGAGGTCTATGTTCTGTCCGGTCTCGCGGCCAAGCTGAAAGCCTGCGGGCATGATGCCCGCGACCGTGTAGCTCTCGCCGTTGAGCGTGATGCTCTTCCCGACCATGTGCGGGTCGCCGCCAAAACGCCTGTGCCAGAAAGCATCGCTCAGGACCACTACATGATTATTCCCGACCTGATTCTCTTCCTGACGAAAGACGCGCCCGCGCGCAGCCTCAGCCCCGAGCATCGGAAAAAGGTTGGCCGAGACCGACATACCTTGCAGCCGCTCCGGCTCGCCTTCGCCCGTCAGGTTGACGTTCCAGCCAGAGAGCGCCGCGACATCAGAAAAAGACTGCGCGTGGTCGCGGTAGTAAGCATAACCCGCCGCCGACACCGAGGCCTTCATGTTCATCTTCGGATAGTTGTGATTAATGAGGACCAGTTGTTCAGGATTCTTGTAGGCCAGCGGGCGCAGCAGAATCGTATTAACGACCGAGAAGATGGCCGTGTTCGCGCCAATCCCCAACGCCAGCGCCAGCGCCGCCACGATGGTAAAGCCCGGACTCTTCCACATCATCCGAAATCCATAACGCAAATCTTGCAGCAAGTTATCCATCAAACACCTCTTAATTAAGTCTCAGAGTCTGAGAGTCTGAGAGTCTAGGAGTCAGAAGACAGAAGCTTTTCGCCTTTGACTCTCAGACCCTCGGACTGTTATTCGTAACGGAGCGCAGTCATCGGGTCTACCTTCATGGCCTTGCGCGCGGGCATGTAGCAGGCGACGAGGGCGACCAGCAAGAGAAGCGCGGCGACGCTCAGGAAAGTGAGCGGGTCTCGTGCGCTGATGCCGAAGAGCAGGCTTGAAAGCATCCGCGTTAAAGCGAGCGCACCCAACAGGCCGAGCAGGACGCCGGATGCCGCGAGCATCATGCCCTGTTTCAAAACCAGCTTGAGCACGTCGCTTCTTTGCGCGCCGAGCGCCATGCGTATGGCAATCTCGTGCGTGCGCTGGCTGACCATGTAAGAGATCACGCCGTAGATACCGACGACGGCCAAAAGCAGCGCGACGCACGCGAAGATTCCGATCAGGTAAGCCGGATAGCGTCGCATAAAGGTCGCGGGCGCATCGTTGATGAGCTGCTCCATCGTCATCACGGAGTAAAGCGGAATCTCCTGGTCCAGTGCCTGCACCTCATGTCGGACGGCGCTCGTCAGGCTGGACGGGTCAGAGCCTGTGCGTATGACGAGTCCGATTGTCGAATCAGGGCCTTGCTGATAGGGAAAGTAGATAACGGGAGTCGTCCGCGCATCCAGGCTCGTGACCTTCTCATCGCCGACGACGCCGACAATCTCGAATGGAGGCTGGTCGGCTGTGAACTTGAAGGTGACGCGCTGGCCGACCGCGTTCTCGTTCGGGAAGATACGGCTCGCGAAGGTCTGATTGACGATCAGCACGCCCTGCGCACCCGCCTTATCTTCTTCCGTGAAGAAGCGACCCTTGATGAGCGGAATTCCCATCAAGCTGAAATAGCCTGTGCTGATGTTGCGCAGGTGCGACTCGCCCCAGTTGCTGTTTTCAGGCTGCGTGCGTCCGACGATCTGCGGTATGCCCGTCCCGCCATCGCCGCTCAAAGGTAGATTGCTGACGGTGGCGACCGCCTTGACACCCGGCAGCGTCTCGACGCGTTTGAGCAGCTCTTGATGAAACCTGACGGCCTGGCTGTCTTCAGAATATCTGGCGGCGGGCAGCGAGAGCTTCATCGTCAACAGGTTCTCGGTCCTGAAGCCCGGGTCAACTCTGAGCATCTGGACCAGGCTTCTCATCAAGAGTCCGGCTCCGACCAGCAGGACCAGCGCCAGCGCAATCTCCGAGACAACCAGGATATTGCGCATCCTGTTCGTGCTCCGCGAGCCGGAGCTTCTGCCGCCCTCCTTCATGGCCTCCTGCAAATCCGGCCTGGAAATCTCAAGCGCGGGCGTGAGACCGAAGAGCACGCCTGTTAAGAGCGAGAGTGCGCAGGTAAACCCTAAGACTTGCCCGTTGAGCGAGAGGTCTTGCAGATAGGGCATCAAGGCAAGCTGCGCTGGCGGAATGGCTGCGACCAAAAGGTCCACGCTCCAAAGCGCCAGGACCAGTCCGAGCGCGCCGCCCAAAGCTGAGAGCAACAGGCTCTCTGTCAGCAGCTGCCTCATCAAACGCCAGCGGCTCGCGCCCAAGGCGACGCGGATGGCGATCTCTTTCTTACGCGTTGTGGATTTAACCAGGAGCAGGTTAGCGACGTTGACGCAGGCGATGAGCAGCACTAAGCCAACCGCGCCGAGAAGCACAAAGAGGATAGGCTTGATTGGTCCAACAATCTCTTCCTGCAATGGCACGAGCTTGATGCTGGTGCCCGCGTGCGATTGCGGGTCGCTCTGCTCGATACCGCTGGCGACCGCGCGCATACGGCTTTCAGCCGTCGCGAGGCTTGTGCCAGGCTTGAGCCGCGCGACGACATTGAGCCAGTGAAAGTAGCGGCGTTCGAGCTGTTGCGGCACGGGGTCGAGCGGCGTCCATAGCTCAGCCGCCCCGACTTTGGCAAAGTGAAAAGATGCGGGCAGCACTCCGACGATGGTGTAGCTGTTGCCGTTGAGCGTAATCCGTTTGCCGTTGATGGCCGGGTCAGAGCCAAAGCGCCGCTGCCACAGACCGTAGCTCAGGAGGGCGACGCGCTCCGCTCCGGGCCTGTCTTCTCCTTCGAGAAAGGTGCGGCCCTCTACGGGCTTGACGCCGAGCACATCGAAGAAGCTGGCAGTCACGCTCGCACCCAAGACGCGCTCCGTCCTCTCCTGGCCCGAGAGCGCAAAGCTGCGCTCCGTGTACCCGCCTATCTGTTCAAAGACATCTCCCTGCTGCTTCCAGTCCAGATAGTCCGGATAGGAAGCCTCGCGCTCTGCAAACTCCTGCTGCGGCTTGGTCTCCCAGAGGTGGACCAGTTGTTCAGGTTCCGTGTAGGGGAGCGAACGCAGGAGGGCCGCATCAACAACAGTGAAGATGGCAGTGTTGGCTCCGATGCCGAGGGCCAACGTGAGAATCAGCACGAAGGTAGAGCCTGGACGCTTGAAGAGCATCCTGAAGCCGTATCGCAAATCTTGCAGCAAGGAACTCATCTTTGTGTGACCTCCCATCCGCAACTGAGCTGGAGAAGAATTCAGACTGTCTGGTCCCGTTTGCGCGTTTTAATTTCAACGCTCACGCTCCGCTTCAGGCTGGAGCGCACATCAGGACGGGCGAGCGCATCAAGCGACTTCCATAGCCTCTCCGACAGTCTCTTCGACAACGCGCCCGTCGAAAAGATGAACCTCTCTGTCAGCATGGCGCGCATAACGCTGGTCGTGCGTCACCATGCAGATGGTCGCGCCGCCCCTGTGCAGTTCGCGCAAAAGCTCCATCACGGCTTCGCCGTTGATCGAATCGAGGTTGCCCGTCGGCTCGTCTGCGAGCAGGATGGCGGGCTGGCCCGCGACGGCGCGTGCGACGGCGACTCTCTGTTGCTGACCGCCGGAAAGCTGGCTCGGCAGATGTTTGGCCCTGTGGGCCATGCCGACCTTTTCGAGCGCATCGGTGACACGCTTTTTGCGCTCGGCGCTCGACAAACCGCGATAGGTCAGCGGCAGCTCGACGTTCTCATAAACCGTCAGGTCGCCGATGAGATTGAAGCTCTGGAAGATAAAGCCGACTTCGCGGTTGCGTATGCGCGCGCGCTCGGCCAGTGGGAGGTCCGCGACCGAGTGGCCCTTGAGCCAGTAGCCGCCGTCGGTCGGGGAATCCAGCAGGCCCAGTATGGAAAGCAGCGTTGACTTGCCGCATCCTGATGGCCCCGCAATCGAAACGTACTCTCCGTCGCGTATGTCCAGGTGTATGCCCGAGAGGGCATGAGTCTCTACTTCATCCGTGTAGAAAACTTTGGTGACGCCATCGAGGCGAATGAGAGTGTCGGCAGATGCGCTCATTTGTTTCTCCTGAAAGAAAGATGGAAGTCATCAGTCGGCAGTCATCAGTAGTTGGCCCAAAGCCTTTTACTGAAAGCCGGAGACTGAAAGCTAAAAACTGAAAGCTTAATTAAGACGAATGCGTTTAAAAGCATCCCAGGCGGAGGTGTCCGAGAGGATCACCTGGTCGCCGGGTTGCAGACCTTCTACGACTTCGATGGTGCTCACGGAGCTACGGCCCAGCTTGACGTTGACGCGCAAGGCTGTCTTGCCGCCCTCTTCGAGCTTGAACATGCTGACGGTGCTCTGCGACTGGCCGAAGGCCGGGCGGCCCACGTAGATGACATCGCTCAGCCGCTCTAATTCAACCGTGCCGTCAACGGTCAGGTCCGGTCTAGCGCCCTGCGGCAGTTGTCCGTCGAGGGCCACGTCAACCGTGACTGTCCCTTGCTGCGCCGCAGGGTCTATGCGGACGACGTGGCCGGGAATGATGCCGTTGCGCGTGTCAATCTCGGCCCTTTGTCCGAGCTGAATATCCTTGGCTTGCGTCTCGGCAATCTTGAGCGCGGCCTTGAGATTCTCAGGCTCGACGACGCGGGCGAGGTTTGTGCCAGGCGTAATCTGCTGGCCCACTTCGACCTGCATCTGCTGTAGCACGCCGTTGGTTCCGGCCAGCACGCGCAGAGTCCCGACCTGTTGCTGCCGGAGCCGGAGCTGCGCTTCAAGCTGAGAGATGCGCGCGGTTTGCGCGGCGAGTTGGGCCTGCGCGGATTTGACGCCGATGTCCAGCCGCTTCTGCTCTATCTCGTAACGATTAGCGAGGTCTTCTGTTCTGACGCGCGAAAGCTTGAGGTTGAGCGCGGGGACGAGTCCCTGTTTCGCCAGCGTCTCGTCCGTGTCCGACTGAATCTTGGCCTGCTGGTATTCGGCGCGGACGGTGGCCGCCGCCGCCTGCTGAGACATGCGGTCGCTTTCGAGCTTCACCTTGATATTGTTGTACTCGGCCTGCGCCGCCCTCAGTTGATACTCTGTGTCCAGCGAAGCTTGTTGCAGCTCAGGGTTACTCAGCTCTATGAGCACGGTTCCGGCGGTCACTTCCGTTCCGGGCTGGACCAGAATCCGTTCGACGCGTCCCTCCGTCGAAGCGGCGATGACGCGTATGTCTTCGGGCACGAGACTGCCGGTCCCGCGTACCTGCCTGAGCATAGGCCCACGCTTGACCGTATCAATCCAGACGGTCGAGCGCTCGACGCTAGGCTCGGCTGGCTTGAGCCGCGAGATGCCGAAGGTGATGAGTGAAATGGTAATGACCACACCGGCAGCGATGAGAATCTTGCGCAGATGGCGACGGCGACTGGTGGCTTTTGAGCGTACAACATCCATAGCTTTATCCGACAGCCGTCAAGTGCGAACGGCGTGCCACCTGCCGGATTCAACCAAACGCTTGAATTTCCTAGCTCAAATGAGGATTCGGCTTGCGAAGGAGACTCTCGCATGTCCGTTTCTGGGATGAGGCAATCCCAAAATCGGAAAAGCTGTTTCCAAAATAAAATGGTTTTCTTCCGAGAAAATGGAAACCAGATACAGAGGCGATGACAAGTATGAGAAGCGAGCTATACTTTCATCTTTCAACTGCTAATCGCCTCTCGCCGCGAGCGGCTCATGCTCGGGGTCCAGTGCAGAGACTTCAGCCGCCAGCAGTCTTTCACCGGATTTGGCGCTGCAAGCTTCCTGTGTGGGGGGTTGCGCAGCGCCTTCATTATCACGTGGCAGACCGAAGGAGACAATGAGGGCGAGGCCCGCGAGCGCCGTTCCGACCCAGAAGACGTTATGAATCGAAGAGGCCAGCGCGCTCTGAAGCGCATCGAGCACGCCCGCGGGAAGTTGGGCGCGCGCCGAAGGCTCTATCAGCGCGTTCGGATTCGCGGATAGCTCTGCGGCCCTTTGCTCTGTCAGCCCGCTCCGCCCGCCCTGCGCGATGCTGCTCAGATGCGAAGCGAGTCCGGCTGAGAGGACAGCGCCCATCACGGCCACGCCGACCGCGCCGCCGATGGAGCGCGAAAACTGGTTGAGCGAAGTCGCAATCCCAAGCTGCGTGCGCGAGACCGATTGTTGGACGGCGATGAGCAGCGTGAGCATCGTCAGGCCGAGTCCTGCGCCGATTAAAACAAGGTCAAGATAGAGCCAGAGACGCGCGGTGGAGCGCCCGTAGCTTGAGAGCAGAGCGAAGCCTAGCGTGAGCACGACAAAGCCCACGATGGTAGTCGGACGATAACCGACCTTTAAGAGCAGTCGGCCACCGATAACAGCCGTGCCCACCCAGCTCAGCATCAGCGGCGTCAGCAGCGACCCGGCCTCGGTCGCGCTCGAACCCAAAGCTCCCTGCGCAAAGAGCGGGACAAAAGTAATTGCTCCGAACATCCCGACCCCTGCGAGAAACCCCGCCGTGATTGAGACAGCCACCACGCGGTTGCGAAAGAGCTTGAAGGGCACGATAGGGTCTGCGGCGCGCATCTCTATCAGGACAAAAAGAGCCATCAGCGCAGTTGCTCCGGTAAACAGCGCGAGGTTACGCGGACTGGTCAGCTCGCCCAGGCTCGCTCCGCCCTCCACGAGCGCGAGCATGAAGAGCGTGATGGCCGCCATGAGGGTCGCCGCGCCCGCGTAGTCAATCGCCGGTCGCTCGTGCCGCTTAGGCTCTTTCAAGGCCAGCCCCATAATCAGGGCGGCTGCGAAACCGAATGGAAGGTTGAGATAAAAGACCCAGCGCCAAGAGAGTTGGTCCGTGATAAAGCCGCCGACGATAGGCCCTATGACGCTCGCCAGTCCCCACACGCCGCTAAAGTAAGCCTGCATCCGCGCACGCTCTGCGACCGTGTAGACGTCGCCGATGATGGTCATCCCCAGAGGAATCAAAGCGCCCGCGCCGAGTCCCTGTAGAGAGCGGAAGATGATGAGCTGCGTCATCGAATTGGAGAGACCCGAAAGCACAGAGCCTAAGAGAAAGACCGCGATGCCGAGCTGGTAAAAGAGCCTGCGCCCGTAAAGGTCCGAGAGCTTGCCCCAGACCGGCACGGTGACGGTCGAGGTGATGAGATAAGCCGAGAAGACCCAGGAGTAATGATTCAGCCCGCCGAGCGAGGCGATAACGGTCGGCATCGCCGTGCTCACAACGGTCGCCTCCAGCGCCGCCAGAAACATTCCCGTCATCACGCCCGCCGTCACGGCCCAACGCCTACCGGAAGACATCTCAAGCGTTGGAGACTCTGCCCCGATGCTGGTCCCGTCCGTGCCCGCCATCCTCTTTGTTTCGGAATAATCTGCCATCTTTGAAAGATTGCTCGCGGCTCATCCAGGCCCATTGCTCTTTGAAAGTTGGAACAGGATTTCTCTTCGCTCTTATCTAAACACAAGAAGGGCTGCTAGTCATCCCGGAGCGACTCCCCCAAATCGCTCCGGGATGATTAACAGCCCTGCCAGTCGCGCGCCCTTCATCAATCTCGTTGATGCGCCCCGTTCCCCCGAAAGAGCCATCACCCGATTAACCAGAGTGAGCGAGAGCCTCCCCCAAAGCTTTCCTCTCACCCCGGTCGCTGAAGAGCCTGACCCGATCCTACCCTTATCTACCCTTCTTTATCTTAACAGCGGGACGCTATTGCAATGAGCGTACCACCTTCCACGCGCACATCAAGGCTCATGGTCCAGAACACGCCGGATGCTCAACCGAGCCTGTCAAGACGGCGCTCTCAAGATGGCAGCGGCTCTCCTGCTCTGGACCAACTGCGCGCACGATGAGAGACAACCTTGCATGGCTTTTATACTTCCCGGATGTACGGTTGACTTGTTATCAATCACCGGCCCGCGCGGAGACGTGGAGCTGTAATTTTTCATTGTGGTCCATGTCGCTCTATTTGGAATCGCTGATGAGGACAACATCGCTCGTGATGTTGCCGCGTGCAAAGGCCAACTGCCTGCCGTCGTGCGACCAGTCGAACCAGAGTATCTGGTCCGATTTGAAGTCTGTTAACTTCGTTGGCCCACCGACGAGGGGCTGGCTCCAGATGTTTGAGACGCCGCCGACGGTTTCGATGTAGGTCACGGCGCGACCGTCCGGTGACCAGCGCACGGGGATTGAGGTGCTGACCGTCGCGGGCACATCGAACATCTTGAGGGGCTGCCCGCCTTCAAAGGGGATGACAGCGATACGCCAGGGCTGTGCGGAATCTTCTCGATACCAGCAGGCAATCAGTTTTCCATCCCTTGAGACGACGGGCCATTGCGAGAGCCTGTCTGTAATCTGCGCGGGCGGGCCGCCCTCGACCGCTACTTTCCAGATACTAAAACGGCTTGAGCCTGTCTCCGTGTAGACCACCCACTTGCCGTCCGGCGAACAGTTCGGAAACTCTTCGCCGCTGCCGTCGGTCAGCCGCGTAGGGCTTGAGCCGTCCAGCGCCATCCGCCAGATATTTGAATTGCCTTCGCGGTTGGAAACGAAAATGATATAGCGGCCATCTGGCGTGACGGACGGGTAGACATCTGCGCGGGTCGCGGGCGTCGTCAACTGCCTGGGGTTCGTGCCGTCCGCCTGCATCGTCCAGATGTCCTGACTGCCGCTCGCCTTCGAGACATAAACGATCCTTCCGTCGGGCGTCCAGGCGATGCCCTTGACGCCGTCATCCTGCCCGATGCCAGAGGTAATCTGCCGCGCGCGTCCGACGTCCGCGAGCGTATTGGTCCAGACATTGATACGCGATTCGAGGCGGACAGTCGCCAGCGAGCGGGAATCAGAAGTGAGACTGAGGTCGCGGTAATCCGTCAGGTCGTTAGTCACCTTCCGCGCCGCGCCATACGGGTACGAGAGATGCCAGACCTGCGAGAGCGTAGAGCCTGTCTCGGTGGCAACCACGAAGAGACCGCTCATGTCCGGCAGCCAGGCGATGCGCCCAACATCGGACCACTTGCCGGAAGAGATTGGCTGCTCTACGCCGTCCGCGACACGCACCTGGACCAGAGACATCGAGCGCCCTCCGGTCTTGGTCCCGGCGGCGCACGCGACCGTTTCGCCGTCGGGCGACCAGGCAGGCCCGCCGATGGAGAAAAAGTCGTTCCCGGAGCGCGTAAAAAGGCTCCGCTCGGCTGTCCCGTCGGCGTTCGCTATCATCAACACATCCTCGCCCCTGTCTCTCTGCCGCCGGACAAAAGCGAAGCGGCTGCCGTCGGGCGAGAAGCTCACGGGGCTGTCTATATTGACCAGCACTCTGCGCGGCTCGCCCTGAAGCACGGCCACTTGATAGAGCACCTGTATCGGGTTGTTCTTCTCCTGCGCGACGTAGTAGATGTAGTTCCCGTCGGGCGAGAAGGTCAGCCCGCGATAGACGATTTCCATCAGCGGGATTCTTTCCAGATTGCTGTTGGCAATCATCACCTGTTTGAGCCAGAGGCTTTGCTGCCCGCCCTCGTCCATCACGTAGGCGATGTATCTGCCATCGGGCGAGATGACGGCCCGCGTCGTCTTGCCCGTGGCCGTCAGCTTGGATAATTTTGTCTGCTGAAAAAGAAGCTCTTGAGAGGCGCGACGATGAGCATACTTGTAGAGCGCGAAACCGATTCCCAGCATCAGGATGATAACAACGGCCAGAGCCAGCGCGATAGACCTCGAACGCTTGAGGCTGGCCCACACAGACTTTAAGCCCCGCACATCTCCCGTCGCCTTCGTCCGCGCAGCAGACTTTCTCGCGGTATCGTAGGGGACCTTTCGATAGCCGGTTGTTTTCAGTCGCCCGTTGTTTGATTCCGAAGAGTTGTAGCGTTCGCGCGTCTCTCCGAATTTCAGTCTGTGATGGAGCCTGCGCAGGTCCGCCAGCAGCTCTCTGGCCGTCTGTTGCCGCTCCTCCTTATCCTTGCGTAAGGCTTTGGCAACCAGCTCGTCGAGCGATTCTGGGACTCCTTCGACAAAGTCCGACAACGCGGGCGGCTCTTTATCCAGAATGGCGAGGGCGACATCAATCGGGGTCTCGCCTTCAAAGGGCACTTGCCCCGTGAGCATCTCGAAAAGCACTATCCCGAGACTCCAGATGTCTGCGCGCGCGTCAACCTCCAGGCCGCGCACCTGCTCCGGCGACATGTAGAAGGAAGTGCCGAGCACGACGCCAGGGTTGGTATCAATCACGGTCGGGGCTTCAGGCAGCGCAGACTGCTGCACGGTATTCCTGGCGATTCCGAAGTCCAGGACTTTGACCAGCCCGTCCGTTCGCACCATGATATTCTCCGGCTTAATATCACGATGCACGATCCCCGCGGCGTGCGCCGCCGCCAGAGCGTTGGCGACCTGCGCGCCGATGTCGAGCACGGTTTCCAGGTCCAGCTCCGTATCGCTCATCAGCTGCCTAAGCGTCTTGCCTTCGACATACTCCATCGCGATAAAGCTATAGCCAGCCTGCTCTCCCAACTCATAAATATGCGAGACGTTCGGGTGATTGAGTTTCGACGCAGACCTTGCCTCCTGCGTAAAACGGCTCAAGCCTTTAGAAGTTTGGGCCATCCTGGCGAGCAGGATTTTGAGGGCGACCGTGCGGTCCAGTTGTAGGTCGCGTGCCAGGTAGACCTCACCCATACCGCCCGCGCCGATGCGAGACCTGATTTCATAGTGGCCCAGACGAGTGCCCTGGGGGATGGGTGTGCTCATGCTGCTCTCAAGCTTTAACGCCTGCACGCGAAACGAGAGCCGTTGACTGGCAGGTTCGATCTCTGAAGTTCACCACAGCTTAACAAACCACATTCTAACTGAGTTCAATTAAGCGCGCTAGCGAGCTTGCAAACGGCACTCGTCAAAGCACAGAAAGCGCGCACGCTGACCCCAGGCTGAGCGATTGAGAGAACCGAAGCTGCTCCCCGACCCTTTGAAATTGAAATTTAATTTCATTTCGGCTATCTTAGAGATGCGGTCTGAGAGTGCGCGCAAGGCACGCTCGCCCGCTCAGAGTTTTGATAAATTTTCCGAGCTTAATAAAAACGGTCCACAAATCATGCTCAACGAAATCGCCATCCAGAATCTCTCCTTTACGGAAGCTGACGAGAAGCAGACTTCGACGCTGGCCGGGTTGCCCGTAGGCGTACAGGCGCGCGTCGTCGCCGTCAATGGCACAGGCTCTATGCCGCGCCGTCTGATGGAGATGGGAGTCATTCCCGGAGCGCCGATTCGCGTCATCAAGTCCGCTCCGCTCGGCGATCCTTTAGAGGTCCGCGTGCGCGGCTATCATCTGGCGCTGCGCCGCAGCGAAGCAGAGATGATCTCCGTCATCAGCGCAGAAGCCTGAGGCAGCGTCTCTCAAGTTTAAGAGAGCAGTTGAAGAGAGCCGCTTTCGTCAAGCCTGACTCGTCGCATTTCACTTCACTATGAGCAGTATCCTCGAATCCCCTTCCCTGTCCGAACAGCTTCCGAAAGCAGATGCGCCGCGCGTCTCAAGGTCTCTGACGGTGGCGCTGGCGGGCAATCCGAACTCAGGCAAGACGACGCTCTTTAATGCCCTGACCGGACTCAGGCAGAAGGTCGCCAACTATCCTGGCGTGACGGTCGAGCGCAAAGAGGGAGCCTGGACGCTCGCGCCCGCCACGCCCCCCGCGCGTCTCATTGACCTGCCCGGCCTCTACAGCCTTGACGCTTCCTCGCTCGATGAAGAGATAGCTCGCAACGTCCTGACGGGCCGCATACAGAACCTGCCAGCGCCGGATGTCATCGTCGCGGTCGTTGACGCGACCAACCTTGAGCGTAATCTTTATCTCGTCACGCAGCTCATGGAGTATGGCCTGCCCGTTGTGCTGGCCCTGACGATGGTTGATATGGCGGAGCGCCGTCATCTTGAAATCAACGCCGAGCGGCTCTCAAAGACCCTGGGCCTGAGAGTCGTGCCGGTCAGGGCTGCCAGGCGCGAGGGCACGGACGCGCTCGCCTCTGCGGTGATAGAAGCCGCGACGGAAAGCCGAGCGAGCACGGCCTGGCCTCTCTCGGAAAGAGCGGAAAAAGAGCTGGAAGAACTGCTCGGCACGGAGAAAGGTTTAGAGGCACGCTATAACGCCATACGCGAGCTTTATGTTGACGAGCTGCCTTTGGAGGAGCAGCGTCGCGCAGCGGTCGCGCGCGCGCGCGAGCGTCTCTCGACGGGCAATCCGCGATGGTGGCAAGAGCCTCTGCTGGCGCGTTATGACTTTATCGAAAGGGTCGCAAGCGAAGCCGTCGGCGGCGCTGATAATGCTCCGAGCCTCTCGACCTCCGAACGCATTGACCGCATCCTGACGCATAAACTCTTCGGGCCTCTGATTCTCATCACGATTATGCTGCTCGTCTTTCAAGCCATCTTCTCCTGGGCCAAGCTGCCGATGGACTTGCTGGACCAGGGTTTCGGCGTGCTCGGCGACATGGTGCGCGCAATGCTCCCGGAGGGGCTGCTGGCGGACCTGCTGGTTGACGGGGTGATTGCGGGAGTCGGCGGCGTAGTCGTCTTTCTGCCGCAGATTCTGTTGCTCTTCTTCTTTATAGCGATTCTGGAAGATACAGGCTATATGTCGCGCGCGGCCTTCCTGATGGACAGGCTGATGCGCGGAGTAGGTCTGCACGGCAAAGCCTTTATGCCGCTCCTGAGCAGCTTTGCCTGTGCGATTCCGGGCATCATGGCGACGCGCACGATTGACAACCCGAAAGACCGTCTGGCGACCATCATGATCGCGCCCTTCATGAGCTGCTCCGCGCGGCTGCCCGTCTACACGCTGATGATCGCGGCATTCTTTTCGGGCCAGAAGCTGTTCGGCCTTGTCTCTGTCGGCGCGTTGATGATTATGGCGATGTACCTATTGGGGATAACGGTCGCCATCTGCGTCGCGTGGATTTTAAAGCACACGATTTTGAAATCGCCCGCGCCGCCCTTAGTTCTTGAGTTGCCGCCCTATCGCTGGCCCAATCCTCTCTCCATCGTGCAGGTCATGCTGACGCGCGCGGGGCTTTTCCTCAAACGCGCGGGCACGGTCATCCTAGCCATCTCGATTATCCTCTGGGCGCTCGCCACCTTTCCGCGCTCAAACGCGCACGAGCAAGTGAGCGCGCCAGCGGCTGCCGTTGAGAACAACTCAGGCACGGCGGGCACGACTGACAATTCAAGGCCAGAGACTCAGGCGCAGCAGACAGCAGCAGCGGTGAGCGATAAGCATGGCGAGCAGTTGCGCAACAGTTTCGCAGGGCGGGGGGGTCGTCTTTTAGAACCCTTTATCGCGCCGCTCGGCTTCGATTGGAAGATGGGAGTAGCGCTCATCTCTTCTTTCGCCGCGCGCGAGACGCTAGTTGCGACCCTGAGCATCATCTATAACGCTGGCGATGGCGACGAGGCGCAGACAGATTCTCTCATCAAGGCCGTGCGCGAGGCGAAGCGACCGGACGGGAGCAGGGCCTGGACGCCGCTCGTCGCGCTTTCGATGATGGTCTTCTTCGTGCTCGCCTGCCAATGTATGTCAACCGTCGCCATCGTGCGACGCGAGACCAACTCCTGGCGCTGGCCGCTCTTTATGGTCGCTTACATGACCGTGCTCGCTTACATAGCTTCGTTGATTACCTTTCAGGGCGGGCGCTGGCTCGGATTCAACTAATGCGTATGCTCAACTGGCAGGCGATTGCAGTCGCCCTCATCATCCTCGCGGCGACCACTTACGTCGCGCGGCGCGCATGGTCGCGGCTGCGAGCATTCCGCGCGGGCAAAAGCGACGCGGCTTCCTGCGCGACCGGATGCGGCAGTTGCAGCACGGACCAGCGCACTGCCGCGCCAGCCAACACCAAACGCACAGTCTTTGTCGAGATCGGACGCACGCGCTCAAAAACTTAGCCATCGTAAAACAAAATCACCCGCCGCGGGTGATCATGCGAGGCGAGCTTTTCCCTAAAGCTGGCGGCGTGAATAGCGGGCGGCGGGTTGTTAAAAGGGAGCGGGCTAACTTCTGCCCGTCAATCCGGCGAGGCTGGCGACGACGGTGAGTAGCTCAGCAGGGTTGATGGGTTTCGCGACGTGTACTTGATAACCGGCCAGCAAAGCGTGCATACGGTCTTCTTCCCTGGCATAGGCCGTGAGCGCGATGGCCGGTATTTTTCCGGCTCCTTCCATCTCCAGCGAGCGCACCCTGCGTATAAAAACGTAGCCGTCTTCATCCGGCATCCCGATGTCGCTGATTAAGAGATGAGGCCGGGCGTCTAACAATAGCTTGAGTCCCTCTGCCGCTGACGAAGCCATCAGGACGCTTGCCCCTCTGCTCTCCAACATCGTCGTCAAGACCTCGCGCGTATCATCTTCATCTTCGACCACAAGGACGCTCAAGCCATGCAGCGCGGGCAGGCTCTCCGGCGGCGCGGACGCTCCGGTCAACAGAGTGTTTGAGCGCGCATCGTTTTCCTCGTCCTGCCGGGCGGGCATGAGCGGAAGTGTGAGCGTGAAGGTCGAGCCGAGACCTGGACCAGAACTGGCGGCGCGAACAGTCCCGCCGTGCAGCTCGACCAGATGACGCACGATGGCGAGTCCTAATCCCAGCCCGCCGTGTCTTCTCGTGATAGCTCCGTCGGCCTGGCGAAAGCGGTCAAAGACATGCGGCAGAAACCTTGCGCTGATGCCCTCTCCCGTATCGCTGACCTCAATCATAGCCTGCGCGCCTGCGCGACCGACTCTGACCTCTACGCTGCCGCCCGAGGGCGTAAACTTGACGGCGTTGGAGAGCAGATTCCAGAGCACCTGTTGAAGACGAGCGGGGTCGGCAGAGATGGTCTCGGCGGCGGGGTCAACGAGAGTCTTGAGAGCGATGCCTTTGGCTTCAGCCGTCGGGCGTATGGTTTCTATCGAAGCCTCTATCACCGAGCTGATTTCGACAGGGCGTATGTCCAGTCGCAGATTGCCGGTGATGATACGCGAGACATCAAGGACATCTTCGACAATCTGCGTCTGCGCCCGCGCGTTGCGCTCTATGGTTTCGAGCGCGCGCATCGTCGTCTCACGGTCGAAGCTGTCCGTGCGGAGCATGATGGCCCAGCCGAGGATGGCTGTCAGCGGCGTGCGCAATTCATGCGAGAGCGTGGCGAGAAACTCATCCTTGATCCGGCTGGCTTCCTGCACGCTCTGGTAAAGCCGCGCGTTGTCAATC
Source organism: Pyrinomonadaceae bacterium (assembly GCA_036399835.1). Lineage (GTDB taxonomy): Bacteria > Acidobacteriota > Blastocatellia > Pyrinomonadales > Pyrinomonadaceae > DASYML01. Next base: position 7,336 of record DASWMI010000172.1, on the reverse strand, counting down.
GCCAGCGCCGCGCGGTCGGCCAAGTTCTCGGCCAGCTTGAGGTCGTCATCGCCGTAGCGGCGGCCCGATTCGGCTGAGATAAAGGTGATCGCGCCGAGCGTGCGCCCGTGCGCCAAAAGCGGGACGATCATCGCGGAGGTGATGCCTATCTCGCGCATAATCTGCAAATGCTCTGCGTCCCTGGCGGCGGCGACCAGCAGCTCGTCGGAAATTTCCGGGTAAATCTCAGAGCGGCCCGTGCGCAGTACGTTGGGGAGTCCCTGCGGCTCGTTCATGTCCTGCGGGTAACGGCGTTGCAGCTCGTTGGCCCACTCAATCTTGGCCGGGTCAACGTGGGCCACGGCCAGCCGCTTGAGTTCTCCGTCTTCCTGGAAGAGATCAATGGCGCACCAGTCTGCCAGGTTGGGGACGGCCATCCGCGCCACGCTGGAGAGCGTCGCCTGATAGTCGAGCGAGGAAGCGATGATGCGTCCGGCTTCGCTGAGAAATTCCTGCGCTTCCTGCGCGTGCTTGCGGCGAGTGATGTCGCGCGCGATGCCCTGCACGCCGACAGGCTTGCCGTCCTTATAGATAAGCTGGCTGTTAATCTCCAGCCAGACCCTGCGCCCGTCTTTGCTTATCAGTTGCAGCTCGTAGCGCGTGACATCTTCGCCCCTCAGCTTACGCATCATCATCTCGCGCGCGAGCGAGCGATATTCCGGCGCGATGACTTCCAGGAAACTCAGCCTGACGGCCTCTTCCTGCGTGTATCCGGCGACGCGCTCGACGGCCTTATTAAAGGAGGCATAGTGGCCTTCCAGATCGTGCGTGTAGATGATGTCGTCGGCATTCTCGAACAACTCCTGATAGTTGACGCGGCTCTCAAACGGAGCAGCAGCAGCCGCAGGCCGCGACTCTTCAAGCTCTTTATGTTCCCCGCCACTGTCCGAAGAAGACATCGCTTGTCTTTCACCTTTTCGCTCTTTTAGCGATTGACAGAGTTCATCGCCGCTTCCGGATACCGCAGCCCCGCGACCAGTTCGGGCCGCGCCACCTCGTTGATGCGCTCAAGCTCTGGCCGGCTCAACTGAATTTCCGCGGCCTTCGAGTTCTCTTCCAGATACTTGCGACGCTTTGTTCCCGGGATGGGAACTATATCTTTACCCTGCGCGAGCACCCAGGCGAGAGCCAACTGCGCGGGCGTGCAGCCCTTCGCCGCGGCGATCTCCTCGACGCGCTCGACGAGCCGCATATTCTGCTCGAAGTTCTCTTCCTGAAAACGCGGGAACATACGCCGGCGGTCGTCCGGGGCGAGGTCCTGCGCGCTTCTGAACTGTCCGGTCAGAAAGCCGCGACCCAATGGGCTGTAGGCGACGAACCCGATTCCCAGAGCGCGGCAGGCGGGCAGAATCTCATCTTCGACCTCGCGCGTCCACAGCGAATATTCACTTTGCAAGGCGGCAATCGGATGGACCGCGTGCGCGCGCCTGACCGTTTCAGCCGAAGCTTCAGAGAGACCCAGGAAACGTACCTTGCCTTCTTCGACGAGCCGCTTCATCTCTCCGACGGTCTCTTCAATCTGGACCTGCGGGTCAACGCGATGCTGGTAATAGAGATCAATCACGTCCACGCCCAGACGTTTGAGCGAAGCCGTGCAAGCCTCTCTCACATATTCGGGTCTCCCGTTGACGCCGAGAAAGCTCCCGTCCTTGCCGCGCACGTTGCCAAACTTGGTCGCCAGCACGACGCGCTCGCGCCTGTCTCGAATCGCGCGCCCGACCAGCTCCTCGTTATGCCCTACGCCGTACATGTCAGCCGTATCCAGAAAGTTGATGCCCAGTTCCAGCGCGCGATGGATTGTCGCAATGGACTCATCATCATTGCGCTCGCCGTAAAACTCCGACATCCCCATACAACCCAAACCGAGCGCCGAAACCTTGAGCCCGCTTTTTCCCAGCTCTCTTGTCTGCATCGTCTTCTCCTTCAGAATCTCTCAAAAGAACGCGGCCCGCGAAATCGCTTTTCCGGCCCGTCGGATTATACGGAATCTCTTTGGAAGTAGTCATCAAATAACGACGAAGGCTTCAGGGCAAGAGTTAGCTTGAAGCCTTTGACGCGCTGGCGGGCAGCGTGGCTCTTTCAAGCAGCGTGAGCGTGACGAGGGCTTCGCGCGCCGTCTGCCCGCACATCTCCTCTGAGGGACGTAGGCTCTTGCAGACTTCGGGGCGCTCAGGTTTTCCGAACAACAGGCAGCGCGCATCTTCAGTTAATTGCACGCAGCGCACGCCCGCCGCCTTGCCCTGCGGCATCCCCGGTATGGAAGACGAAATTGAGGGGGCGATGCAGCACGCGCCGCATCCTGTTCTGCATTCCAATGTCTGGTCCACCTGACGTTCTTTTGCCGACAGAATATTATAAAGTATGAAGCCGGATTCACGTTCATCAAAGAGGAGCGATTGATTCACAGGGAATCTCGGAAGAGGTAGCGCATGCCGAATTGGAGGCTAGAGATAGAGTATGAGGGGACACGCTATGGCGGATGGCAAAAGCAGCCGCACGCGCGCACCGTGCAGGGAGAGCTGCTGAGAGCCGCCGAGACCTTCTTGAAGAGCAAGGTCGAGATTGGCGGCGCTGGCCGGACGGATGCAGGGGTCCACGCGCTCAGGCAGGTGGCGCACATGAGGGTTCGCGGGCCGCTTAAATCGGTCAACGCCAGGAGGCTTCAGATTGGCATCAACAGCCTGCTCCCGCATGACATCAACCTGCTCGGTGTAGAGCCTGCGAGCGCGAGCTTTCATGCCCGGCATGATGCCCTCTCGCGCTACTATCTCTACCAGATTTCTACACGGCGGACGGCCTTCGGCAAGTCTTACGTCTGGTGGGTGAGAGACAAACTCAACGTGCGTGCGATGCAGGAAGGCTGTCAAATGCTCGCGGGCAGGCATGATTTCCGCTCCTTCTGCGAGAGTCCGGAAGAGCAAAGCTCGACGCTGGTCCAGATTTCCACGGCGGAGTTGAAGATGAGCGGACAGCTCATCCTGCTCAGGATAGGCGCGAGCCATTTTCTCTGGAAGATGGTCCGGCGGCTGACGGGGACGCTGGTCGAGGTGGGCCGGGGCGCGATCACGCTTGAGCGTTTTCATGAGCTGCTTGAGAGCTACAGCAATGAGCCTGCGGCCTGGACCGCGCCGCCTTCGGGTCTCTTTCTTGAACGCGTGCTCTACGCTGGCGATGCTCCGCCCCTTGCGCTCGTACCCGTCTTCCCTGTGCAATAAGCGGGCGCATGTGCTTCAATCGCTGACGAAGGAATAGAGACTTAAACCTTATGAAAAGAATCTGTGTCTTTTGCGGCTCGAACAGCGGCGCACGCGCTTCATACGCGGAGGCTGCGAGGCGAACGGGCCAGACGCTCGCGCGCGAAGGGATAGCCGTGGTTTACGGCGGGGGGCGCGTAGGGTTGATGGGTGCCGTAGCCGATGCCGCGCTCGCAGCCGGAGGCGAAGTGATTGGCATCATTCCGCAGGCGCTCGAAGCCAGGGAGGTGGCCCACCAGGGGGTGACCGAGCTTCATATCGTCGGCTCTATGCACGAGCGCAAGGCTTTGATGGCCGAGCTGTCAGACGCTTTCATCGCGCTCCCCGGAGGCTACGGCACATTTGAAGAGTTCTGCGAAGTGTTGACCTGGGCGCAACTGGGGCTGCAACGCAAGCCCTGCGGCCTGCTCAACGTTGACGGCTACTACGACCCCTTGCTGGCCCTCTTCGACAGGGCCGTGACGGAGCAGTTTGTCCGCCCCATCCATCGCTCGCTCGTGCTGGTCGAATCCGGTCTGGACCAATTATTGAGTTCCATGACGAGCTACAGGCCGCCCGCCCTGGACAAGTGGATTCAAAAAGACGAGACATAGAGTAGATGCTGGACCGGAAACCGAGGGCGGCGATGCATTGAAAGAGATTAACCGTTGATAGCCCGCGAGAGTTGTTCAGGCATACTGGCCCGCGGCAAAGCCAGAGGCCCAGGCCCACTGAAAGTTGTAGCCGCCAAGATGACCCGTTACATCCAGAACCTCTCCGACGAAAAAGAGACCCGGTACACCTTTAACTTCCATCGTCTTTGAAGAGAGCTGGTCCGTATCCAGCCCGCCGACCGTCACTTCGGCCTTCCTGTATCCTTCCGTGCCGTCGGGCTGAAGCCGCCATTGATGAAGCTCTTGCGCGATGCGCCGCAACTCCGTCTCCGTCAGTTGTCCGAAGGGCGCTGGCGGCGCGAAGAGTTCGCACCAGGCTTGTGCGAAGCGACGCGGCAAAAAGCGGCTGAGCAGGCTGGCGAGTTCCAAGCCGTTGTGACGATTGGCAGACAGTATCTCGTAAGCATCCCTCTGCGGCAGCAGGTCCAGAGTGACGGCATCGCCCTCTTTCCAGTAGGAGGAGACTTGCAGGATGGCAGGTCCGCTCAAGCCCCTGTGCGTCAGCAGAATGTTTTCTCTAAACTCGGCGCCGTTGCAGCTCGCCACGGCATCAACGGAAATCCCGCTCAACTGTTTGAGTCGTTCAAGTTTTCCCGTAGCAAAAGTCAAAGGGACCAGCGCGGGTCTCGTCTCTCTCGTCTTCAAACCGAACTGTTGAGCCAGCCGATAACCGAAATCACTCGCGCCAAGAGTTGGGATGGATAACCCGCCCGTCGCCACGACGAGAGACTGGGAAGTGAAATCGCCCCGGTTGGTTTCGATGACAAACGAGCTATCCCTGATGACGCCGCGCACAAAGCAGTGGCAGAGGACCTCTACACCGGCCAGCCTGCATTCTTCGAGCAGCATCTTGATAATCAACTGCGCGCTGCCGTCGCAGAACAACTGGCCCAGCTTCTTCTCGTGATAACGTATCCCGTGTTTTTCGACGAGCGCGACGAAATCCGCAGGCGTGTAGCGCGCCAGCGCAGACTTGCAAAAATGCGGGTTTGAGGAGATGAAGTTGGCGGGCGAGGTATAAAGGTTGGTGAAGTTGCAGCGGCCTCCGCCGGAGATTCTAATCTTCTTTCCGACGCTCTCGTTGTGCTCCAGGACCAGCACGCTGCGTCCGCGCTTGCCTGCTTCAATCGCGCAGAAGAGGCCCGCCGCTCCCCCGCCAATCACGATCACGTCAAAGCGCTTCATCAATCTTCCAACTGTGCCGCTTTCAAAAGTTGTTGACATCCCGGGAAAAGAGATGTCTCTGATGATAGCAGACATTTTGGATGTCGGCGGCGAATAGCGGGTTGCGAATTTTCGTTTCTTCTCTTAACAATAAGAGGCTCGGGCTTCTAGCTTTTCTTGAGGGAGTGAGATGCGACGATACACGCGGCGCTTTCGCGTGCGCCATTATGAGCTGGACTCTTTCGGCCACGTCAATAATGCTGTCTACGTCAACTACATGCAGGAGGCGGCCATCGAAGCTTCAGCCGACGCGGGCTTTGGTCCAGCCTGGTATCGCGCGCACGGGACTTCATGGGTCATACGCAGGCTCTCTGTCCGCTATTATCTACAGGCGAAGTACGGCGATGAGCTGGATGTCGAGACCTGGATTTCGGACGTGCGGCGCGTCAGCTCGACGCGCGAATATCTCATCACGCGCGGCGTTGACGGCGCACGCGTCGCACGCGCTCGCGTCAACTGGGTCTATCTGGATTTGAAGTCGGGCGCTCTGGCACGCCTGCCCGCAGAGATCACCGAGGCCTTCGAGCCGACGGGCGAGCAGGAAGAACTCGGCATACGCTTGCAGAGACCGCAGCTCGTCGAAGACGCTTATCGCTACCGCATGAATCGCCGCGTGCAGACCTACGAGCTTGATACTGCGCGGCACGTCAATCACGCCGTCTACCTGAACTGGGTCGAGCAGGCATACTTTGATGCGCTGCGCTCAAGCGGCCACGCCGTCGAGCAGACGCGCGAGGAAGGCTGGCTGGCGCTTCAGGGCGGCCACGACATAGAGTATTTCGAGCCTGCTTTCGACAACGACGAGATTGAGGTCAGGAGCTGGGTCTGCGAGCTGGGCCGCGTGCGCGGCGCATGGACACATGAAATCTACTGCGTTAACAGAGACAGGCTGCTCGCGCGTGAATACTCGCTCGGCATCTTCGTCAATATGGAAGGCAAGCCCGTCAGTCCTCCGCCGCAGTTTATCGCGGATGCGCTCAGTGGTCCGGCCATCTAAAATCGCAGGCAACACCGAATCGTCCGCGTGCCACTAAAGAGAACTATGGGAAGGACAATTATCAAGTGATGAATAAAGGATTACTGTCATTGATTGTCGGCGGGCTGCTGGCGGGCAGCGCGTCCGGCGCTGTGGAAGGACAACAGGCGGGGCTGCTGTCACGGCAGGTCAGCCTGGGGAAAGAGTCTTACAGCTATCAAGTCTTTATTCCCTCCAGGCTGGCGGGGCAAAAGAATCCGCCCGTCATCATTTTTCTGCACGGGATAGGCCAGCGCGGGACGGGCGGCTTTGTGCCCACGAGCGGGGCCGCGGGCGCCATGGCCCGACACTATCTTGAGCAAGTGCCCGCCGTCATACTGCTCCCGCAATGTCAAAAGGGAAGCTACTGGACAGACTCCAAGATGGACCAGATGGTGATGCAGGAATTGGACCAGACCATCGCGGAGTTTGGAGCGGACAGGGGGCGCGTCTACCTGACAGGCGTTTCGATGGGAGGCTATGGAGCGTGGCATCTGGCCTCGCAGCATGAGGGAAGGTTTGCCGCCATTGTCTCGATCTGCGGAGGCAGCCCCTTGCAAAGTGGCGAGCGGTTTGCCCCGATTGCGCGTAAAGTTGGACCAACGCCCGTGTGGGTCTTTCACGGCGCGGAAGACCCGGTCGTGCCCGTCGAAGAATCCAGGCAGATGGTCGCGGCGCTCAAGGCCAACAAGGGTAGTGTGCGTTATAGCGAGTATGCTGGCGTCGGGCATAACGTCTGGCTCAAGACGCTCGCCGAAAAGGAGCTTCTTCCTTGGCTGCTGGCGCAGCGTCTGGGCTAGACGGTCGGCCTTTCGCGCTCGTGGACCTTTTTTATCCGCGTCGGATGTACTTTGAGAAAGAGCTAAGGGGGAAGCTTGATGTGGGGCAGAAGAAGAAGCAGAGAGCCGCAGACAATCAGCGAGGCGGCACTTGAGGGCAGACTACTGGCGCGTCCACTCTCTATCGGCGAGACCTCATCGACAACAAAGGGGCTGCACAGGCTTGAGATTGGCGAAGGGCGCGACGGACTCTTTTATGTTCCGTCAAGCTACGCACTGGAGCGCCCGCCAGCGCTGGTCCTGCTGCTGCACGGCGCGGGCGGCGACGCGAGCGGCGGACTCGCGCTGCTTGAGGAGTTTGCCGAAGAAGCG
>DASWMI010000171.1:0-21650 GCA_036399835.1 Pyrinomonadaceae bacterium | reverse complement strand
AAAGATTCCGCCTCGTTCCAATGGCTGCTGACAGGGCCGCTGCCCCTTACCGGCTGACGAGCTGGAGTCTTCCGTCAGGCAGCCGCACGGCATAAATCTCGCGCTCATAAAGCGTCAAAGGGACAGACTCTTTTTTGACGCTCGCGACCTGCGTAGTCACAACGCGGCGCGCATGGCTGGCCGTCTGGGGGTCGCGCATCAGGGAGTAGCGCCTTGAGATGCGACGGACATATTCCTGCGTTTCATTGTAGGGCGGAATGCGCCAGCCATACTTGATGACCGCGCCCTCGCCCGCATTATAGCCCGCCAGCGCCAGCGCCACGTCGCCGTTAAAGAGATTGAGCAGAAATTTCAGATAGCGTGTCCCGCCTTCTATATTCTGTCGCGCGTCGAAGATGTTCGAGACGCCAAAGCGCGCAGCCGTCCCCGGCATCAACTGCATCAGCCCGCGCGCACCCTTGTAGGACACGGCGCGCTGTTTGAAGGATGATTCCTGGTGCATCAGCGCGTAAATCAGCACAGGGTCAACGCCATGACGCGTGCCCGCTTCGACAATAATCGCATCCACACTCGGATTGCCCGTCGTAAACCCGTCGAGCGAACGGGCCACAGCCATTCCTAACCCGAGCGTCTGTACCTCAGCCACTGGCGCAGCCTTCATCGTTGGCGCATTCTTGACCGGCGTGATGATCTTGGAAGTCCTGCGAACGGTCTTGGATGGCGGAAGAATGGCGGTCGTCGGCACAGTTTCAACGCGCACGCCGTTGCGTGTATCAAAATTATCAAAGCGATAGGCCGCAGACTGCGCCGCGGCTGAAGAAGCGTAAATGAGCGCCAGGACGCACATCAGAAGAGACTTTTTCATGCTACTCACCAAGTTCTGGATTCGATAATGGCAACTGCCCCAGGCGGGGCGCTTGAAGTGAAGTGGAGCAGTGGGTTGTTGAAGCCTCAAGAGGAGCGCCGAAAAGCGCTGCCCTCAAAGACATTACGGATCATAACATGCGGGTTGGAATATAACAACAAGTTTATAACAACCGTTTAATCTCAATATATGCAGGGTTTTAAGTTGGCATCCGGTTTCTGCCGGAGAGCCGAACGAAATCTGCTCGGGTAGCCCACAGGGTCTTGACAGCGGTAGTATGATACGAGGGCTTTATCTCTATTTCTCACACACAATAAACCCGCGCGCTCTTTCGGCGCGCCTCACTCTAAGGAGACAAAATGAAAAGAATAATTGCCGCCTCACTGGCGATCCTCTGTGCTTTTTCCGTGGCCCGGGCCACGCCATGCGGGCCAACGCAGGCCAATACCTCCAGCGCGCAGAGCACAAATTCAAATACGAAAAAGCGCGGCCCAATCTTTCGCGCCAGCAAGGAGCAGATTAAGCAGGCGCAGGCGATTCTCAAGCAGCGCGGTTTCTATCAAGGGGAACAGACGGGGAAACTCGATGCCAGCACACGTGCCGGATTGAAGCAATACCAGCAGACGGAGGGGATTAAGATAACGGGCACGCTCAATCGCGCCACGCTCGAAAAGATGAGCATCACGCTGACGGACAAGCAAAAAGCCATGTAAGGCATGAGCAAGGCTTGCGCGAAGGCGTGAGCAACTCTGCTCTCCCCTGGATTGAGATAAAGTAAAAGCGATTGAGCGCGTCTCTCAAATAGAAGAGACACGCTCAATCGCTTTTCGCATTCGGAGGATGAGAGGAGAATGTTCGCCTCTTCTCCGATAAGCTTTTGCCCTTGGGCGGCAAGCTTACCCGAGGAGGCGTTCGACAACGCCGTAGCTTGCTTCGAGGGCTTCCTTTAGTTTTTCGGGCTGCGAGCCGCCGCCTTCTGCCATGTCGGGCTTACCGCCGCCGCGCCCGCCGATGATGGGCGCAAGCTCTTTGATGACCTGTCCCGCAGGGACACGCTTCAAGAGGTCCGGCGAAGTACGGACGATGAGCGAGACCTTACCTTCATTGCTGCGACCGAGCACGACAATGCCGGATTTGACCTGCGCCAGCAGCCTATCCGAAAGCTGTCGCATGCCTGCCGCATCAAGCCCGCTCGCCTCGCGCGCCAGCACGCGCACGCCTCCCTTGACCTCGCGCGCTTCGTCGCCGTTTGATGAGGTCTGAGCGCCGCCGCCGCTCGCCAGCTTCAAACGCAGCTCGTCTGCTTCACGCCGCGCCTTCTTCAGTTCTTCCTGAAGCCGCCCGATCGTCACGGGCAGGTCATGACGCGAGATGCGCAGCTCGCCCGTCAACTGGTCCACAAGGGCTTCCGTCTCCTGAAAACGCGAGAGCGCGTCCGCGCCCGTCACGGCCCTGATGCGGCGCGTGCCCGAAGCTATGGACTCGTCGCTGACAATCTTGAAGAGTCCGATGTCGCCCGTCGCGCGAACGTGCGTGCCGCCGCACAGCTCTTTCGAGAAGGCATCGCCCGACACGCCCGGCACTGACAGCACGCGCACCTTCTCCGCATATTTTTCACCAAACAGCGCCATCGCGCCCGAACGCATGGCCTCTTCAAGCGGTAGCTCGTCCGTCTGCACGCGCTCATTACGCAGGATGTGATAATTGACCAGACGCTCTATCTCGGCCACCTCGTCGCGCGTCAGGGGCTGGTAATGCGTAAAGTCGAAGCGCAGATAGTTAGGCGCGACGACAGAGCCTGCTTGCTTGACGTGCGCGCCGAGGACTTCGCGCAGCGCCGCGTGCATAAGGTGCGTCGCCGTGTGATTGCGTCGCGTCGCATCGCGCTTCTCAGTATCAACCTGCGCGGTGATTTCCTGCCCGACGCGCAAAGCGCCGCGCTCAACCGCGACGCGATGAACGATCAGCCCGCTCAAGGGCGAGACAGTATCGTTGACGACTGCGTACACGCTGCCTGTGATGAAGCTGCCGGTGTCGCCGACCTGCCCGCCGGATTCCGCGTAGAATGGTGTGCGGTCAAGAATAGCCTCGCCTTCGTCGCCTTCGTTCAATTCAGCTACTTCTTCATCGCCCTTCACGAGCGCGACGACGCGCGCTCCATCAGTACGCGTCTCCTCGTAACCTGTAAACTCGCTCGTGCCAACGCGCTCGAAGACAGAGGCATAAACAGGTCTGGCTTTGGCGCGCGCATCCTCGTGTGCGCGAGCGCCGGTCTGCTGCATCTCTCTGAGGGCCGCGTCAAAAGATTCATTGAAGGCAGACTCTTCAAGCTCGAAGCCGCGTTCTTCCAGAGAGACGCGTACAAGATCGCGCGGCGTGCCGAAGGTGTCGTAGAGACGCGCGAGTTCTTTGTAGTCGGGCATCCGGCCTTCATTCGTGACGGAGAAGAGCGCGTCGAGCTTTTGCAACCCGACTGTGAGAGTAGAGCCGAAGCGTTCTTCTTCCAGCCGGACCATGCGCTCTATGAATTCACGCGAGGCCAACAACTCCGGATAGGCCGCGTGCATCTGCTCGACGACGAATTCCGTCACCTTGTAAAAAAAGGCATCATTGAGTTGGAGCGCGTGGCGGCCATGATAGATGGCGCGACGCATGATCTTGCGCAGGACGTAGTTGCGCCCCTCGTTGCCGGGCAGGATGCCGTCGGCGATGGCAAAGGCCGTCGTGCGCGCGTGGTCCGCGATGACGCGCATGGCAAAGCCTTCCTGCGATTCCGGGTCATAAACTCTGCTTGAGAGCTGCGCTATAAATTCCGTAATCGGGCGGATGAGGTCCGTGTCGTAGTTCGACTTAACATCCTGAAGAACGACGGCGAGGCGTTCCAGCCCTGCGCCCGTATCAACCGATGGCGCGGGCAGCGGCTCAAGCCTGTACTGGCCTGGACCAGTCTCTACGCGGTTGTACTGCATAAAGACCAGATTCCAAATCTCCATCGTCGTATCGCCCGGCCCGTTGACCAGATCGGCTCGATTAAACTCAGGGTCTTCCGGATGCTCGCCGAGGTAATAGTTGATCTCAGAGTTCGGGCCGCATGGTCCAGTCTCCGCCATCTGCCAGAAATTGTCTTTGCGTCCAAAACGAAGAACACGCTCGGGGCGCGCACCTGCTTCCACCCAGAGCGCGGCGGATTCATCATCAGCCCCGACTTCATCGTCGCCAGCGAAGACCGTAAACCACATCCTTTCGGGGTCTAGCTTGAGCTGGTGGACCAGAAAATCCCAGGCATACTGTATGGCTTCGCGCTTGAAGTAATCGCCGAAGGAGAAATTGCCGAGCATCTCGAAGAAGGTATGATGGCGAGCCGTCCTGCCAACCTCGTCGAGGTCGTTGTGTTTGCCGCCCGCGCGGACGCACTTCTGCGAAGAGACCGCGCGCACATAATCGCGCTTTTCAAGACCCAGAAAGACATCCTTAAACTGGTTCATCCCGGCGTTAGTAAAAAGCAGCGTCGGGTCGTTGGCCGGAAGCAACGGGCTTGAGCGCACAACGCGATGTCCGCGCTGCTCGAAGTAATCCAAAAATGCCTGTCTAATCTCGTTTCCTGTCATTTTATTCATCTCGGTCAAATCCTAACCCTTTAACATAAACATCAAGTTTAACACGCGTAGAGCGCATCAGCGAAACAACGCCGGAAAGCTAAAAATCAACTTCGGCAGGGAGGAGCTTGGGGACAGTATGCGTGGACCGGTGAGAACTGGACCAGAGATGAGGGGTCGGCAGGCTTCTTGCTTCAGCCTGACTCTGTATCGGCTGAAGCATCCTCTTCATCAAAATCCGCGCTGGCGAGGGCACGCACCTTTTGCGAGACCAGCTCATAGGAGAAGCCCTGCCGCAGCAGGTGGTCGAAGAGGCTCTTGGTCTCTGCGCGCGTAGATGGGCGACCGCGCAGCCGCGTGCGCTTTTCTATCGCACGGTCTATCAACTCCGCTTCGGGCGTTTCGTCAAAAACGAGCCTCAGCGCCTCGTCAGCAGTTTCTTTGTCAATCTTCTTGAGCTTCAAATCGCGTTGCAGACGCTGTCGGCCCACGGGCTTTTGCCGCACTTTGTAGGAAGCAAAGCTAAAGGCGAAACGCTCGTCATTGAGATAGCCGTATTCGCTCAGTTTGGCAATCACCTCATCAACAGCCGCCTCGTTGGTCCACTGCTTTTCAAGCAGCCGCTCGCGCAGCTCCGCAATCGAGCGAGGCTTGGCTGCGAGCAGCTTGGCCGCGCGCTGCATCGTCCGCGTGCGGGCCTTTTCCGGGTCCAGCGGGCGCGGCGGTTTCTCCGAAGACTCAGCATCCTCCTGCCGCCTCGGTTTTGATTTCCAACTCCTCTTTCGCACAACGAAATTACTCTAACGCAACGAGAAAGCGACTGGCAAACCGGAGGGAATTCGCGATTTTCGATTTTTGATTTGCGATTGGATAAAGCTATGCAATTCGAGATTTGAAATTTAAGATGGAAGAGCGGAAAGTCTCAAAACCCGAAAGTCAGCCACCGCAGGCACGGAGACACAGAGAGAAGCTAAATTAGAATTTTATAAGACTGTTCAACTCATCTTTCCTTCTTATGCTCTGTCTCTCTCTCTGTGTCTCCGTGTCTGCGGTGGCTCATCTCGAAAATTCTATGGACGGCGTGCTCATTATAGATAAGCCCGCGGGGTTGACGTCTCATGATGTGGTGGCGCGCGTGCGTCGTATTCTGGGCGAGCGGCGCGTGGGTCACACTGGGACGCTTGACCCGTTTGCGACTGGGGTGCTCGTGCTGCTGGTGGGGCGGGCCACGCGGCTCGCACAATTTTTGAGCGGCGCGGAGAAGGAGTATCAAGCCGTGGTGCGCTTAGGCTATGCGACAGAGACGGGAGACGCGACGGGGAGGCCGCGCCTCGCGCCAGGCGAGAGCGAGTCGGCGGCGGGCGCGAAGCCGGACATCGAAGCGGCTGCGGCTTTGAGTCTTGAGCAGATAGAAGCGGCGCTCGCGGGGCTGCGCGGAGAGTCTGAGCAGATGCCGCCGATGTATTCGGCGAAGAAGGTCGCGGGGAAAAAGCTCTACGAACTGGCGCGGCGCGGCGAAGAGATTGAGCGGCGGGCCGTGCCCGTCACGATTTATGAGCTTGAGGCGGTGGAGATTGAAGGCGAGTTGTTGAAGAGCAGAGAAGATGGGACGCGCGAGATGGGCCTGCGCGTGGTCTGTTCGGCAGGGACCTACATACGCGTCCTGGCAGAAGACCTGGGCCGGAGCTTGGGGACGGCGGCTCACCTTTCTCTCTTGCGCCGCACGCGCGCGGGCCAGTTTAAGATTGAAGATGCGGCGAGGCTGGAAGAGTTGGCAGAGAGAGCCGGGGCGGGAAGGCTGGCGGGCCTGATTCTTTCACCGGGCGCGGCGCTCTCAAGGCTGCCCGCGCTGCATCTAACCGGCGAGGATGCGCGCCGCGTGCGTCACGGCATGGCGCTCGGCGCGGGCGCTTTCCCGGACCATGACTGGCAGGACGGCGAGCCTGTGCGGCTCTTTGATGAGCAGGGTCAGTTAATGGCGGTCGGAGTTTACGAGGCGGCGAGCGAGAGATTGCGCCCGCGCGTCGTTCTCGCCGCCGGAGAAGAGTAGCGGTGCGGTTTGAAAATCAGGGACGTTGTGACGCCTCTTTAAATTCAAAATCGGCCCGCGACCCTCGGAATAAACATTGACTTGCCCCCTTGAGCCGTGTGTTATAATCAGCGCAGCAGTCAAGAGAAGGCGCGCGTGCGGAACGCTTCTCGAAAAAAAGCTCCCTTCCAGCCGCTTTAAGAGAGACCAACGGATCATTGATAAGAAAAAAGTCTCAGAGTCTAAAGTCCGGAGTCTGAGAGTCAAAGGCTAAAAGGCAATTCTTTTGCTTTTGACTCTCGGACTCCAGACTCTCGGACTTTTAACTCGTCTCGAATGATGCGCCGGAACGCTTAACGCGCGCGTGACGTTTGCGCAGAGTTCGAGGCGAATCCTGAAGGGGCAGCGGCGCTTTTCCAAAAGGTCCAGAAAGGCGCGGGTGCTTGACCGGCAGGCGTGGGTTCTCCCGCACGCCGTCCACATGCGCGCGAAGCCAATGAGGTACGGACAAGGCTATGCAAGAGCAGGATGGCAAAAATCATAAATTCGACATCAGCGAGCGTCTCGAAAGCTTGCGCCGGGAAACGGAGGCGCTGCGTTGGGAAGGCTCTTTCCGCGACTATTTCGAGCTGGTCACGCAGAATCCGCGACTGGCCCAGCTTTCGCACGCGCGCATCAACGACATGGTCCACGCCGCTGGCATAGAGAAATTGAACGAGGGCACGCGCGACGAGGTGGCGCGTTACAACTTCTTTGCCTCGGAGCTGTTCGGCATTGAAGAGCCGATTGCACGGATCGTCGAGTATTTCAAATCGGCGGCGCAGCGTCTGGAAGTCAGAAAGCGCATCCTGCTCCTGATGGGTCCTGTCGGCGGCGGCAAATCAACCATCGTGACGATGCTCAAGCGCGGGCTTGAACAGTGGACCAGAATGGAAGAGGGAGCTGTCTTTGCCATCAAGGATTGCCCGATGCACGAAGAGCCGCTCCATCTCATCCCGCAGGAGCTGCGCGCCGAAATCGAGAAGCATTACGGCATCTACATAGAAGGTGAGCTATGCCCGCAATGCCGCTACGCGCTGGACCACACCTACGGCGGTCGCCACGAGGATGTGCGCGTGCAGCGTATGCTCTTCTCGGAAAAAGAACGTATAGGCATCGGCACGTTTGCTCCTTCAGACCCGAAATCGCAGGACATCACGGAGCTGACAGGCTCGATTGATCTTTCGACCATTGGCGAAGTCGGCGTCGAATCGGACCCGCGCGCCTATCGCTTCGACGGCGAGCTGAACATCGCCAACCGCGGTCTGATGGAATTCGTCGAGATGCTCAAGGTGGATGAAAAATTCCTCTACAGCCTGCTCACGCTCTCGCAGGAGCAGAGCATCAAGACGGGGCGCTTCGCCATGATCTACGCCGACGAAGTGATCGTCTCTCATACCAACGAGAACGAGTACATCTCGTTTGCAGGCAATCGTAAATCCGAAGCCCTGCAAGACCGCATCATCCTGGTCCGCGTGCCTTACAACCTGCGCGTCTCGCAGGAAGAGCGTATCTACGACAAGCTTCTCAGGCAGTCCGAAGCCATGCGCAGCGTACACATCGCGCCCAACACGCTGAAGGTCGCGGCGATGTTCGCCGTCATGACTCGCCTCGAAGAACCCAAACGCCAGAACGTTGACATCGTCAAGAAGATGAAGCTTTACGACGGCGAGGATGTGGAAGGCTACAAGTCTAAGGACGTGCGCGAGCTGAAAGAAGAGGCCATACGCGAGGGGATGGACGGCATCAGCCCGCGTTACATCATCAATCGCCTCTCTTCGGCACTGGTCCGCGACGGCGCGACCTGCATCAATCCGATTGACGCCCTGCGCGCCATCAAGGACGGCTTCGAGCAGCACACGGGCATCTCTTCGGACCAGCGCGAGCGTTACATGAACATGATCTCGCTGGCACGTAAAGAGTATGACGAGCTGGCGAAGACCGAAATCCAGCGCGCCTTCGTTTACTCTTTCGAGGAGATGGCGCGAACCCTTTGCAACAACTACCTGGATAACGTCGAAGCCTACTGCAACAAGGAGCGTATCAAAGACCCCATCACCGAAGAAGAGATGGACCCGGACGAGCAGCTCATGCGCTCCATCGAAGAGCAGATAGGCATCTCTGATAACGCGAAGAACACTTTCCGCCAGGAGATTCTGATACGCATCTCTTCCTATGCGCGCAAGGGCCGCTCCTTTGAATACAACTCGCACGAGCGACTGAAGGAGGCCATCGAGAAGAAAATCTTCGCGGACCTCAAAGACGTGGTGAAGATTACGACCTCCGCCAAGACGCCTGACCCGGACCAGCTACGGCGCATCAACGAAGTGGTGGACCGCCTCGTCAAAGAGCACGGCTACTGCCCCGTCTGCGCCAACGAGCTGTTGACCTACGTTGGCACACTGCTCTCGCGTTAATTTGTGAGACGGGCGGCGCGCTCGGCACTAAATTGATGAGAGGTAAACGACAACGCCCGCGCTTTTCAAGTTGAAAGGTGCGGGCGTTATGCTTTAAACAGGATGTTGAATAGAGCGTGGAAGAAGCGCAGACTTTCAGGTTAGGAGATACCATCCGCATCAAATCTGGACCTTTCGCCTCTTTCACAGGCAAGATAGACGGTATCAATCAGGCGAAAGCGCTGCTCAAGGTTACGGTCCAAATTTTCGGCAGGCAGCGGCCCATAAAATTGAAGTTCTCCGATGTCGAAAAGATTTCATTTGCTGAAGAAAGCTAGCCTCCAACGATTATGAAAAAACGTTACTGGATAGCGGCGGGCGCGACGGGTGTGGCGGGCGCGGCTGTGGCCGCCAAGCTCTTGAGCCGCCCGCGCGATGTCTTCTGGCGCGAGCACGCGGGCGAGATCATGCACGCTGAGTATTCCTGGTTTGCGACGATGGACGGAACGCGCGTGCATTATCAGGATGCCGGACCCGAAAATGGTCCAGCCGTCCTGCTCATACACGGCTTCTGCGCTTCGACGCTGGTCTGGAGCGAAGTCTTTCTGCCGCTCGCCGCCCACGGCTTTCGGGTCATCGCCGTTGACCTGCTCGGCCACGGTTTTTCCGACAAGCCGCAGGATGGAGAATATACGATTGAGGCGCAGGCGCGTATGGTCATGGGTCTTCTGGACCAGTTGGGCATCAAGAGCGCGACGCTCGTCGGCAGCTCTTACGGCGGCGCTGTGGCGGCCACCTGCGCGCTCGATTATACAGAGCGCGTCGCCAAGCTCGTTCTGGTCGGGGCCGTCATCAATGACGAAGCGAAGAAGCAGCCGCTGTTAAGGCTCGCCCGTTCGCCCCTCTTTGGCGACATCGTATCGCCGCTCCTACTGGATTCGCGCTGGCTGGTCCGGCGACGGCTGAACAAGATTTATTCCGAGGGCGCGCGGCAGCTCTTTGATGATAAGAGGCTCGAATTGCGACATCTGCCGCTCAAGGCCGCGAGCACGCACCGCGCCATCCTGCGCTCTCTGAGGCGTTGGAGCGCGGACCGCATAGAGCGCGATGCGCATCTCATCAGACAGCCCGCCCTGCTCATCTGGGGCGAGCAGGACACGGACACCCCCTTGCGCCTGGGCGAGCATCTCAAGCGCGAGATGCCGTCTGCGCGGCTGATAGTCTTTCGCCGCTGCGGACATCTCCCGCAGGAAGAGTATCCGCAGGATTTTACGGAGCTGGTCAGCAAGTTCGTCAACGCGTGAACCACTCAAGAGAAGAAGCGAGCTATCTTTTCAAGATTGACGCGTTGACGATTCGAGAGGTTTGAGATGTCTATACAACGCAACGACTGGTCATTGCAGCGCAAGGGGATTATTGACCAGGAGCGCCATAAAGAGCGCGTCAAGGATGCGATCAAAAAGAACCTGGGTTCTATCGTCTCCAACGAAGCGATCATCATGTCGGACGGCAAGCGCACCGTCAAAGTGCCGATCAGGTCGCTCGACGAGTACAAGTTTCGTTTCGATTATCGCAAGCGCAAACACGTCGGGCAGGGCGACGGCAAGACGCGCGTAGGCGATGTCATCGCGCGCGAAGGCCAGCCCGGACAGGGGCCTGGACAGGGCGGCGTTGGACCAGCCGGGCAGGAAGGCGGGAGCGAGTATTACGAAGCCGAAGTCAACATAGACGAGATCGCCGCGCTCATCTTTGAAGACCTGCACCTGCCCTTTCTTGAAGAGAAAGCGAAAAAGGCTGTCCGGTCCAAGACCACGCGCTTTGACGAGATCAGACGGACGGGCGTGATGGCTAATCTGGACAAGCGCCGCATGATTATGGAGAACATACGCCGCAACGCGCGCGAAGAGGGCGTCGCGCGCTTCGGCAAAATCAGGAAAGAGGATTTAAGATTCAAGACCTGGGAAGACCGACTGCGCTTTGAATCCAACGCGGTCGTCATCTCGATGATGGATGTTTCGGGGAGCATGGGCGAGTTCAAAAAATATATCGCGCGCTCTTTCTATTTCTGGATGGTACGCTTTCTGCGCACGAAGTACGATCACGTCGAGATAGTTTTTATCTCGCATCATACTGAGGCCAAAGAGGTCACGGAGGAGCAGTTTTTCACGCAGGGCGAATCCGGCGGGACGGTCGTCTCCAGCGCCTACCAGCTCGCGCTCGAAATCATACAGCAGCGCTACAACCCGCAGGACTGGAATATCTATCCCTTCCATTTTTCCGACGGCGACAATTACTACTCCGATAACGAAGAGGCCGTCAGGCTCGCGGACCAGATGATCCAGACCTGCAATCTCTTCGGCTACGGCGAGATCGGCGAAGAGGGCGCTTCGAGCTATCGTCGCTCTTCGGGCGCGCTGCTCTCTATCTTTAGCGACCGACTGAAGAATAAGGAGCGTTTCGTCGGCGTCAGGATTGATGACAGGGAGGATGTCTATCCGGCGCTCAAGGAGTTCTTCGGCAAACGCGGCATCGAAGCTTAAATGCAGGTGTTGAAGGTTGAAGCTCAAGGGCGGACCGCCAATCAAGTAGCCGAAACGGATGAACGGCTCAACTCCTTGATTACAGTCATCGAGCGATACATCAGCGAAGGCCGCAACGGGAAATCTGAAGGCTGAGGGAAATTTCGGATTGCAGAGTTGTTATGGAAGACCGCGAAATCAAAGACCTCGAAAAGGCTCTCGAACAGATTTGGACGATTGCTTTGAAGTTCGGACTCGACCCTTTTCCGACCAGGTTCGAGATCGTGCCGGCGGGCGTGATGTACGAGATTGGCTCTTACGCTCTGCCCGGCAGATATTCTCACTGGACCTTTGGCAAGGCTTATCATCGCATGAAGACGATGTATGACTTCGGCCTCTCGAAGATTTACGAGGTCGTCATCAACACGGACCCGGCCTACGGCTTTCTCCTGGAAACCAACAGCCCGATTCAGAACAAGCTCGTCATCGCGCATGTCCTCGGGCATGTGGACTTTTTCAAGCACAACGTCTATTTCTCGAAGACCAACCGGCGGATGGTCGAAAGCGTCTCGTCGCATTCGGGCCGCATGATGCAGTACGAATTTAAGTACGGGCGCAAGCGCGTCGAAAAGTTTCTCGATGCGGTGCTCGCCATAGAAGAGCACATTGACCCTGATTTCTTTATACGCCGCGAAAATCCGCAGGACCCGCCTCGTGAAAAACCAAAGCGCGCGCAAGGTCGCTATGACGATCTCTGGAATCTGGCAGAGACTATAGAGCCTGAAGCGGTCGAAGAAGATGGACCACCGCAAGAGCAGTTGCCGCAAAAGGACATCGTTTATTACATCATGCGCCACTCGCCGCACCTGGAGGACTGGCAGCGCGACGTGATGGCGATGATTCACGAAGAGATGGAATACTTTATCCCGCAGATGCAGACCAAGATCATGAATGAGGGCTGGGCCAGCTTCTGGCATTCACGCATCATGCGCGAGCTTGAGCTGACGGATGACGAGCATCTGGAGTTTGCGGACCTGCATTCGGGCGTCATCTCGCCGCACAAAGGGCAGTTGAATCCCTATTATCTGGGCTACAAGATTTTCGAGGACATCGAGCGCCGCTGGGATAATCCGAGCAGTGAAGAGCAAGAAAGACTCGGACGCGCGGGCGGGCAGGGACGCGAGAAGATTTTCGAGGTCCGCGAGCTTGATAACGACATCTCTTTCCTGCGCAACTACCTGACCGAAGAGCTGTGCGAAGAGCTGGACCTTTTTGTCTATGAGCTGGTCGAAGAAGAGGAGTGGACCATCACTGAGAAGCGTTGGAAGCAGGTCCGCGACCAGCTCGTGGCGAATATGACCAACTTCGGTTTCCCCTACCTGATGGTTGCCGACGGCGATTACAACAATAACCGCGAGCTATACCTGAGACACGCCTACGAGGGAACGGAGCTGGACCAGCGTTACGGACGCAAAGCTCTGGAACACGTCTACACGCTCTGGGGCCGCCCGGTCCATCTCGAAACGGTCGTCGACGAAGAGCGCATAGTGCTCCACTATGACGGCGAAGACCACAGCGAAGATTAAACGCAAAGACGATGGCGCGGATTAAGCTCCAGATCTTTAAGCATTCAACCGGCCTTGATGAATTCCCGTAGCTGGTTGAAATTCTCTGCGTAAAGAGCGGCGGGAAATCTTTGCCGCACAGCCTGGTCCATAAATCCCTCTCCGCCGAGCACTATGCGAGCGCCGCCCGCTTCGACTGCCGACTGGAACTGCGGATACTCACGCGCGCACCTGTCCAGCGCCAGATTCATCGTCGAAGAAATACAGACAAGCTGCGGTTGATGCTTCTCGACCGCCTGCGCGAGTGCGAAGAAGGGAGTATTGGCCCCCAGGTTCATGACGCGCCAGCCCTCGCTTTCAAGCAGGATTTGAGCGCAGTGTACGGGAATCTCGTGCAGCTCATCTTCGACCGCGCAGCACAGCGCGCTCTTGCCGCCCGGCTGCTCCAGCCTGAGCAGATTGCTCGCGGCCTCCAGCGTTCTCATCATGGTCCTTGTCGAGAGGTGCTCGTCCGCCACAGACATCCTGCCCTCGCGCCATCCTTCGCCGACGCGGTGCATGGTGCTCGCGACCATCTCGTCGAGAATCTTCGCCAGCGGAACTTTGTTTAGATAAAGCCTGAGCAGGATAGAGACGGCTGTCTCGCTCCAGCCCGTGACGATGGCCTTGAAGAAGCGTTCGAGCGCGTCGCCCTCGTCAGCCTTGAGTGCCTGCGAGAGCGCCTTTGCACGAACGGCCTTTTTAGCCGCCGCTTTAACATCAGGGCTATGCGCTCGCTGAAATCTTGCCACTTCGGCGAGCGCAAAACGCCTGTGGCCGCCGATAGTCCGGCTCGGACGCAGATGGCCCGCATCCGCCCAACGCTTGATCGTGGCCTCGCTGACATCCCACAGCCGCGCCAGTTGCTGCGTCGTCAAAAACTCTGCTTCTCTCTCTTTCATAATAATATCGAGCGGTTCGAGCGTTATTAATATACTACAAATCTCGCTCCTGCCGTGAATCTTATAGGAAAACAGCCTGACACGTAAAAACTCGCCGTTTGACATCTTCTCGTGATGAACGCTTTGAGCGTCTCCTATATACTGTCCGTGAAAGATTGAGAGGCTGGTCGGGGCTGGCGCGCTCGCGCTTTAAGAGGCGGGAAAGCATTTGGCAAAGAGATCCAGCCGTTTTCTGATTTCGGGCATCGTTCCAGGCTCCTGGGGAGTTATGCTCAGAGAGAGTTGAACGCAGGGGATTAACGTTATCATGGCACACAGGGGGAGTTTACATGTCACAGGCAGCAACAGCTACACGAAGAGAAAATGAGACAACTGCGCAGGGCGCTCAGCCGGACGTGGCCGAGTCGCTTGCGCGGACAGTGGACCAGGCGACCAAAGATACGACGGGCATCAGCCTCTTTCATCTTCTGACACTCGGCTCAATCGGAGCCTCCATCGCTCTCTTCCTTTCAGGTAAAAAGGAAGCGGCGATCTTTATAGGTCTCTGGCCGCCGACCTTCCAGGCGCTCAAGGCCGTCACAGAGAAGAAGAGCAGAAAGTAAACGCAAAGCAATTCCTATTTTCTCATGACTTGTTTTAACTCTCATGAGAAAACAGAAAAGGTCGTGCCAGTGGCGGGCGCGACCTTTTCGCGTCTGCTCCAGACTTTATTCCAGACGCAGAGCCTTGCCGACCGCAGGGTCTCTGCGCACGCGCCAGATTTTTGAGTCCAGATAATAATGTATAAAGGCGTAGCCCCAGAGAAAGGATGTGACCAGTTGAAAGGTCCGCGCCTGCGCGTCTCCTTGCGAGAGCAGGTACTGGCGCGGCCCCTGATACCAGAGACCGAAGAGTATACCAAAAGCTATATAGTAGACGAGGCGGCGGCTGATGACTTCGGCAGCGCCGTAAACTTTGCGGCTCTCGTCGCCGCCCGCATACTTCCGGTTGTGAAACCAGATCAGACGATGATATTGCAGGTTATGATAGATGGTTAAGATGGCGACGATGGCAATCGTCTTGTGCGGCATGGGCGTGAGCAGGACGACCCAGTGCATGGGAATGGCCGCCGCCAGCAGCAGATACTTGGGAACGTCCAGCGGCAGACGCTGCGCCACGCGCTGAAGCTGTCTGGCAAGCCAGACAAGAGCTGTGATGACGGTCGCCGCGAGCGTGACGTTCGCCAGCAGGCCGAAGGCAGAGCGCAGCGGCGCGGGCACGCGTGCCATAGCTTCCGCGTCAACTGCTATGAAAGCGACAAAGGGATAAGTGAAAGCGAGCAGGAGCAGTAGGCGGTCGAGCGCGTTGTCGATGGGCGAGAGGTCTTTGTTCTTCTTCTTGTAGAGCACCATAAAGCCGTAGTGCTGCTTGACCAGATGATAGTAGGCCCAGATCGCCGCGAGAAAGAAGAAGACCAGCCCTGCGCCCGCCAGGACCATCGCTGGTCCAACGAGAAAGAAGAGGAGCGAGCCGAGCAGGAGTCGCTTGCGCGCAACTCTTTCCGTGCGGTCGAAGTAGGTCCGTGAGAAAGTGCCGAAGACATGCGGCGCGTCGATCAGGACGGCCCACGCGCCGACCATCCAGTAGAGCGGCAGGACATTCGCTAGGTAAAGCGCCAGCAGCGCATAACTGGACAAGACGGAGCCGATAAACCAGACCAGATCATCGCTCGCAGAAATAATCCAGCGCAGCGAAATGGCTGAGGCGCGAGTCTCTTCAGCACCTCTCGCGTCAGTTACCATCTTGTTTGTCGTCGTGGCAGACATGATTTTAAACGAGGAACGCGTGAATGATGAAAGAAAAGCTATTGGTCCGGTGATCTCTTTAATCGTTGATTCAATAAACCGACGAGTCAAGCAGTCAGTCTCTTAAGTTCAACCCTGCCGCCTTCCTGCTTGATCTATAATCTGGACATGTTCCGGTTGTCCGTTTGATAATCGGCAAACCCAAATGCTTCCATTGGCGTGGGGATTTTAGCATCAATCCGGACGCGCGCGGAAAATTGTGTGGAGGCTGAAAGGAAACTTATGTCCGCAAACGAAGAGGCGCTGCACAGGTTGTTCTCGGTCCTTTTTCAGGCTCATCCGTGGCACGGCGTAGAGCCTTGCGACGGCACGCCGGAGACCGTCACGGCTTACATAGAGATCGTCCCGACGGATGCCGTCAAGTATGAGCTGGACAAGGCTTCGGGCCATCTGCGTGTGGACCGCCCGCATCGCTTCTCAAGCCTCTGCCCGACGCTCTACGGCTTTATCCCGCAGACCTTCTGCGGCGACGAGGTGGCGGCGCTCTGCTCGCAGAGGGTAGGACTTGAAGGCATCAGGGGCGACGGCGACCCTATGGACATCTGCGTGCTGACTGAGAAGACTTTCGCGCATGGCGATATTCTCGTGCGGGCCAAGCCTATCGGCGGGCTGCGAATGATTGACGGACGAGAGGCGGACGATAAAATCATCGCGGTGCTCGAATCGGATGTTGCCTACGGCCACTTCGAGGACATAGAGGACTGCCCGCAGGGCCTCATTGACCGACTCAAGCATTACTTTCTGAGCTACAAGCAACTGCCCATGGAAGCGCCGCGCCGCGTCGAGATTGCGGATGTGTATGCGCGCAATGAAGCCGTTGATGTCATCGCGCGCAGCATACGCGATTACAGAGAAAAATATGGACCACCCGAAACTCGTTTGAGCGAGCTGCGACGGCTGTTGGAAAAGTAAAAAGTCCGGGGAGAGCTTTAAGCTTTATCCATCAGCTCTTCAACGCCGCAGCGCGGGCAGAAGAGCTTGCGGCGTGAAGCATCTCGCCAGCGCGCGATGATGCCTGATGAAAGCACAGGCTCTTTGTCTTCGGCCTCGCCTTCTGTAAAGAAACGCGCGCGACCGGGAGCAAGCGGGGCCGAGAGAGTGTTTTCAGGATTGCAATGCCTGCACATCCACCCGTAGCCCGGATTGATGAAGTGTTCTGTCTCCATAAATGAGAAGATATTATAGAGGTTTGCCAAAGGATGCGAGCGCACGTGTGAGTCGCACTCGATTCAACTGTGAGAGAAGAAGGGCTGGCAGAAGATTCACACTCTGCCAGCCCTTGCGCTCTGCTCGCTCTACTGCCGTTGCTCTACTCCTGTCGCCGTTGATTGGTCCGGCGGTTCGGCAACTCCGTCAGGTGTACGGACAGAGTCTGGCGTCTGCCTTCGCGCAAGACCTCTAGCTGAATCGTGTCCCCGATTTGATGCTTGTCGAGGATACGGTAGAGGGCGTCGTTATCGCTCACCTGCTCTCCGTCCACGGTGGTAATGAGATCGCCGATGACTATCTCGCCGTCCTGCGTCTGCATCAGCCCGCGAATTCCAGCGTTGGCAGCGGGGCCGCCCGGCGAGACGTTGATGACAATCAGGCCGTCGGAGATGGGGAGTCGCGCCTGTCCGCTCAAATCCTTGATGGCGCGCGTGCCGATGCCGAGTTTCGGACGACGGACAGCGCCGTATTGAATCAGTTGGGGAACGACGCGTTTGGCGATGTTGACGGGGATGGCAAAGCCGACGCCGGCTGATGCGCCCGAAGGCGAGAGGATTTGCGAGTTGATGCCGATCATGCGCCCGTGCGAATCCAGGAGCGGCCCGCCGGAATTGCCCGGATTGATCGAAGCATCAGTTTGAATCGCGCCCTCTATGGGACGGTCGTTGCGTCCGCGAATAGGGCGTTGCAGCCCGCTGATGACTCCGGTCGTGAGCGTGCGGTCAAGACCGAAGGGATTGCCTATGGCGAGCACCTTCTGGCCCACAGAGAGCTTGTCGGAATCTCCCATCGGGACGATGTTCAGGACTTCGCGCGGGGCGCTGACGCGTATCACGGCGAGGTCCGTATCGGGGTCGCCGCCGATATACTTGGCCGGATAGGTTTTATCGCCGCCGAAGTTGACCGAGAGCTTTTGCGCGCCCTCTATGACGTGATAGTTGGTCAGGATGTCGCCCTGCTCGTCTATCACAGAGCCTGAGCCGTTGCCGCGTCCCTCTTCGATATTGCCGAAGAAATCCTGCGTGTAGGTCGTCGAATTGATAAAGACGACGCCGGGCGAGACAGACTTGTAAACCTCTATGTTGTTCTGTTCGTCCGTGGCGAGCGAGGGGTCCGTAACGCCAGCCGGGGCGCTCTCCGTAAAGGCAGAGCCTTTGGGCTGGAAACCCTGGCCGAAGCGGTCAAAGCAGGCGACCGCACCCGCGGCAAAGAGTCCGGAAAGCAAAGCGATAACGAGGACTTGTCGGGCAGAGAGTTTATACATAGCTTTATTCTCTATCTTTTCAAATTTCAAACATAAGCTCTTGCAAGCAGTTATTAAGATGCTCAAGCGGCGCGAGGCGGTTGCGCACAAATTTCCGCCGCCGCTGAGACCCCGCAGCGCGGAGCTTGCTTGCCCTTTAACGTTTTTCGACCGCGGATAGTTTAGGATAAAGAAAAGAGGGGGCGCGGCCCGCCGTTTTAGGAGAGGAGGGCGAGCAGGGCGTGCGGGAGTCCGCCGAGAAAGGCTACAAGCTCTTGAGGCGCTTCCCAGCCGAGGGCGGAAAGCCCCGTCGCGGCATGTATAAACATCAGCGCGATGTAGACTCCGAGCGCGAGTTTCATCCCGCGCCGCGCGAGCGCGAGATGCGAGCAGCGATAAAGGATGAAGGCGGCGAAAAAGCCTATCGCCATCTTGACCGCCAGAAAGGGGGCGTCGCCCAGCTCCAGCAGCCGCGCCATCAGGCCGTTGCCTTCGGTCGCCAGCCCCTCGCGCACCCAAAGAATGGTCAGTTGCGCGTCGAGCCAGTTAAGGACAAAGAGTAAAATGCTCTTGGCGAGGGCGCTCATCCTCACGCGGTCTCCTTCAATCTGCCAACCTTGTTAAACCCGTCCCTTTTAACAACCGAACCCCTGGGCTTTTGACAGCCGCAGGGGTTCAGAGTTGCTTACGAGAGGAACTAGACTCGCTTTTTTACACTTTATAGAAAGTGCGAATAGCCGCCAGCTTTCCAGAACTGGCGCCAATCTCTTTTTTGCTGCCGGAAAGCGTCTGAAAGCCGGCCCGCCCGTCATCTGTCAAACTGCATTTGCGCTCTTCAAGGCTCTGTTATACTCTCACGCCAATCTTGTTTTAGAGAATTTCGTTTCCTCACACGGACGCGCAATCCTGATTACTGAAGACGGAGAAAACCGTTATGAGCGCTTATGTTCCCTGTCCCAAGTGCGGAACGCCGGACCCTGAGCGTGTGAAGTTTACCTGGTGGGGCGGAGTGCTTGGCCCTAAGATACTGAGCCACGTCAAGTGCCAGCGTTGCGGCAACGCCTATCACGGCAAGAGCGGAAAATCGAATACCAACGGCATCATCATCTACAGCGTCATAGGGCTGGTCGTAGCCTTCGCCATCTTCTTCGTCCTGAGCATGCTGGCGGCGCTCCTGCCCTCGCTGACAAGATAAACGAGGCCCGAGCGCAGCGCGCGTCAGGAGGCGGCGGCCTGTTCGGGAGTGATGATGCGCAGGTTTGGAGATTCCTGTAGGACGCGCGTCCCGGGCGGGACGGAGTGCGTCAGCCAGACGTTGCCGCCGATGACGCTGCCGCGCCCGATGACAGTCTCGCCGCCGAGGATGGTCGCGCCCGCGTAGATAACTACGTCGTCCTCTATGGTCGGATGGCGTTTGGTATTACGCACCAACTCGCCCCTCGCATCCTTATCGAAAGAGAAAGCGCCGAGCGTGACGCCCTGGTAGAGCTTGACGTTGTGGCCTATGACGGCAGTCCCGCCGATGACGACGCCCGTTCCGTGATCTATGAAAAAGCGCGAGCCGATGCTTGTCCCCGGATGTATGTCTATGCCTGTGCGATGGTGAGCGTGCTCAGTCATGATGCGCGGGATGAGCGGCACGCACATCTCGTGAAGCTCGTGCGCAAGGCGATAGACCATCACGGCGTAGATGCTCGGATAGCTGAAGATGATTTCGTCAAGGCCGGTCGCCGCGGGGTCGCCCTCGTAGGCTGCCTGCACATCCGAGGCGAGCACTTCGCGCAGGGCCGGAAGGCGAGCGAGGAATTCGGCGGCGCTCTTTGAAGCGTCCAGCTTCGAGTCCGCGCAGGTCGTATCCATCTTGGTGCCGTGCGCGATGGCGCGGTTAATCTGCTCTGCGAGAGTCTCATAGAGCCAGGCCATACGCGATTCGACGTGTTGGCGAAGGCTGGCCCCGGTGAGTCCCTGCGCACCTATGTAACCGGGAAAGAGCAGCTCGTGAATCGTCACCAGTACGCGTATAACTTCGGCGTGCGAGGGCAGCGGGCGACGCTCAAGATGATGAATCTTGATGCCTTCCGCCAGGTATGATTCGACCAACTCTGCGGCGGCCCGGTCAATCTTCTCGTTCATAAAGAATTTTTGATTTTAGATTTGCGATTTTTGATTTCGCGGTTTCTCGCCAACTGATTTCAGGTCTAAATCAAAAATCGCAACTCTAAAATTCTTATTCAATCTCGATTCCGCGTTCCTTGGCGATGCCGCGCGCCTTCATGATGACATCATCGTCAACAGGCTCTACGCCTCCGGTCCAGCCCTCTACCTCTTCGATGGGACGGCCCAGCGCGACGGCCAGCTTTTCATCACTGCCCTCAAAACCCGTGTCGCGCAGGCGTTTGATGATGGCCCGGCCTTCGGTTTCGTTTGTCCCACGGTCGTCAACCGTCTGGTTCGTCAATTTTTCCATGTCGTTGATTTCGCTCATGCTCCAACCTCGCTTTGGGGCTGGCCTGAGACAGTGGCCTGGTAGCCCAAATCTTGAATCTTCTTGATGATGGTTTGCTGCTGGACGGTCGCGTCGTCAAACTCGACGATGGCCGTCTTGCGT
Source organism: Pyrinomonadaceae bacterium (assembly GCA_036399835.1). Classification (GTDB taxonomy): domain Bacteria; phylum Acidobacteriota; class Blastocatellia; order Pyrinomonadales; family Pyrinomonadaceae; genus DASYML01. The sequence continues at coordinate 796 of DASWMI010000171.1, read as the reverse complement.
TTAAAGGTCACATCAACCTGCTCCACGCCAGCCGTCTCTTCGAGCGTCTCCTTGATGTCGGCTGCGCACGAATCGCAATGCATCCCTTCAATATTAAATTCCGCTTTCAATGTTTGCTGCCCTCCCTTGTCGGATTCAATGCCCGAAAGCTTCTGGACCAAGCAGGCTCGCGCCGGGGCCGCCCGCGTTCCACGCCTTGAGGCCAATTCTGTTCGAGCTTAACGAATGAGGGTATTATAGAAGGCAAAGGGAAAAAGGAAAAGCTAGGCTAGAGAAAGATTGGAGACCAAAGCTTAGAGGCCGATAGTTTGTATTGAGGAAGCAGGTCTGGACCAGCCTCTCATGTCTGACCTCTCAACGCTCTCTCCAAATCTTTAACCTCCAACCTCTTCATTATGGACCAGCAGGGATTAATCATCGCGCAGGCCATCCTTGAGGCGGCACAAATCCTGCGGCGCGCGGGGCTTGCTGAATCGCGCCGCGAGGCCGCTTCCTTGCTGGCTCATCTACTCAAACGCGACCGCACCTTTCTGATCACGCACGGCGACGAAAGCCTCTCGGCGGCGGATGTTGTCAGCTTCCGCGACCTCATAGAGCGGCGCGCAAGCGGAGAGCCGCTGCAATACATCACTGGCCGACAGGAGTTCTTCGGTCTGGATTTCGAGGTCACGCCCGACGTGCTTATCCCGCGCCCCGAAACCGAGCTGCTGGTCGAGACGGCCCTTGAGCTACTCAAGCCGGAGGACGAAGGCCAGGCGATTGAGGACGAGAGCAAGACGATTGAGCATCAGAGCAG
>DASWMI010000170.1:0-16191 GCA_036399835.1 Pyrinomonadaceae bacterium | reverse complement strand
AATATACAAAGCACACGAAATTTTCCTTTTGGACTATCGAGCAACCAAAGGAGCAACGGCGGCTTGACTGCGCCGCTTGAAAGGAGCGGCTTCTTTTGAATATGTCCAGACTGCCGAGTCTAGCTGAAGTAGCCGAGCGGGTAGATAAGTGTTTACTCGCAGCGCAGAGGCATAAGCGATTGGACTGCCTGCGTCAGGACTTAATTCAGGAACTGCTAGTTGTTCACGGAAACGGTTTTGATGCAGGGCTATTAGCGCGGGCGAGGGCGACTCCGAAACGCTTTTATTCCCAACAGGAAGTTTCAGAGTTCAGAGCAGATGGCACGAACTGGTCACAAATGTTCCGGGCTGCTTTAAGCAATATCGCGCGTGGAAATTTTAGTGCGAGAGTAATCGAGGATGTCAGACGTATGGGCGAACTGTCTGGTCTGTCAAACAAGCAAATTGGCTCAGCCTTGTCTAAGGCTGCGGCTAGAAGATGACGGGGCAATAGAAAACCAATGGCAACTCTCAAAGAGGCAATCAAAGAGACCCGCGAACATCTCGAAATCAACGGCGACCCGGACGTCACGGACGAGGACGCCTTTGAAAATTTGATGGGCGAATGCGGTCAGGATTCGAGCGGATATTGCTCAATGGCAGGCTCGGAGTATTGCGAGTTTGAATGTCCCTTTTGAGGGTAACGGGCAAGCGCATAACGAGTTTTTCAAGGATGGTGAATGGGTCTGAACCTCGTCGAAATCGTGCGGCGCTCGGCAGCAGACAAGCTGACCCACGTCGAGCTTGATCTCTATCTTTATTACTGCGCGTTCCGCGATGAAGGGACGGGAATCAGTAAACCCAGAAACAAGGACATTCACCGGGACAGGGGGATCGGTTACAGCAATATATCCAAAGTGAAGAACAGCCTGGCTGAGAAGCTTTGGATTGAGCTGAAGGGGGGCAGGCGGGTCAGACCGCTTGTCGGATTTGAAATCAAAAATAGCTCTGAGAGCCATTTTCGGGAGAAAGAAGGCACGCGCGCGCCGAAGGATTCTCCCTCGAAAAATAGCCCTCACGGCTATTCTAGCTCTCAGAGCGATATTTCAGAAGGCGCAGCCGAAGCAGAAAATAGCTCTGACGGCTATTTTTCAAATTCCAAAAATGGCTCTCACAGCCAAAATAGCTCTCAGAGCCATTTTCCCCCCACACCCCCCTATAAGGATAAAAACTCTTCTGCGATTAACAGCCTGCAGGCAGGCCAGCGCGCCGGCAGTGCGGGCGGGCTACCTAATTTTCGGGATGAGTACGGCAGGGAGCCGGATGAGCTATGCGACAAAGCGTTCATCGAGGGCATGAAGCGGCGCGCCGAATTCACCGGCGTGAGCGTAGACACCGTGTGGCTCGACATGGACGCCAAGGCCAAAAAGCCGAAGACCTGCTATCGCTTCGTGAAATGGCTCCAGCGGGAGGTCGAAAAGCAGGAGAGGGGAGGCAAGCGTGAGACTGGTGAACGCGGCGCAGCAGCAGCCGGAAACAGCGCAGGAAACAGGTACGATCCCTGGTCCAGCCAGGAAACCGGATGAACTCTGCCAGTTTTGCTTCGGCTCGGGGATGGAGATGATGCCGAGATACAGCGACCTTACGACGCAGGAGCAGCGCGGCGGCGCGCGCAGGTGCAGATGCCGAGTCGAGGCTGACCGCGCCGAAGCCAGGCGCCAGGCGCTCGCCGTCATCCCGCGAGAGTTCGGCGTCCCGCGCCTGCACCTGATCGCGCCGGACGCGAAGAGATACGCGCAGCAGTTCGCCAAGCTGGAGATGCTCCGCAGCGACCCGGATCGTTCCTATCTCATCTGCGGTCGCAACGGGACCGGCAAGAGCTTCTTCGGCTGGGCGCTGTATGTGCACGCCATCGAGCAGGGAAGACGGGCGGCGGCCTGCACGCTCTACGAGCTGCTCAAGGAGTACAGGCGCTATACCTGCCAGCCTGCGCAGAACGACTGGAGGCCGCGCGTGCTGCCGGAAGACCTCAAGCAGAACGACACGCGCTGGACCATCTTCCTGGATGAGATTCACGCGGCCACGCCGAGCGAGTTCGCGACGAGGGAATTCTTTTATCTCCTGAAGGCTGCGACGGAATACGGCCATCAGATGATCTACACGTGCAACGTGAAACCGGAGGTGTTGCACCAGCGCTGGTCGAGCGTGAATGAGTTCGAGGGCGATTCGATTGCGCGGCGGCTGGCGGAGTATTCAAAGCGGATAGAGATGTTTTGAGAGGTAGCTTAGATGGGCATAGTCGAGCAACAGGAAGAGATTTCACCGGAATTGGAAGCGCTCATTGATGCCGTTGATGCGCTGCGTGAGAACGCCGCCAGTCTGGAAGACTCAGATGGCACTTATGGCGGCCATCTCAAACACCTCTCATTATCGCGCGATGAGCTTGGGCGCCAGCACGGGCGTGCCGCCGCCAAGCGTGAATTAGCCAACAGGCTTGAGCTTGAAGCCCGTTCAGTTTGCGCGAAAGAGCAGACTCAGAAAGGCCGGTCGAACAAGAAATGATACCAGCGCGCAAAGTAGGCTCGAAGGTCAATACGATTGACCCGGAGGCGGTCAACCGAATCGGCGCAGTAGTCTGCGGAGTGATTAAAGGCGCGCTTCAAGGTGAATGCGCGCTCTCACCGCTTGAGGTTGGGAGACTTTCATTCAAGACAGCGGCTGAAGCCGAGTGGGTCAGACTGAGCGGCATGAAGGTCTATCGGGAATTGCGCCGGGTGTCCGTGCGCGGGTAACAACAGAAACCTTGACGGAGTTTGACGATGGAGGACTTATGGACGGAAACGACAACATCATCGGTGCGAAGGCGCAGGCACTCATTGATCGGCTTTGCGCCGTTGATTTTGAGCAGCCTGTTGTTGACAGAAACAAAGTAGAGCGAGCGATCCAAGAACATTTGCAGGCCCTTGGACTGCCTGCTCGCCCTGTGCGTTGGTCTGATAATGCCAGAGCTGCCAGAGCTGCCAGAGCTGCCAGAGCTGCCATAGATGCCAGAGCTGCCAGAGCTGCCAGAGCTGCCAGAGCTGCCAGAGCTGCCAGAGCTGCCATAGATGCCAGAGCTGCCAGAGCTGCCAGAGCTGCCATAGATGCCATAGATGCCATAGATGCCTGGTATTGGTGGCGCTGGCAGGCTTTCTACTCAGCACGCGAGGCGGTTTACTGGGTGGCCGCAGCCGAAGCGTCAAAGCGCGACATCCCGGAAGTAAACAAACTGATCGGAATCTGGTTGCCATGCGCAGACGCATACGAGGCCGGACTGTGGATGTACTGGATTCTTGAGTCAGAGGTGATCGTCGTGCCGCGTCCAGCCATGCGCCTCAAAGGTGAACAGCTTCACTGCGAAGATGGCCCGGCGGTCTGGTGGCCTGACAGCGCAGAGAAATATTTCTTTCTCAATGGCGTCGAGGTCCCACAAGTGATTGTTGAGACGCCCGCCGCACAACTCGATCCCCGAATGATCTTAAAAGAGTCTAATGCTGAAATCAGGCGGGAGATCGTGCGCAAGGTAGGCATCGAGCGCGTCTGCGAGAGTCTCGGCGCAAAGTGTATTGACCGGCAGGGCGATTATGAGCTGCTGCTGCTCAATCTGGGCGATGGGCGCAGACGCCCTTTCCTCAAGATGAAGAATCCCAGCATCGGAGTCTTCCACATTGAAGGCGTCGAGCCGTCTTGCCAGACGGTCTCTGAGGCTCTCAACTTTCGCAACAGCTTGACGCCGGAGATGATTGACGACAAAGAAGGCGAGGAATGGTTTCAGCAGGGTGATGTCATTCTGCGTCCTCGCGGGGCAACTAAATTCAAATCTCAGCCGATAGTGCTGACATAGAAAGGATAGCGATGAAGAAGAAGCTAATTCCGAGAGGCGCAAAGCCTCACAACAACCATTTGGCAGAGGGTGAGGCGACCGGCCATTACCATGCCGCAGTCGCGCCTGACGTACAGGTTTGGGAATACGACGGCGGGTTGATTCTGGATGCTCCGTCGGGGACGGAAGTCACTCATCAGGAGCACAAGAGCATTCTCATTCCCCCGGGTGTGTTCGACCGCTCTATCGTGCAAGAGTACGACCACTTTGCCGAGGAGGCCCGCGAAGTCGTTGACTGACGACGCGGGCCTTCGGGCCTAATTCTATGGGAGTAGCAATGAGCACGGCAGCACCAGAACGTCAGACAAGCGCCAACTCCTGCCCGAAGTGTGGCGGGACCGAGATCAAGACCTGGGCGGCGTATGGCAGGAATCCGCGCGCGATGTGCCTCAACCCAAAGTGTAAGCATAAATGGTCTCTATTCGTGGCGGCGTGGAAAGAGCAGGGCGAGCAGAAGGAAATTAAGCGATGAAGCGCAGCGAGCATAAATGTCAGGTTCCGGAATGCGAGAACGCATGCCCTCGCGAATATCCCTTCTGCGCTTCTTGCTGGCGACAGGTTCCGAGAGAGCTTCGCGCGCCCGTTAGAAAGGAACTGGCGAAACGCTCCACGCCTGACCTGGACCGCTCAGCACTCTATTACGCTGTCTCGGCTGCGGTCGCAAGTGTCAGGGTTGGACAAGTCAGCGAGCCGAATTGGGAGCGCGCCTGGGTTGCTGCTGGCTTGCCGGAGTTGTGATGAGAGATGACCGGCCCTGTATAAGTTATTGTCATCCTGTTTGTGGGTTGATTAGAACATGAGTAATAGAGCAATCGAATTCATCATCGGTGATTATGGCCCGGCTGAACATCCGAAGCTCACCGTCGAGGTTTTCAGCGCCTACATCAAACCGTTTTATGAAGCTCTCAAGAAAGCCCTGCCCTATTACTGCTGGCATTACGAACCGGACCGGCAGACGTGGTTTATCCTGCCGGCCTACACAGAGCAGGCCGCACAGGTAGCGCTCGAACACTTCTCGGCAGTGTGGATCGTGCAAGGCGAGAAGCGCACGAATTTCAGGACCGGCGAAGTGATAGAGCAGGCTTCGTTGTTTGGCTGAAGCTATCTGGCATCCGTTGCCAGATAAATGAGGAGTTATTCACGAAAGGAGCACCTGATGGAAGTCCCTACGATTGGAGTTGATAGAAATGAGGCGCGCAAGCGTGTGGAAGAGTTCACGGCGCGCAGGCGTAGAAATCTGACAGAATTGGACCGTGCGTTGTTCAAGGGTTACAAGGCTCTCTCGGAAGGTCTCTCTCTCATAGATGTCAACCAAGCGATCAAGATGGGCGGACAGTTCGATGATAATTACTGCCCGAAGATTGCCATTGCACGCGCAGACCTGAAGACTATCTATTTCGACCACAGACTGACTTACGAGGAAAGCCCACAAGGTCAACTTGGCGGACTTTTCACTGCCTGGATAAGGTCCGATTGGGAACGCGACCCGATAGCTAAAGCACTGCGAGAGACCGAAGAGGCCCGCACAATCGGCATGCATGAGGCTTCGAGAAACCGGGGACTTCAGATTGAGCTTCCTGCTGGCACATTAGAGAAGCCGGATGAAAAAGCTATCGGAGGTAAGCGCTGGTTCAAAGCCACCTACGCCTCGACAGTTCCCGAAGTGCCTTTCCACCTCAGGCCGAACGGCGACATTTCAAATTATTTCATTCTGTGGGAGGTCGCAGAGTGGCGCGGCCTATATCTTTCGCCGCGTGCACCCGCCGACCCGCTGCTCTTAGAGCGCATTGCGCATCCTATCTATGTGGTCGTCGCGCAGTGGGATTTGACTGAGCTTGAGCAGAAGCTATTGGAGGCGTTTCGACGATAACTATGGAAGTCATTGAACGAATCTCTTTGCGTGAGGTCGAGGAGAGCGGACAGCCGACCATCTACTACGCCGTCAATACTTGCTGGTGGACACACGACCCGGCCCATCTATCGCGGACGCCGCCGGCAACTGAAGCTGAAATCCTGCGCACGGCAGAGAATTTTCGCCTGAATGCGCAGAGGCCGGACGCGCCGCTTGATGAGTTCCTAGAACGTGCGCGACGTGCTCATGAACATCGGTTGCCATGCGACCCGCGCGGTTCTGTGCTTATGATGGGCGATTTGAATGGATTTCTTGCCGCCGCGCGCAACAGCCGCGAGCACTACGGCAAGCACGGCCTGCGCGCGTTCATGGCCGCCCATCACCTTAATTGTGTGCTTAGCCTAAAAGACCGTCTTTCATGGTCGGAAACAACCTGGGAAGCCTACAACGACGCGCTGGACCGGTTGGACATCAGGAAGCAGGAAGCGCAGAAGAGAGAGGAATGTCGCGCACGCAGGCTGGCAGAGATGCCTCCTGACGTGCTCAAGCGGGCTATCGCGTTCATCAGGAGCGAGCTTCCCGAAGAGGTCAAAGAAGACATCCGTCGGTTACATGCGGAGTATGGCGAGGACTGGATTGGAGAGATGTCTGTCTTGGAACTGCCGGGTGGCAAAGGTCGCATCCCGCGCGGCCATTTCGAGTGGGGCATGCGCGTGCGCAACGCTCTGCGTAATCACGGTCTCAGCGATGACCTGCTGCTGAATTTGAACTGGGATGATTACTACGTGCAGGTCGTGGAGATTGCCGTCGGTCTCAGGCCAAATCCTTTGGAGGAGAAGCATTGAAACTCATAGCACAGTTAAATTCTAAAGATGGCAGCCGGAGCCGCGCCCCGCTTGTAACGGCTGTTCTTGAGTTCGACGCTGATTACGCTCGAATATATGCAGAAAGACTCGCAGAGAGCGAGGAAGCGGCAAAGAAATGGCTTGCCGAGCATGCGGAGCATATTCTACTTGAGAAGTGCTTTATCACATTCAAGCTGGAGCATTCGTCTTGATATGAAAGCACGCCTTCTCGGCTCAAATCCCCTCACCGCCCTCGTCCGCTGCCCATGCGGCTATCGCAACTTCTTCTCCAAACAGGACTGGTCCAAACTCGGCTTTGCCCGCTGTGACAATTGCAACGCAATAATCGCCTATAATTCTCTGCGTGTGATCTCGACCAGATGTGGGAGGTTTGGCATGAGCGAGTTGAACGCCACTTTCGAGCAGACGCCGGAGCGAGAGGAGATCGTCGCGGAGTTGCAGAAGGCGCAGGCCTCGATGGAGCGCGTCGGCGAATTGCTGCGACAGGGCGGCTATTCGGAGCGGGCGCGCCGCGCCGATAATATCGCGCAGCGGATCATCAACAAACGGGAGCTGCTCTGCCTCGATTGGCAGGATGAAGATGCCGAGAAGGCTGCCTGAAAGACGCGAATGCCGCAAGGTGCATAGCGCTCTCCTCGCGGCATCCAAGGCCCTACGAAACCGGTTTCGACCTTATTTCGGTCTGTGTGCAGCCAGCTTAGTCTGATGATTAAGCTTTGTCAATCAATTCTCTTCAATCGAAGGAGCAAACAGACATGAGCGACGAACGAAACGAGCACACAACTTCGGAGACAGGCGCTGGCGCGGGTGCTGCGACGGCCATGAAGAAAGCCGAGATCGAAGTCAGGCTCAAGCCGGACCAGATCACGGACGAGCTTTTCCTCTATGGTCGTTTTGATAACGACACCGATAAGCTGCTCGGCGTCACGCCCCTGACCATCGCGCCACAGGAGGCGGGCCAGATGCACTATGACCAGATCGGCACTGGCAAGACTGTCCGGCAGTTCGTCGAGGAAAATTGTCCGGGCTACAGGGAAGGCGAGCCTCTTACCCTCAACTTTAACGAGACCGGCGTGCTCTTGAACTGGTCCGCTGCGGAAAAGTAGCCGGGCCAATCTGACGACCGCAACTCATCAAGAATGGCTTCTGTACGGAAGCGTGCGCATTGGCGGCGGATTCATCACGCGTCCGCCGCCGCTTATTTGCGGAGCCACCCCTCCAAAAATTAAGAATCGAATACTCTGTATAAACCCTCTTGATGAGGCGACGGCGTGAACGTACAGGTGGACTTTTCCCGGAAGACAGGCGGCGGACTCATCCCGTACCGTCTGCAACCCTCACTCCAGTTGTTCCCGAGTCCAAAATCCGCTCCGTCATTCTGAGCTACCTCCATCGCTCCTATGTGGTCGCAGAAGTCACTGATTCAAAAACAGTCCAGACGGTCAAAGGGCCGCGCCAGCTCTGCTATCCGGCGGGTTGGCCTGACATCACGGCAGTCCTGCCCGTTATTGGCAGACTCTGGGCCATCGAGTGTAAGACCGAAGATGGCAAGCTCAGACCGGAGCAGGAAGACCGGCTGCCGGAACTGGAAGCGAGCGGCGCGCTCGTGACCATCGCGCGCGATTTGACTGACGTCTCGTCGGAATTAAAGCGCCAACTGGAAATGCTCCCGAAGGGCGCATACATCGAATATATCCAGAGGATGCGCCAAATCTGGCAGGAGACAGCCGAGCGAGCGGCCCAGCGCGAGCTACAAAAGAGCCAGGCGAAGAGGAGACAACAGAAGGTTTAAGTTTTATGTCACTACCCGAACCTCTCACAGCGCAATCGCCAGCCAAAACAGGGCGCAGGTCGTCAGGATGGACTGAGCAAAAGGCCGAATCTCGACGCGCTCGCAGACTACTGCGCCGATTGTCCGAGCGCAGCAAGGAGAGGAACGAGGCGCTCAATCTTGCCCAGACGCTCCAGATGCTCGCCGATATGGACGAGAACTATCTTTTCCGCTCTGACCTCAACAAGCTGGTCAATAAAATCAGGACCTTCGGCGCTCGCTCGCATGACCGCGACGTGGTTGCCATTATGAAGGCCATCAAATACAACGGCTGCAACTCAACTTACGACATCTGCGAACAGACGAAAATCCCCGAAGCAGTCGTGCAGGAGATTGTAAGCGACATGGTTGCAGAAAGTGCTGCCGTGCTCCGACCGCGCGAGGGCAAAGGGCCAAAGCGCATGGACGTCTATCTTACCGGAAAACCCTTCCAAGGCTTCGTCGCCTGATTCCCAAAGCGGAGCCACCCCTCCAAAAATTAAATCCCTCCTTTCCTCTAGTCTTCAGGCTGTGAATGGGCGCGCGTGAGGCATCCGCAAAGCGTGACGAAACTTGAATGCAGATGCCGATTTCGCCCTGTATGCCTTCGGGCGCGCTCTTCTTTCTACACCAATTCGGAATTGACCCCTCTGGAGGATTTTCAGATGAGAAGAATGTTACTCAGCGCGCTCGCGCTCATCGTGGTATTCCTGACCACATTCAACGCTACGTGCAGTCGTTCGCAGCTCCAAACATCGGGCCGTACCTTCGAGGCCGTTGCACAGGAAGCGCAGCGCTCGACCGGCGAGCTGGTCAAAAGTGGGGACATGTCGAGCGAAGACGCCAGGGCAGCCAATGCGGTCTTGTACGAATTCGAGTCTTCGGCTCACGTCTTCAATCTTGCCCTTGTCAACTACGAATCCCTCTCGCCACAGGCAAAACGCGAACTATTGCAGACCACGATTGACGAGAGCGTGCGGATCATCTCGCGCCTTGAGGACCAAAATGTAATCAGGTTCAAGACTGAGCGAGGCAGACAGAAGTTCGACAAGTGGCTTTCGCGTATCAAGATTGGCACGAGCGCGCTACGCATCGCTCTGGCTGCGCTGCCGCAGGACTCCCAGCAAGTCAATAACTGACTACTGTTAACTGGCAAGCAATAAAGGGACAGTCATGGACACGGCAATGTCGGCGCCAAAGCAATCCCCCTTTCCTATCTCTCTCTCGCAGATTATCACGGGAGCCTTAACGGCCCTGCTGGTGTCTGCCCTGGTCGGCGCTCTCTCTGTATATGTTACGGCCACACGCACGAGCGACCGCCTTGTCACCGTCGAGCAGAAGATAGACACGAACAAGACAGAGACGGACGCGCAATTCAAGGAACTGCGCGACCACACCATCACGCGCGCGGAATTCCAGAGTTTCAAGGAAGCGATGCAGGACGTGCGAGCTGACATCCGTGAAATCAGAAATGCCCAGATGCAGGAGCAGCGTCGCCGATGACGGCAACTGAACTTAAATCTGCAACGGCAGGCCTGCTTGCCGCCCTGGGGCTAAGGGATAAAGGCACGCGCGATCACTCAAAAAGGGTCGCGCGTGTTTCGGTCATTTTGGGGCAGAGGCTGCGCCTTGAGCCTTATCTCATGACTGCCCTCAGCTTCGGCGCCCTCCTGCATGACATCGGCAAGATTTCGACGAAAGAGGCCGTGCTCAAAAAGGAAGGCTCGCACACGCCAATTGAGCGCATGCACATGAAAGAGCATGCCTGTTGCGGCGCAGAGATGCTCGAAGAGCTGAAGATGCCCGAACTCGTGACGGCTTGCGTTCGCCAGCATCACGAGCGCTGGGATGGCCTGGGTTATCCGAGAGGCCTCAAGGGCACGGAGATCGGTTTGCTGGCGCGCATTGTAGCCGTGGCCGATGCCTACGATGCCATGACAAATAACCGCTGCTATCGCGCGGGCAGGAGCCATGAAGCGGCGGTCGCAGAGATTCAGCGCGGGAGCGGGAGCCAATTCGATTCTGATGTGGTCAGGGTGTTCCTGTTAATCAGCCAGGAACAACTAACGCAGATAGCGAGAGGGTTTTAATGGTCGGACAGATGGGTCCCAGCAGCGGCTGCATTCTCGGCTGCATGGTGACGCTGGTCATTGTGGGCTTCATGTTCGGCTGCGCACTGGTTGCTGGCCTCTTTTACTTGCTGAGCTGATTTGGACGCTCTTTGACGCTATGGGCTATCTGGCAGCCGTTGCCAGATGAGGTTATGCATGATGGGACTTTTGGCAAGAATTTCAGAAGCAGTCGCCATGCGCGTGTTCATGCGGCTCGCGCATTACGACTTTGCGTTCAACAGGAATCCGGGCGGCGTGAGAAGCAGGTGGACGCGAGTAACAAATGAAAGGCTGAAGGATGAGTGAAGCGAAAACAGTTGGATTGACCACAGAGCAAGCGGTACGCGAGAAGACGCTGGAGCTGCTGACCGACCTGATAGCGAGCGGAACGGTCGAGGCGGGCTATCACAAAGCCTGTGAGCATCCCGGTACTGTGCGCGCGCAGGCCGAGTGCAACTTGCGCCACGAGGAATTCAGGAAGCAGCAGGAGCAGGCGAATCGTCCGTCGGCGGTCTGTGGCCGCTATGGCGTTTATGCACACCGCTGCGATCAGGAACAGCCCGGCGGAGCAGTTAAGTATGGCGTTACGGCAGTGCGCAGAGAGCCGAAAGTGAACGGGCGTGTGGCAAAGAGACTCCGCCAGCAGGCCCGCAAGCAGGCCGCAGAGACTCATGGCTGACGAGATCAAGTTCTTAGCCTCTCTGCCGCCGATTCAGAGCGCCGTCACTTTCTCAGGCGGTAGAGGCGACGGCGCGCGCATCAAGCTTGACCTCCCGGCCAGCGAAGCCGACGCGGCCCTTCTGATTGCCCATCACGGGCGCGCCCGTCTCCTTGAAGTAACCATCAGGTTCGTTGACGCGCAACCTGAACAACAAAGCGATGAAACTGAACAAACGCCAAAAAGAGCACCTGCTCGCATTGATCTCAGAGGGCCTCGAAAGCGACGAGATCAACCAGCGCGCAAGTAAGTTCAAGCCTCCTTACAGCGTTTCGCGTCAGCAGGTGGGCCACTATCGCAAGACGCGGGGCGTAGATGTCGAGGAGATCAAGAAGGAGTCCGAGCAGAGCGCGCTCAAAGTAGGCTTTGCGCGTAAGGAAAAGCGCGTCGAGTCGCTGAACAAGCTCGCAGAGGCTTTGGAAAAGGACCTACTTGAAGATGGCCGATTGTGGCTCGACGATGTAAAAGCCGTCGGCTCGGGCGATTTCCAGCAGATCGTTGATTTCCAGTCTTTCAACGGGGGCGAATTGCAGCAGTTTCGGGGCGTCCTCGACGACATCGCGAAAGAGATGGGCGACCGTCGCCAGAAAGTTGATGTGAAGGTTGATGCAAATGAGGCCCTGGCCGCGCTTCTGGGTGTGTCTCCTGACGAGTTGCCTGTTCCTGATAATGCTCACTCGTGAGGAAGTCTATGCACGCATAAAGCAGTTACCGCCTGAGCAGCAGGCGGAGGCCGCGCAGCTTGCCCTCAAGGTCTATGGACCAGCCCCGCAGTCAGACCGATTTCTCCCCTACAGGTTCAAACCCGGCGAATATATCGAAAAGTTTTTGCGCTGGAAGCCCTGGTCCGGCATGGACGCCGAGCATCCCGGACAGGTCCAAATCCTCGAAGCCTGCGCGCGTGTCATGCTCCAGCAGGAAGAGAAGGACAAGTTCGATAAGGGCGAGCTATCAGAAGAAGAATTGACCTGCTGGCAGCCCGGCCAGGTCATTCAGAACTGGATCAGGGTCGAATCCGGCAACGGCATCGGCAAGACCAAGAGCGCCTCCGGCATTCTCAATTGGTTCCTTGACTGCTTCACACCTTCGGCCATCTTCACCTTCGCGCCCGGCGGCGACCAGGCGCGGTTCGCTATCTGGTCAGAGATACGCGGCGACCGCGAGAACAAGGGTCTGCCTGGACGCATCCTCGAAAAAGAGATCAAGGTCTCGGCCAAGCATTTCGCTGCACACCGCACGGTCAGCGAGGGACTTGGCAAAGGCGAAGAGCGACTCAAAGGCAAGCATGAAGCCTTCCAGCTCTTTATTCTCGATGAGGCAGACGGCATCTCCGACACCGTTTTCGATTCCATTGTCTCGATGACTTCGGGCGGCAACTCACTCGTCGTCATGTTCGCCAACCCCAAATCCCGCGCTTCAATGTTCCACCGCTGTAAGGCGCGCTCCTACGTTCAATCCTTCCGCGTCTCGACGCTCTTTCATCCGAACGTGGTGGCCGGAAAAGAGGTCATTCCAGGCGCGGTCAAGCGTGATTTCGTCGAGAAGAAGCTTGAGACCGATTGCACGATTGTCGAAGAGCATTCCGAAGACGATTTCACCTTCGAGCTTCCTTACGATGTCAATGTCGCCGGCCAGGCCTGCCCGCCTGGAACTGTCTTCAAGCCCAACTCACGCTTCATGACGGACGTGCTCGGCATCACGCCGCCGAATTCGTCAGATAGAACCTTGATTCCCGTCGGGCGCTATGAAGCGGCCATTAAGCGTGAGGCTGCTCCTGGTGACGAGACAAAAGCGCGTGTTGGTGTTGATGCGGCGCGGTTCGGCTCCGACGCAGGGACAATCTATTTCAGATGGGATGGGCAGGTCTGGCGTGAACGCGAGTTATTGCAAATGGAAGGCCCGGATTATGTGGCAGCCATTCGTGGCGCAGCCCTGAAGCTTAAAGCAAAGGGCGTGACGAGTCTGCATATTCGCGTTGATGCAGGCTATGGCAGCGAAGTTATCGGCGGTCTCAAGCGCGACGATGTGCTCATCAGGTCCTTCCCTGATTACAAAGTGTATGAGGTTCACTTCGGCGGTGGCTCCTATGACAACGACTACTACAACATCGTGACGGAGATGTACGGCGAGGCGGCTGAGTCCCTGAAGACGCTCAAGGTCGTCTCTCCGCCGCCAGCGCTTGAAGAAGACCTTTGTGAGCGTATGTACGAGTGGCGCAACAAGCAGGGCAAAGACTGCAAAATCTTAGAAGAGAAAGAGAAATTTCGTAAGCGCAAACAGCGCTCCCCCGACGATGGCGACGGCTTTGTGCTTTGTGTCGCTCCCGATTTTCTATTCAAAACGAGGGAAGTGGGAACCGTTGAATTCAGGATTTGACCATGGCTAATAACGAGAGTAACAAACCGAATTATAGATGCAAGGCATATGTCGCGATGTCGCGCGCGTGGAGGATTGTCAGGGACGTGTCGAAGACGGCGCTCCACCTGCGCGATCTGGGCAATGCCTATCTGCCGCAGTTTCCCGCTGAACACAATGATGATTATAAGAGCAGGCGTGAGGCGGCTACGCTTTTCAACGCCTACGCGCGCACTGTGCAGGGCCTCGTCGGCATGGTCTTCAAAAAGAATCCAGTCCTGAATGATGACGTGCCCGCCGCGATCAAACGTCACGCCGAGAACATCGATCTGGCAGGCTCTCATCTGGACGTGTTCTCGAAGGAAGCTTTTAATGATCTCTTCGATGGTCATGTCCTTGTGCTCGTTGATATGCAGAAGGCTCTTGAGGCAGGCGCGACGCTCGAAGATGAGATAAAGGCTGGCCGCCGTCCCTACTGGGTTAAGTACACCGCAGACCAGGCCGTCAACTTTCGGAGCCTGACCATCGACGGGGAAAAGGTCATCGGCCAGATTACTTTCGAGGAAGAGACGAACGTCGAGACGGGCGAATACGGCGAAACGACAGTCATGCGCTATCGCACCTTCAGGCTCATCCCTTACATGGATGCTGTAAGCCGTGAGCTGAAACACATGGTCGTCTGGGAACTCAAAGAGAAGCAAAAGGGGTTAAACGGAGAGGACGTTTTCCCAATCATAGACGAGGGAACGGTCGCGGGCTTCTCTCGCATTCCGGTCGCCGTCGCCTATGGCAAGAGGACGGGCTTTCTTCAAAGCCAGCCGCCGCTTCTTGACCTTGCGCTCCTCAATATCAGCTACTACCAGAAAAAGTCGGACCGCGATCAGAATCTGCACAAGTGCAATTTTCCGATCCCCATATTCAAGGGACTCGAAGAGCACATTAAAAAGGTTGAGGTCGGCTCCGGACTCGGCATCAGGGTGCCGGCGGATGGCGATGCTTTCTACATGGAGCCTGCCGGTAATTCACTGGAAGCCGCGCGTCTCGACCTTCAGGACCTGCGCGGCGAGATGGCTGCGCTCGGCCTCTCCATCATCGCCGGGCAGCCCCAGGTTGAAGCCACAGCCGCAGAAACGATTATAGATTTCACGCAGGAGTCATCCGAGCTTGAGACGATGGCCCGCTCCTTCAGCGACATGCTTGAGCAATGCATGAGCTTTCATGCGCAATATCTGGGCCTCGGAGAAGATAAGGGCGGCTCGGTCAGCATGGGAACACACCTGAAGAGCATGCGTCTTACGCAGGCGCAGATCGCGACTTACAGCAGCATGGCCGCGCAGGATCAGCTCTCACACCTGACGCTCTGGGAGATCATGCAAAACTCGGACGCTCTCCCCGATACGTTTGACGCAAAGATAGAGGAGCAGAGGCTGAAAGACCAGGCGAAGAATCTGGGCGCAGGATTACTGAAGCAATTCGACAAGGGCGCGGGTGCTGAAAGTGGAGCGGGAGCAGACCAATGAAGCTCAAGATAATATCCGACGGTACGAGCGCCGGAACGAAGCTGGTTGATGAATCTGGCAATGAAATCGAGGGTGTAACCAGCCTTCGATGGCAGTGGGAAAAGAGGCTGTCGGATGGAGTTCCGCTCGTCACCATAGAACTCAAGGGCGTTCCACTGATGACGCCTGATGAGATAGCCCAGCAAATCCTTTAATGCTTTCTCTCTTCAAACAAGCCAAGGCGCTTCAGAAGGAACTCATCAGGCTTGATGCCGCTGCGGCTGAAGACCTGGTCCAGGCCTATGGTGAAGCCTATCGCCGAATTCAGGTGCAGCTCGATGAACTGAAGAAAGAGATGGCCGACGCGCGCCTGCGCGGAGACGCTATCACCGTCGCCTGGCTCATGCGCAGGGACCGCCTTGCCACGCTGCTGCGCCTCGTCGAATATCACATCAATTCTTTCTCGACCTATGCTGAAGATGTCATCACAAGGACGCAGTCAGACGCGGTCGAGATGGCGCAGGACCATGTGCTCAAGCTGGCCGGTATCGGCCTCGTCATTGCCGCTGGCCTGATGCGCTTCCCGCGTCCGGCTCAGGCCCTCGCGCGGCTGCCGCAATTTGCCGTGCAGGACCTGGCCGGACGTGCCGCCGACGGCGCGCCGCTCAAGCGCCTCCTCGATTCCCTCAGCCAGTTAGCGCAGGTGCGCGTGCGCAGGGTCGTCATCAGCAGCATCTCTCTTGAGCAGACGCCGCAGCAGCTCTCGGTGCGCGTGAGAGAGGCTTTAGGGCAGGAGTTGACTCACGCGCTGACCATCGCGCGCACGGAGCAGGTCAATGCTTACCGCGAGAGCGCGCGCAGGCTCTTCGAGGCGAACAGGGAAGGGATAACCGGCTGGGTCTGGATGTCGGCGCTCACTGAGCGAACGTGTGCGCTCTGCTGGGCCATGCACGGGACGGTTCACAAGGTGACTGAGACGCTGGACAGTCATCCGAATTGCAGGTGCATTGCCGTGCCGATTATGCGCGGCGCAGAGGCCGCATTCGACACGGGTGTAAATCTCTTCGACGAGCTGACTG
>DASWMI010000169.1:0-29698 GCA_036399835.1 Pyrinomonadaceae bacterium | reverse complement strand
CCGTCAAAGCCCTTCGCCGCGAGAAAAACGGCTGCTTTGCTTTTGGCTCAAGGCTGCCGACTTCTGATTGCTGTTAACTTCTGATTTTTGACTCAGCATCTGGCGCGTGTTAGTGTCAGGTTTTGTATTTCAAGCTGTTTTTATCGTCGGCAGCTCATGCATGAGTAATATCAATATAGGCCAGTTTATCCTTTACATGGTGGCGCTGATTTTCTCGCTCTCGCTCCATGAAGCCGGGCACGCCTGGATGTCCGACCATTTCGGCGACGACCTGGCGCGCCTGCAGGGACGTGTCAGCCTGAATCCGGCGGTCCACGTTGACCCAATCGGGACGCTGCTCTTTCCCGCCATCAGTTTCTTCACAGGCGCGCCCTTGATTGGCTGGGCACGCCCGACGCCAGTTAACCCGCTCAAGTGGCGGAATAAGCGTGTGGCGAATTTCTGGGTCTCCGCCGCCGGGGTCATCTGCAACGCGAGCATAGCTCTCGTCGCGGGTATCATGATGCGCTTGCTGCACGAATTTGATGTGGTCCGATTATTTATGACCCCTCTGGGAATGACGGCCATTGCTCTCAGCGATTCGCCTCTGGCAGAAGGCGCGGTCGGTTTGCTGACCGGATTCTTCAGGCTCAACGTGGCGCTGGCGATTTTCAACCTGCTGCCGATTCCGCCGCTCGATGGAAGCAAGATACTCGGAAGCATACTGCCTTCGAGTTTCGAGTCGGCGCTGGATTCGCTTGAGAGGTTCGGTTTTATACTCCTGTTCATCGCGGTCTTCACGGGCGTTTTCAGCGTCATCTTTCGCACGATCATGCCGCTGGTCTCATACCCGTTTACGATTGGCTTATCTTAAAATCCGATGAAGAGAATCTTTAGCGGCGCGCAGCCGACAGGCAATCTACATCTTGGCAACTACCTCGGCGCAATCCGCAACTGGGTCGCGTTGCAGCGCGAGTATGAGAGCTTCTACTGCATCGTCAACCTGCACGCCATCACCATCCCGCAAGACCCGCAGGAGCTGGCACGCAAGACCAGAGACCTCGCGCGCATCTACCTGGCGGCGGGCGTTGACCCGCAGGTCTCGACCATCTTCATCCAGTCCGATGTGCCGGAGCACGCCGAGCTGACCTGGATACTCAACTGCGTGACGCGCATCTCGGAACTGGACCGGATGACGCAGTTCAAAGAGAAGGGGCGCAAGCAGCGCGAGAATACGGGCGTCGGTCTCTTCGATTATCCGGTCCTGATGGCCGCAGACATCCTGCTCTACCAGACGGACCTCGTGCCCGTCGGCGAAGACCAGAAACAGCATCTCGAATTGACGCGCGACATCGCCGCACGCTTTAACCGCGATTACGGCGAAACGTTCCGCGTTCCCGAACCCTTTATCCCAAAGGTCGGCGCGCGCATCATGGCTCTCGATGACCCCGCGAAGAAGATGTCCAAGTCTGATGAGAGTCCGAACGGCGGCATCTTCCTGCTTGACGATGCCGAGACTATACGCCGCAAGTTCAAACGCGCCGTGACGGATTCCGGCACGGAGATTCGCTTTGACGAATCCCGGCCCGCCATCACAAACCTGCTGACCATCTACCAGCTTTTAACGAATAGATCGCGCGCAGAGATTGAAACGCATTTTGCCGATCAAGGATACGCGCAGCTCAAACAGGAGCTGGCCGAGGTGACGATAGATTTTCTCAAGCCTTTTCAGGAGCGCGTGCGCGCTATCGGCGACGACGAGCTGGACCGGATTTTAAACGATGGGCGCGAGCGTGCGCGCGAAGTCGCCGCCGCCACTTACCAAAATGTGAAGGCGCGTTTGGGCCTTCAAGGGGGCATCCAGAGATGATGACAGGTCCAGGTGAAGAGACCATCAACGAAGGCGCGGAGACGACGCCTCCGGCTCCCGTCTCCAACAACACCATCAGCGTGGCCGGGGCCAGCCCGTCCATCGTTCCCGCACAGGACGGCGAAGAATTAAAGCTCGTCCTCGGCGAATTCTCAGGTCCTCTGGACCTGCTGCTTTACCTTATCAGGCAGGAGCAGGTCAGCATCTACGACATCCCCATCGCGCGCATCACGGATGAATACCTGCGCTATCTGCGTCTCATGCAGGAGCTGGACATCTCGGTCGCGGGTGATTTTCTGGTGGTCGCCGCCACGCTCATCGAGATTAAATCGAAGATGCTGCTCCCGCGCGACCCGCTGGCCCAGACTGCAGAGGAAGAGGAAGACCCGCGACAGGATTTGATTAACCAACTGCTGGAGCATCAGAAGTACAAGGCTGCGGCGGAGATGCTCTGGTCGCGCGCGACGGTCGAGCGTGCGGTCTTTAAGCGCGGCGAGCTGGAGACGGATAAGAACAACCCGGAGGTGGCGGTCGGCGTTTTCGACCTGCTCAAAGTCTTTCAGGAAATTCTCGCGCGGCACAAGGAGGAGGTGCTGCTTGAGATAGAGCGCGAAGAGATTTCGATGGCGGAGATGCTTGAGCGGCTGCGCAACATGGTCCTCTCGTCGGGCGAGCTGAACCTGCGTAAGTTCTTCGAGCGCGCACGCTCACGCCGCGAGCTGGTGCTGGCCTTTCTCTCCGTCCTTGAGCTGGTCCGCACCACGGAAATCTCTCTTATCCAGCAGGAGACCTTCGGCGAAATTGTCGCCCGGGTCAATAACTGACCTTTTACACTTATGAGCGAACTGGACCAGGAACAGATTGTCGAAACGGCGGAGCTTGCTGAAAGCGAGCGTCCCGAAGCGCTTGAAGAGCTGCCCACGGGCGGGCCTGACGATGAGACTGTAGACGAGCTGGAAATTTCCGATGACGAGGATAGCATCGTCATACACGATGCTGATGCGGAGGATGCCGTGGAGGCCGCGAGGCTGCGCGCAGAGGACGAGCCGCCTGCTGAAGATGGCTCCGAGCCTGCGCTTGAGGATGAGGGCACGCCTGCCGTGCGTAGCATGGCCGAGCTGATGGCGATTATAGAGGCGCTCATCTTCGTCGCCGAAGAGCCTCTCAGCGCGAAGACGATTGCCGAAGTCATCAAGGAGGACCGCGGCTGGGTTGAGGCTGCCGTTGAAGAGTTGGCGCTTGAATTCAACGAGCGCAGCAGCGGTCTTCAGCTACGCGAGGTGGCGGGCGGCTGGCAGATCGCCACGCGCGCCGAATATCACGAACACGTGCGCGCCTTTCTCAAATCAAGGCCGAGCGCCAAGCTCTCTCTGGCCGCGCTGGAAACGCTCGCCGTCATCGCTTACAAGCAGCCCATCACCGTCCCCGAAATCCTTGAGATACGCGGCGTACAATCTTCATCCGCCATCAAGACCCTGCTCGACAAGCGTCTCATCGTCGCCAAGGGACGCAAGGAAACCATCGGGCGGCCTATGATGTACGGCACTTCAAAGGAATTCCTCCTCCAATTCGGCCTCAAGGATTTGACCGAGCTACCGAGCATAGAAGACTTCGAGGATTTAGCCAGCGGAGTGTGAAAGAGAGTTTCCAGTTTCGAGTTTTCAGTTAAGAGCGATTCGTACTTTTCTGAAAACTAAAAACTGCAAACTAAAAACTGATTGATGGAAGAGCGTCTACAAAAGTTGATTGCGGAGGCCGGGATTGCTTCGCGCCGTCATGCCGAAGAGATGATCGCGGCGGGCGAGGTGACGGTCAACGGACAGATAGTGAAGACGCCCGGGACGAAGGCTGACCCGGCGCGCGATCATATCAAGGTGCGCGGTCGCTTGATTAATCCGCTGCTTGAGCGGCGCGAGAAGCTCTACATCTTGCTCAACAAGCCCAGAGGTTATCTGACCAGCCTCGCAGACCCCGAAGGCAGACCCCTTGTGACGGAGTTGCTCCCGCAATCGCTTGGCCGCCTGCATCCTGTCGGTCGTCTGGATTTCAACACCGAAGGCTTACTACTGTTGACGAACGACGGCGAGTTTACAAACTTCATCACCTCGGCTCGCAATCATGTCGAGAAGGTCTACGAAGTAAAAGTGAAGGGCCAGCCGCCGGAGCAGGCCGTCGAGCGGCTGCGTCGCGGCATAGAACTCGAAGACGGCACGCGCACTGCGCCCGCGAAGATTAAAAGGGTCGAAGAGAGCGAGACCAATGCCTGGTTTGAAGTCATCCTCAAGGAAGGGCGCAACCAGCAGATCAGGCGCATGTTCGACTTCATAGGCCACTCGGTCGTCAAGCTGCGCCGCGTGCGCATAGGATTCCTAGATGACCGTTTCCCTGTGGGCCAGTGGCGCTTCTTAAATGCTGCCGAGGTCGCACGATTGATGCGCAAGAGACCAACAGAGAAGCCCGCCGCGAAAGAGAGAACAAAAGAGAAAACAGGCGCTGCCTCGAAAACACGCGGCGCGGGTCACGGCGGGCGGCGAAGTTAGAGTAAAATAGTCGGTCAATCATCAACGCGTGAATCGTCAATGGCTGGTCCACTTTCTTTTCTACGCTTGATGGTTGACGATTGACCGGGTTCAAAAGGGGCTTTTATGGATTTCGAGCTGAACGAAGAGCAGCAGCAGATCAAGATGAGCGTCCGCGAGTTTGCCGAGGCGGAGATTGCGCCGCACGTCATGGAATGGGATGAAGCGCAGCATTTCCCCATCGAGCTGGTCCCGAAGCTGGCCGAGCTTGGATTGATGGGCGTGATCTTTCCGGAAGAGTACGGCGGCGCTGGCATGGGCTATGTCGAGTATGTGACCATCATTGACGAACTGTCGCGTGTTGATGGCTCTGTCGGGATTTCCGTCGCCGCGCACAATTCGCTCTGCTCGAACCATATTTACATGTTCGGGACGGAAGAACAGAAACGCAAATATCTGGTCCCGCTCGCGCAGGGCAAACACCTTGGAGCATGGGGACTGACCGAAGCCAACGCGGGTTCGGATGCTTCCGGGACACGCTCGAACGCCGTCAGGCAGAATGGCGGGTGGATCGTCAACGGCTCGAAGAATTTCATCACGCATGCCATTCACGGCGATACCTGCGTCGCCGTCGCTTCGACCGACCGCTCGAAAGGCAACAAGGGCATCACGGCTTTTATCTTCGAGAAGGGAATGAAGGGATTTGCGCCTTCAAAGAAGGAGAACAAGCTGGGCCTGCGCGCATCCGAGACGGCCAGCGTGGTTTTTGAAGACTGTTTTGTCCCGGATGAAAACAGGCTCGGTCCGGAAGGCGAGGGTTTTATACAGGCGATGCAGGTGCTGGACGGCGGGCGTATCTCGATTGCGGCGCTGGCCGTCGGCATCGCGCAGGGCGCGTATGAATCAGCCGTGCGTTATTCAAAAGAGCGTGAGCAGTTTGGCCGTCCGATCTCAGAGTTTCAGGCCATCCAGTTCAAGCTCGCAGACATGGCGACAGAGCTTGAAGCCGCGCGCCTGCTCACCTATCGCGCAGCATATCTCAAGGACCAGAACCGTAAGGTCACAAAAGAATCTTCGATGGCGAAGCTCTACGCCAGCGAGATGAGCGTCCGCGTCTGCGAGGAAGCCATACAGATTCACGGCGGCTACGGTTATACCAAAGACTACCCGCCCGAAAAATACTGGCGCGATTCCAAGCTCTGCACCATCGGCGAAGGCACTTCCGAGATTCAACGCCTCGTCATTGCCAAACAGTTGCTCAGACAGTGATGAAAGATGAGCGATAAGTCATAAGCGAATAGCTTGTTTCTCATCGCTCGTTGAGCGTCACTCATCACTTGTTTTATGGAGAGCAAAATACTTGTCGAACGAATTCAGGCTGGCGATACGCGTGCGGTCGCGCGTGCGATCTCAAAGGTCGAGGATGGAACGAGCGACGCGGGCGAGTTGATGAAGGCCATCTTCCCGCGCACGGGGCAAGCTCTGATTGTCGGGATAACGGGCGCGCCGGGAGCCGGTAAATCAACGCTGGTTGATAAGCTGGCGATGCTTTATCGCGAGCGCGGCGAGCGCATAGGAATTGTCGCCGTTGACCCTTCAAGCCCTTTTTCTGGCGGGGCCATCCTCGGCGACCGAATCAGGATGCAGACATTGGGGCTGGACCCAAACGTCTTTATACGCTCGATGGCGACGCGCGGCAATCTGGGCGGGCTGGCGCGCTCGACCGTTGACGCCGTGGCGATACTCGATGCCGGAGGCTTCCGTAAAATCATTGTCGAAACGGTTGGAGTAGGCCAGGACGAAGTTGAGATCGTCAAGACAGCAGATGTCTCCGTCGTCGTGCTTGTTCCGGGGATGGGCGATGACATACAGGCTATCAAGGCTGGCATCATGGAGATTGGCGATGTCTTCGTCATCAACAAGGCGGACCGCGACGGCGTGCTGCGCACGGAGAAGGAATTAGAGGCGCTGCTTTCGCTCGCCATGCGACCGGACGGGTGGTCGCCGCCGATTATCAAAACGGTGGCGACCGAAAATAAAGGGCTGGCGGAGCTGGCCTCGGCGATTGAGAGCTACTACGAGTTTCAGCAAAAGACCGATAGCTCTGCCAGCAGAAGACAGCAGATTGCGCGCTGGCGTATTCTTGAGTTGCTCCGCGAGCGGCTGCTGGCGCGAACCCTCAAGGCCGATTCGGCATCTGAAAAGCTTGACCTGCTGGCCGCCGAAGTCGCAGCCAAGCGCCGCGATCCTTATTCGGCTGTGGAAGAGTTGTTAGAAATCGGCAGCGAGCCGTAAGCTGTTAGCCGTAAAGACATAAAATCTGCTGACCGCTGACGGTCAGCTTGAGCTTTATGAAAATCGAGCATATAGGTATCGCGACGCGAGGGCTGGAAGAGGCGCTCGGGTTCTGGCGTGATGCGCTGGGGCTTGAGGTGTTGCATACTGAAGAGGTCTCGGAGCAGAAGGTGCGGGTGGCGATGCTCCCCGTGGGCGAGCCTCGGATAGAGCTTTTAGAGCCGACGAGCGATGATTCTCCGGTCGCCAGGTTCATAGAAAAGCGCGGGCCAGGCATTCATCACATCGCCGTCCGCGTTGAAGATATTGAAGCCAGGCTGGCGCAGTTGAAAGAGCAAGGGGTACGCTTGATTGATGAGACGCCGCGCGTGGGCGCTGGCGGTTGCCTGGTGGCATTCGTTCATCCGTCGTCTGCAAACGGAGTGCTGCTTGAGCTGGTCCAGCACAGGGCCGACCAGCCATCCTAAAAAAATGAAAGGCAAGAGTTTTGAAGTCAACAACTAAAGCAATCATCGCGGGCGTCGTGGCGGTCGTCTTCGCGGCGGGCCTCATCGGCTGGCAGGTCAAAGCCAAACGCACCAACGCCAATCTCTCGGCTGAAGACATGGCGCTCATCGTCGCGGACCAGCCCCCACAATTTCGCGCGCAGCTCGCCTCAAACGAAGAATCGCGTAAGGAGTTTGCCAAGTCCATCAAAGAGCAACTGGCTGTGGCCGAAGCCGCCAGGACCGCTGGCCTCGATAAAGACCCGAAGGTGCAGCGCCAGCTTGAGCTGATTCGCTCGCTTGTCGTCGCGCAGATGTACATGAAGAAGCAGCAGGAGGCGAACCCCGCCGCGCCGCCCGCTCCGGCCTCGCAAGCTGAAGTTGACGCGTTTCTCAAAGAGACCGGGGTCGAGCAGAAGTTTAATGACTTCATAGGTGTCGCGCAGGACATGGGATTGCTGCCGCCGGGCGAGGTCCAGGAACAGCAGCGCAACATGGTCAAACAGCAGTGGGGACAGATTATGTTGGCCGCGCGCAAGGGAGAACAGGCGGGCGTGGATAAGGAGCGCAAGACGGAATTGATGGTCATGCTCCAGCAGGCGCGCGTGCTCGAAATGAACTACGGCAAACAGGTCCAGGACAAACTCAAAGCGTCGGATGCAGAGATTGACGCTTACATCGCGCAGCACCCGGAGCTTGACCCGAAAAAGGCTCGCGCCACAGCCGAAGACATCCTCAAGCGCGTGCGCGGCGGGGAAGATTTCGGAGAGCTGGCAAAGCAGTTTTCGACAGACAAGGGCAACAAGGATAAGGGCGGCGATCTAGGCTGGTTCGGTCGCGGCGAGATGGTCAAGCCGTTTGAAGATGCAGCCTTCGCGCTTCAGCCTGGACAGATCAGCGAGATTGTCGAAACGCCTTTCGGCTTCCACATCATCAAGGTCGAAGAGCGCAAGACAGAGAAGAAGGACGGCAAGGATGAGGAGCAGGTCCACGCGCGACACATACTGATTGCGACGGGTGAGCAGGCTGCCAATCCATTCGCGCCGCCGCAATCCGGACGCGAACAGGCGCGCGCCGCCGTCGAGAAAGACAAACAACAAAAGCTCCTTGACGACATCTTGCAACGCTCGCACGTCACCGTCGCGGAGAATTTCAAGGTCGAAGCTCCGCCCGCGCAGCAGATGCCGCAAGGGATGCCTCCGGGCATGCCGCCGGGCGCAGAAATGGAGGAAGAAGGCCCGGTTGTTCCTGCTCCCGCGCAGCCGCAGCCGCAAACGCCCGCACAACAGGGCAACACTAAACCCGGAACCACGCCCGCCAGGCCCGGCCAGCCCAGGCGTAAGCCCTGAGGCTCCGGTGGGCCAACCAAAGGCTATGCGTTTCGGTCCATTTCGTATAGAGATTGTGCCAGACACGGAGTTTCGTCTGGACGGCGGGGCGATGTTCGGCGTCGTCCCGCGCAGTCTCTGGTCCAGGCTCTGCCCGCCCGACGAACAGAATCGCATTCGCATGAACATGAACTGCCTCTTCGTCGAGGCAGGCAGCGAGCGCATCATGATTGAAACAGGCATCGGCGATAAATGGACACCGAAGCTGGCTCGGATTTACGGCATCGAGCGCGAGCGTCCCCTTGGCGAATCGCTCAAGGCCATCACGGGGTTTGGTCCAGAAGATGTCACTGTCGTCGTTAATACGCACCTGCATTTCGACCACGCCGGCGGCAACACGACGCTCGATAAAGAGGGAAGGCCGAAGCCGACCTTCCCGAACGCGCGCTATTTCGTCTCGCGCAGCGAGTTTGAGCACGCAGAAGCGCCGCACGAGCGTGACCGCGCCAGCTATCTGCCTGAGAACTGGCGGCCACTATTAGAGTCGGGCCAGCTTGAATTGAAGGAAGACGATTACGAGGTCGTGCCCGGCCTTTCGATGGAGACCGTGCCGGGTCATTCGCGCACGATGCAGTGTGCGCGCCTGCATCAAGAGGGCCGGACTCTTTACAGCTTTGCCGATCTTGTGCCGATGCGCGCGCATGTGCCGTTCGCCTGGATTATGGGCTACGATCTTTACCCGGTCGAGACGCTCGAAGCTAAAAAAAGGCTCTTGCCGCGAGCGGCGCGTGAAGGCTGGCTCTGCTTTTTCTATCACGACCCGGATGTGCCGCTCTGCCGTGTGGCCCAGGAAGAGGACGGCAAGCTCCGCGCGGTCGGCTTTGAAGCAGCGCAGGACGGTTTTATTCCGGGTGAGTGACTGCGGACTGGACCAGTCTCAAATCTAGTCGAGGTGTATAGATGAGAATAGCTGCCGGTAGACAACTGGATGCGCTGATTGCCAAGAACGTCTTTCAAGACGAATGGACAGATGTCCGGCAGGATGAGCAGGGCGAGTGGGCCGGCAGGCATCCAGGCAATGGTGAGAAATCAGGCGGCTCTGCTTCCGCCGCATCGTACCAGCCGATTCCGCATTACTCTACGAACGAGGATGCGGCGGCAGAGATTTTGAAAAAGTTCAAAGCCGAGGTGACGGACCACGGCGACGGGCAATCGCCGTTTACCTGCCGGATTTACCGCGACGGTAAAATGATTGCGGAGGGCACATCGCATACGCGACCGCTGGCAATCTGTTATGCAGCCTTGATGGCCGCTCAAAAATCCGGCAAGGAATAAAGGCTGTGAGGCTTGAGCCTCAAGTTAAAGAATCCAAATTGTAGAGAGAAGCATGATGACGACAGTCAAGATAGGCATCATAGGAGGCAGCGGCCTCTACCAGATGCCGGAGCTGAAGGATATTGAAGAGGTCAGGATTGAGACTCCCTTCGGTAGCCCTTCGGACGCCTTTATCACAGGAACTCTAGATGGCGTACGTGTGGCTTTCCTCCCGCGTCACGGGCGCGGGCATCGCCTGCTGCCGACGGAGTTGCCATTCAGGGCCAATATCTACGCGATGAAGCTGCTCGGAGTGGAACGTATTCTTTCTGCCTCTGCGGTCGGCTCTTTGCAAGAGCAGTATGCGCCGCTCGATATGGTCATCCCGGACCAGTTCTTCGACCGCACGCGCGCACGCGCACGCGAATCCACCTTCTTTGGCGACGGCATCGTGGCCCACGTGACCTTTGCGCATCCGGTCTGTGAAGAGCTTGGCGGGGTACTTGAAGAGTCGTGCAAGGCCGCGGATGTCAGAACACATCGCGGCGGTACTTATCTCTGCATGGAAGGGCCTGCCTTCTCGACCATGGCGGAGTCGAACGTCTATCGCTCTTGGGGCATGGACGTCATCGGGATGACCAACTTGCAGGAAGCCAAGCTCGCGCGCGAGGCCGAAATCTGTTATGCAACGCTGGCGCTGGTCACGGATTACGATTGCTGGCACGAGGACCACGACGCTGTCTCTGTGGAAACTGTTGTCGAATATCTGAACAGGAATGTGCGTAATGCTCAGCTTATCATGCGCGAAGCCGTCAGGCAGTTGGGAGACAGCCAGCGCGGCTGCGAGTGCGGCTCGGCACTCAAAAATGCTATCTTCACCGCGCCGGACCTCTGGCCCGAAAGGACGAAACAGAGGCTCGAAGCAATCATCAGTAAATACGATGGCAAGTGATGCGTGATAGGTGATAAGAAATAAGATGTCGTCGCTTATCGCTTATCTCTTATCAATCGTCGCTCATCAATAGTTTTGAGAAAGGTTGTAGTTATGAAGAAACTCTGTTTGCTCTTTGGCTCGCTCGCGTTGTCTGTGGTTTGCCTGTCGCCCGCGGTCTCTGCGCAGGGGACTACGGCGCAGCGCGGGCCGGATGCCTCGGTCGTGCGCGACCCGGACCTTGAGCGGGATTCGATGCACAATCTGGAAGTGGCCCGTCATTATTTCAAGCAAAGGAAGGCTTATGTCGCGGCCATCAAGCGTTGCGAGGAGATCATCGCGGGCAATCCGAACTTTGCGAGGATGGACGAAGTGCTCTACATCGCGGGCCAGAGCAGCCTACGCCTCTCTGAAAATAAGGGCAAGCAAGCGCCTAATCTTCCTGCCGACAAGCTGCGTGACGATGCGCGCGAATACCTGACCAGATTGGTCCAGGAATTTCCCGAAAGCACTTTCCGCAAGCAGGCCGACACGGACCTCAACGCCCTCGGTGGACCAAAGGCCAAGGAAACGAAACAATAAATAAGTCCGAGAGTCTGAGAGTCTGGAGTCAAAAGGCAAGAAAAGTCTTGATGCCTTTGACTTCGGACTCTCGGACTCTTATCAGGAGAAGCTGAAGAATGTCTTTGCTTGTGGTTGGCTCGGTCGCGTTTGATGCTGTGGAGACGCCTTTTGGCAGGCGCGAGAAGATGCTGGGCGGGTCTGCTTCGCACTTTTCTCTCTCGGCCAGTTTTTTTACGGATGTGCGTGTGGTCGGGGTCGTGGGCGGCGATTTCGGGCGCGAGGAAGAGAGCATTTTTGAGCAGCACCGGATTGACTTGAGCGATCTCGAAAGAGTGACGGAAGGGAAGACCTTTTTCTGGCGCGGGCGTTATGATTACGATCTCAACACGGCGCATACCCTGGACACGCAGCTCAACGTCTTTGCAGATTTCCAGCCGAAGCTCTCTCCGGCGGCGCGCGATGCGCGGCTGGTTTTCCTGGGCAACATCCAGCCCGATCTTCAACGCGAGGTGCGCGAGCAGGTCAGGAGCGCGGAATTAATCGCGCTCGATACGATGAATATGTGGATTGAAATCACGCGCGATTCGCTGGTTGAGACCGTCAAGGGCGTGCACCTCCTGATTATCAACGACGCAGAGGCCAGGCAGTTGGCCGAAGAGCCGAACGTCATCAAAGCCGCGCGCAAGATACTCTCATGGGGACCGCAGGCGTTGATTATCAAGCGCGGCGAATACGGCGCGGCCCTCTTTACGCGCGAGAGTTATTTCGCCATTCCGGCTTACCCGCTCGAATCCGTCTTCGACCCGACGGGGGCCGGAGACACTTTCGCAGGCGGCTTTATGGGTTATCTATCGAGCCAGGAAAAATTGGACGATGCCGCGATGCGCCGCGCCATGATCTACGGCTCGGTGATGGCCTCCTTCAACGTCGAAGAGTTTGGCACGGAGCGCCTTCAGCGCCTGACGCATCAGGAGATTAACGAGCGCTTCCGCGAGTTTAAGCGGATGACGCATTTTGAAGAGATACCCTTCGAGCGAGCCGCGCAGTCGGCGTAGTCAAAAACCGTGATGAGCGATGAGCGGTTAACTTTCTTCATTGCTCATCGCCCATCTCTCATCCTTGATTATTTATCACTCTGGAGAATTTATGTTCTGTCCTGTTTGCGAATCGGAATACGAGGCGGGCATCAAGAGTTGTCCTGACGACGGCGCGGAGCTGGTCGAGCGTCTGACCCCTGAGAATAAGCAGCGCGACGATAGCGAGGCTCGTTTCGTCGCGCTGCACAACATAGGCTCTCCGGCGGAAGCCGAGATGGTCAACGACATCCTGACGCAAAACGGCATTCGCTCAGTGGTCCAATCCGGCGGGTCAGACGCCTTTGCGCCGCTGCTCTCGACGACATCGCCGGGAGCCGCCGTGCTCGTTGACGAGCGCGACTACGACCGCGCACAGGAGCTTTACAACGCCTACTTCGGCGAGGACACAACGCCGCTCACGGGCACGACCATAGAAGAAGATGAAGAGCTGCGGGCAGAGGCCAGGGATGACGACGATGAATAATCTGTGAAGCTTTGGCGCGGCGAGGCTTTTTCCGGTAGAGCGCGCGGCGAGTTTCTTCCTGGTCCAGTCGAGAGGAGGACAGCGAGTATGAGCGAGAGTGCGGCAGCAGAGGCAATCGTGGCGCTGGTCACGGCGGCGAGCGGTGAAGAGGCTGCGCGACTGGCCGAAATGCTCGTCGCTTCGCGCCTCGCAGCCTGCGTGCAGATTATGCCGGAGATGGAATCCGTCTATCATTGGAAGGGCGCTATCGAGCGCTCGGCTGAATTCCTGCTCGTCATTAAGACTACGCAGTCGAACTTTGAAGAGCTGGAACGCGAAGTCCGCGCCCTCCATAGCTACGAAACGCCTGAGATTATAGCCCTGCCCATCAAGTCTATCTCCGCGCCCTACCTTGAATGGCTCGAAGCGAATGTCAAGCCGCAACGTTTGAGCCTCGACAGTACGGAAGATGCTACGACGGAAAGCGCGAACGGCTAGACTCGCGTCCGACATAAAGCGACTCGCTTCGCGCTCGAACAAACAGGCGATAGCATTGAGCCTCCGGTCCAACTTATCTTAAAATGGTTCTCCGTTGAGCCATTGTCTCTCGCGCAAACAAGCTCCTCGCTCCCGACATCGGCAAACAATCCAGGAGAAGCCATGGAAAACAGGTCCAATTCAAATCAAGGCAGCACCTCAATGCTGCTCAAGCAGCTAATTCATGATACGGAAGTGATGGCGAAGTATGCCCTGTCATCAGGTTTGGCCGTGCCGCCATCTGTTATCCAGACCTTAGAGATGTTTGCCGCGCAGTCGCAGCAAGATGAACATGAGACCGGCTCTGCGGAAGCTGATTTATCAATCTCCGCAGGCGCTGGAAGCATCAACGGAGCGGCGCGGGCGGAAGTCTCTCAAGATGCTCTTAAAAGGCTGGTGCTCGCGCACGAGCGTTTGTCTAAAATCGTCGCGCCCGCCACGCCGAGGACGCTCGGCTATCTGGACCAGGAGAGGAATAAAAAGAGGGTCGGCAAATTCCTGGGGTCTGTCGGACTCGTTCGCATCATCATGCTGCTGGCCTTCGGCTTTCTCCTGGCCTTTATCCTGCTGAGCCTCTCTCCTGCGATTAACGATGACGCCGGAGGCGGAGACATATATAAGTCTGCGGGCTGGTCTCTACTCATTTTTGAACTCTTCTTTCTATCGGCGGCTGGCATCGGCGCATCCTTCGCCGCGCTCTTTGAAGCGAACAGCTATATCGTCAAGGGCATCTTCGACCCGCGCTACAGGAGTTCTTACTGGATCAAGATAGCCATCGGCGTGATCGCGGGCTTTATCCTCGCGCAGCTCATCCCGCTCAAAGCCTCTGAGCAGGCGATTCAACTTCAGAAGCCGACGCTGGCAATGATCGGAGGCTTCTCCGGCACGGTCGTCTATCGGATTCTCAGACGACTCATCGAGAGCGTCGAATCATTTGTTCGCGGCGAGCCTCAAGACATCCTCGCGGCTCAGGGGCAGATGGCAAAGGCACAGGCTGCCGAGGAGCGCAATCTTGACCGCCTCAAAGTGACAGCCCTCCTGTTGAATCTGCGAAATCAGCTCGGCAACGGCGACAATGCGAAACATTTAGAAGGGAAGATCGACGCGTTACTGGCAGAGTATCTGCCGGATGGCGTGGAAGATTTAGAGAAGGAAGAGATTCAACCTCTGGTCCAACAGGCTCTCACATCCGAGACACGCCAGTCGGCCAACTGAGCCTCGCCATCTCTTCAGGCAGAGCATTAAGAGCATGGCCTTCATCCTCAAGCCTCGGCGTGCTGTCTTAGACTTTTGTTGCGGTCTGGTCTTTCACTGAGACTCAAGGAGTCCGTCTCAAAGGCTGTCAGATGCGAAGGTCGTCCGAGACTGTCCGGTCCAGTTTCCTCAGCGAGTCCTTGCTGTTGACGATAATCTGGACCACTTCCGAGGGCGAGTCCGTGAGGTGTAGTAGATGCAGGTCGGTCTCCAGAATATTTCCCGCCTTGAGCATTGAATCCCTCAGCCAGTCAATCATCCCGCCCCAGTATTCAGAGCCGAACATAACGACAGGAAAGTTCTTGATCTTGTGTGTTTGAATCAGCGTCAGGGATTCAAACAGCTCATCGAGCGTGCCGAAGCCGCCGGGGAAGATGACGAAGGCATTGCTATATTTGACGAACATCGTCTTGCGCACGAAGAAATACCTGAAGGTCATCGAGCGCGTCAGATAGTCGTTGCCTTTCTGCTCGAAGGGTAGCTCTATATTGCAGCCGATGGAAGTCCCTCCCGCCTCGTAAGCTCCGCGGTTGGCGGCCTCCATGATACCTGGTCCACCGCCCGTGACGACCGTAAAGCCGGCGCGCGCCAAAAGCGCCGCAGTCTCCTGCGCCGCCGTGTAGAAAGGGTTGCCGGGGCGTGTGCGCGCAGAGCCGAAGATCGAGACGCCGCGCGAAACGGTAGCGAGATGGTCGAAGCCCTCTACGAACTCGCCCATGATGCGAAAGACGCGCCAGGTGTCGGTGTGCGTAAAGTCGTCTTGAGTCGGAGTCTCAAGCAGTTGCTCGTCCTGCGTGACGCGCGAGCCGGGCTGCTCTTTTAAATCAGTGGAATCAGTTTCGGCCACAAGCTCTCCTCAGACAGCCATGATGTTAAAGCCGCAGTCAACGTGTATCACTTCGCCCGTGATGGCCGAAGCCAGCGGGCTGCACAGGAAGAGCGCGGTATTGCCGACTTCGCGCGCATCCACGTTGCGTCTGAGAGGCGCACGCTCTGCGCAATGCTTGAGAATCGCGCTCATGTTCGAGACGCCGCGGGCCGAGAGCGTGTTGATTGGACCAGCACTGATTGCGTTGACGCGTATGTTGCGCGGGCCGAGGTCGGATGCCAGATAACGCGTGCTCGCTTCGAGCGCAGCCTTGGCGACGCCCATCACGTTGTAATTCGGAGCGACTTTTTCCGCGCCATAATAGGTCATCGTGACAATACTGCCGCCCTCGGTCATCAAGGGAGCGGCGGCGCGCGAGACCTGCGCGAGCGAATAAGCGGAGATTTCAAGGGCCGTCAGAAAAGCCTCGCGCGAGGTGTTGAGATACTCGCCTTCGAGCGCTTCGCGTGGCGCAAAGGCGATGCTGTGGATGAGGAAATCGAGCCGCCCGAACTCTTCATTGACACGCGCAAACGCCGCTTCAACCTCTTCCTGCCTGGTCACATCGCAGGGCACTATGAGCGAGCCTGCCATCTCGCTCGCCAGCCCTTCGACATTCTCCTTGAGACGCTCGCCCTGGTAGGTGAAAGCCAGCCGCGCCCCCGCTTCCGACAAAGCCTGCGCAGCGGCCCAGGCAATCGAGCGCTTGTTGGCAACGCCGAAGATGATGCCGAATTTGTTTTGTAGCATGCGGGGATTTTAGCACGGGGGGATTTCTGACGCGAAGCTACCGCAGAACTATTTCCTATGCGACTGTAGCGCAACGCACGGCCTATTCTGCTCTTTAAATTTGCGTGTCTCCTTACGAATGTATTTAAACTTGCCTTCACTCGATTGAAGAACTCCGTCAACCAGATATTTGGCCGCGCTGTTATTCGGTATTCCTAAACGTTTATCTCTATTTGTCCCCCAACCTCCTTCCGGCTCAATCTCCAATTTGACGATTATTTCTTCCTCAATGTCTTCGTAATAGTCAGGCAGGGAAGTAAATAGCTCTGAGCCAATCCCCAGCTCAAGCGATAGCAGAGCGCCTTGGCGAGAAAAATTAAGAATTTTCGCTTTAGTCTTTTCGCCGTTTGCCCACGTGACGGAAGCGCCGAGTCGCAGCGAGGAGAGGCAGCGTTGCCGAGCGTAAATGCGTCTATCTTGTCCAGGAGACTTTTCGTTACACAGAACTCCGTAGATGTGCTCAAACCACTTGCTCTCCTTACGCTTCTCGAAGGTATCCCAAAGTGCTAATTCTCTCGCCGCAATTCGAGACCCCATGATAAATAGATCAGTGTCCGATGTCAGCCAAAGCTTATTAAAATGGTCTCTAAGAATACAACAGGGCGTCGTCTCGCCCTGTAGCTTGACGACCGGCATTTGAGAGCCGATAAGATGACTTCGTGGGTCGTCGCTGACGTCACCGAATGTGTAAGCCTGATAGTAGACTTTATTGTCTATGATGGCGAGCCAGCAACTCGGGACATGAGCGTAATATCTGACCGCGACTTGGGAATTCAGCCAATTCGCCATCCTCAGATAGTTAGCCTCAAAATTAATATACAGTTGATTTTCAAAAAAAGGGTCTTGCCGCCTCGGCTCCCTGCGGTTGTAGTTGATAATGCGGCCAAACTCTTCACAACTGCTTTCAAGCAAGGCTCGAAAGACAGCGGGACTCCGAAATGCGTCAAGCAAAAGTATCCTCACTTCGACTCCGCTCGCCATCTTGTTATTGAGTAGGCGCATGATGCCAGGTTCTGTGATGTTGAAGCTACTATGCAGGGCGACGCCTAACAACCATATTCTAGCTTGTGCGCCCTCCATGTCATTCCTCACGTCCAGGGCCACTCCTTCGTCGCGCGAGCGATATACTTTCTCCAGCCCCAAGCCAGTTCCCGGTTCGATGATACTTTCATATATTCGCGTAGCTTGCGCTTGCTTTTCGATAATCTGTGGAGCAGCATTGACTTCCAACCCAAGACCCTCACCTTTGAACTGGTAAACCTCTAACTCTGCGCCGTGCCTGACTGTAGCCTTTAAAGGAATAAATGAGTCTTCGTATTTAAGATGGTTTTTTAGCTGATTGAAGACATCCTGGCTGACGAGAATCTGCCTGCCGTCTGCCAAACCCATGATACGGAAAGCCGTGTTTATTCCTGCTCCGACGATGTTTTGATCGCCGTTTATATCAACGACCAAGCTATCTGTATGAGCATGAATGCCGACGCGTACCTCGAATCGCAGCGACTTGGATACGTTCCTGCTATTGTGTTCACTGACGCCTTTGAGTATGCGCAAAGCGAGTAGGAGGTGAATGTCGAAAGGCGAGGGAACATTGAGAAGAGCTATGCACATGCCATCTCCTGTCGGGAGGTACATAAGGCTCTTTTTCTCTTCAGGCGGCGAATTCTCATCGATTTTAGGATTCAATTCCTCCTTGACACTGTTTTTGACTATTTCATTCAAGGCCGCCAGAATCTCCAGTTGCGCTTCAACAGGCCGCTCCTTGGTGTAGTCCTCTATGTCGAGGCAGATGTATTTAGCCTGGACTTCTTCCTTTGGGTGAGGCATCTTCTTGATTACCTTTCTTGTGAGATTATTCGATTAACTGCACCGCACCTTAGGCTAAGCTGCCGCGCTCTGTGGTTCACCGTCCATCAAACGTTTGTACTCGCCGCTCTCGACCCACTTGAGAATCTCTGAGACGCGCCAGACCGGGAAGGGATGCGAGAGGCCGGAGGTAATGATGTCGGCCCAGAAACGGTCCAGCGCCTTCTCGTCGTAGTTTTTCTGAAAGTCCCTGGCCTGGGCCAGAAACTCTTCGTAGTCAACTCTGGAAGCGAAAGTGCCACCGCAGAGCTTCATCATAGTGCGACCGACGACATGCGGGTCCTGCGTCACGAGCAGCGCGGCGCGGTCGCAGGAAAGCTCTGCGCGACGCGCCCATGCCAGCAGCGCGGCGCGCATCGTGCCCGACAGCA
This sequence comes from Pyrinomonadaceae bacterium, assembly GCA_036399835.1. GTDB lineage: Bacteria > Acidobacteriota > Blastocatellia > Pyrinomonadales > Pyrinomonadaceae > DASYML01. The sequence continues at coordinate 11,189 of DASWMI010000169.1, read as the reverse complement.
ACTCCTTGACGATGGCCGCCAGGGGCGAAGCGATGATGGCGACGTTTGCCAGCGCCTCAATCAAGCGTGCCGCAGTCAGATACAGCACATGCTCTGCGTGTATGTGGCCCACTTCATGGGCGACGACGGCCAGCACCTCTTCGTCCGTGAGTCGTTCGATGAGCGAAGTATGCAGCACTATCACCGGACGCTCGACGCCTCCGGTAAAGGCGTTGACGATAGGATTCTGCTGGACGAAAAGCTCCGGCATATCAACGCCAAGGGTGGTGCAGGCGATTTGCAGTTTGGCGTGCAGGTCCGGGCATTGTCTGGGCGTGACCTTCACCGCGCTGGCCGTAAAGATAACGCGGATGGCGGATTCGCCCGTCACGGCGAGCAGCTTTTTGAGGGCCGAATCTATCCCGGGAATCGTGCGCAACGTGGCGAGCGCGCGGCTGTCAGCCGGATGCACATATTCGTGCTTATCCAACTCCGCAAACTTCTTGTGCGGCTCGTCGGAAAGAGGCAGGCGGCAGCGACCGCATTTGGCCGTGCCCCCGACACCCTCGCGTATCTGGTTGCGCTGACCGCAGTAGCGGCAGCGTATGGAATCTTTCTGCTCATCTGCGTTTGTCAATGTAGAATCTGCCATCGTTATTCCTTCATCTAAAAAAAACTCAAACAGCTTTCCTGGAAGACGCTGCGGGCCAAACTGTTCGAGGGAGAATTGCCGTTAATTATAAAGAAGCCATCGAACAAAGAACAGTCTGGAGTCTCAGAGTCCGAGAGTCCGGAGTCAAAGGATTTAAGCTTTTGACTCCGGACTCTCGGACTCTCGGACTCTCAGACTAATGTTTAAAGTGTCTGACTCCGGTGAAGGCCATCGCGAGATCGTGTTGATTGGCGGCGGCGATGGTTTCTTCGTCGCGGACGGAGCCGCCGGGTTGAATGATGGCCGTGATGCCGTGGCGCGCGGCCTCGTCTATGCCGTCGCGAAAAGGGAAGAAGGCATCGGACGCGAGGACAGAGCCGCGCAGCGGAAGCTGTGCGCGCATTGCACCGATCTTGACCGAATCAACCCTGGACATCTGTCCAGCGCCGACGCCGACCGTCTGCCCTTCGCGCGCGTACACGATGGCATTCGACTTGGTGTGCTGGCAGACAATCCAGGCAAAGAGCAAAGAGCTTAGCTCTTCCTCTGTGGGCGCGCGCTCGGTGACGATCTTGAGCTGCTCGCGCGCGAGGCGATGCATATCGCGTGCCTGGACCAGCATCCCGCCCGTGACCTGCTTGAATTCCAGCCCTGAAGCCCTTTGAGTTGCGCCAGCGCGAAGGACGCGCAGATTCTTCTTTGTCCGCAAAGCCTCTATCGCCGCCTCAAGGTAGTCGGGCGCGATGACGACCTCCGTGAAAATTTCCATGACGGCACGTGCAGCCTCTTCGTCAACCGTCCGGTTGAAGGCGACGATGCCGCCGAAGGCTGAGAGGGGGTCGGTCGCCAAGGCGCGGCGATAGGCCGTTGCGGGAGACTGGCCCAGAGCCGCGCCAGCCGGATTCGTGTGCTTGATGATAGCGCAGGCCGTCTCGTCAAAATCGCAGACGAGCTGCCAGGCTGCATCCGCATCAACGTAGTTGTTGAATGACATCTCCTTGCCCGAGAGCAGTTCCGCCTGCGCGACCCCGCTCTGGTCCAGAGTGTAGTAGAGCGCCGCAGGCTGGTGCGGGTTCTCTCCATAACGTAGGTCGGATGCTTTTTTCAGCGAGAGATAAAAGGCTGTGGGCCAACTTTGTGGTCCAGCTTCGATGCCCGGCTCCTCTAGTAGAGTGTCGGGCGTTTGCTCTTTGGTGTCGGGCATCAGCTTGAGCGCCAGATGCGCCTGGATGACTGTGTCGTAAATGGCTGTTCGCTGAAAGGCTCGCACGGCCAGCCGTCCTCGCGTCTCAAGCTTGAGCGCGCCGTCCTGCCGGTCCATCTCTCCGATAATGGCCTTGTAATCTACGGGCGAGACGATGACCGCCACGTCCCTGTAGTTTTTCGCGGCGGAGCGAATCATCGCCGGGCCGCCGATGTCTATCTGCTCGACGGCCTCTTCGAGCGTTGCGCCTTCGCGCGCGATGGTCTGCTCAAAAGGATAAAGATTGATGACGAGCATATCAATCGGCTCGATTCCATGTTCGAGCATGGCAGAGAGGTGTTCATCCTTATCTCGCAGCGCGAGCAGCCCACCGTGTATACGCGGGTGCAGAGTCTTGATGCGACCGTCCATCATCTCTGGAAAGCCCGTCACCTCTGAGATGTCGCGGACTTCGATTCCGGCCTCGCGCAAAGTCCGTGCCGTGCCGCCCGTGCTAATCAACTCGACACCGAACCCGCGCAGACTGCGCGCAAACTCGACCACGCCGGTCTTGTCCGAAACGCTCAAGAGCGCCCTTCGTATCCTGCGTAATCCTTCAATATTATTTTCAGTCATAAATGATAAGAGATGAGCTGTAAGAGATGAGCGATAAGCGATAAGAGGGAATAGCCTTGCTCTTATAGCTTATCTGTCATCTCTCATCACTGTTTCAAATTGTATCCCTTGCGCAGTGTTTGCAGGCGGAGTTTGCGTTTGCTGCGCCGCGTTAAGGTGACTTCGATTTGATGAAAGCCCGTGTCGCGCGAGTCCGCGCCAGGATAGTAGCCGATGACATACTGGCCCAGTAAATCTTCTTCGATGGCTTTGAAGACGGGCGCAAGCTCATACCCGGCTTTCGGGTCGAGGGCGGATTTCGCATCGCCCAGCATAAAATATCTGCCGCCGGTGTGCTCTGCCAGCGCGCGAAAACCTTTCGCGGCGGGTCTGGGAGCGAGCCGCCCGTCGCGCGGCGCGAAGATTGGCAGATGTATGACGTAGAAAGAGACCGCATTCGCTCGCGCTTGATTGATGACATCCGCAGCATTCGTACTGCTCGCTGTATCAAGCCCGTCACTGATGAGGATCACGATACGGCGTTCCGTCGGGTCGCTACCTTTTGAGTTGAAAGCATGAACGGCGAAAGCGGCGGCGTTAAAGATGGCCGTGCGATGATTGGTCCGAGAGGAAGCGGGAAAAGCCGGGCTGTTCGTGGCCGCGACGGAAGTAAACGGCTGGACCAATTCCGCCCTCTCGTCGAATTGCAGGAGAGCTACGCGAGAGCCGCGCCCGAAGCGCGAAAAGAGCGCGAGCGCGGCATCTTGCTGCTGCTTCAAATGGTCGCGCACGCTGCCCGAAGCGTCCAAAGCGAAGAGGAGCGCCACGCGCTCAGTCCCTGCGGCAAAATATTCAGCCTCGACAGCCCGCCCGTTATCGCTGACAGCAAAATCCTCTCGCACCAGCCCGGAGACGCGCAGGCCCTTGGCGTCCGTCACAAACAGCGGCACGATGATCAGGTCTGTGCGAACACGAATCACCTCGTCCGGGTCTGTGTTGGCGGTGTCCTGCGCAAATGTATTTGCGGGAAAAGAGAGTAAGAGAAAGAGCGATACGAGGAGCGGGTTGAAGCGTGGCGAAGCGAGTGCGCCAGGAGTTGCGCGGGGCGAAGGTTGAGATGAGGGACGCGTCGGTTGAGACAGAGTCATTCCGCCAGCTCGGGACTAGAACAGAAGACGCCCGAAGAGCAGTATGCTCAGGATCAAAAGAAACGCGATGACGATAATCTTGACCAGACTCACAGCTAAAATCCTCTAAACGGAAGCGGATGCCCGTAAACGAAAGCGGTCAACGAACGGAGCTTATTTTAGTGTCGAGCCTCAATGCTGTCAATAAGAGAACGAGTCTGGAGTCTCGGACTCTGAGACTCCAGACTGTTATTTGAATCGGAGCGAGAGGCGACCGCTGAGCAGTCGCGGATAGCCGACGTGTGTGCCGCTAAAAACTGATTGAAAGTTGTAAAGGAAAAGCTGGTTGGTCAGGTTCTGCACATCAAATTGCAGGTTGAGCGTGGCGCGCTCTTTCTGCCAGAGGTCCGCGCCGATGGAGAGGTCCAGAATCATGCGCGGGCGGACGCGTCCGCGCTCAAAATCAATCTCTTTGTAGAGACGCGGGTCGAAACCCTGCGAGATGAATTCGGCGAGCGTCGTGCCAGGCTCGACATCCGTTGGGACGCCGGAATCGTAGCGCCCGTTAAAGAGAGCGTAGATACCGGAGCGGCGATGATTGTAGCCGAGGTGAAACTGGACCTCCGTCCGCTGGTCGTGGTCGGCTGAGAACTTCAAACCGGCAGCGCGCAGCTCGCCCGGGTCTTCGCCTAGAAACAGGCCGCCGATAATCGGCGTCACGCCGTAAGCGTGAGCGTTGGCATAGGAGATGAAACCCTGAAAGCCTCGCATCTCCGTTGACTCAAGACGTACTTCTTCGCCCGTCACGCGGCCCGACGAGATGGAGACGGGAAAGATAATTCCCGTTTCGACGAATTGGTCCTTGTCAGAGTAATTCTTGATCCGCTTCTGGTAGACGGAGACGTTGAGACGCAAGAAACGTGAGAGAAGCTGTTCCGCGCCAAGCTCGAAGAGGTGCTCCTTATCAACACGCACGGGCTGCACCAGGGTAACTCCCTGCAAGACCGCGAGCGGCGAGATAGCAGCCGCTTCAACGGAGCTGGCTAGCAGCAGGTTCTCCGCGGGTGGAGTCTGGAAGAAGCGGTTGTAAGAGGCTCTCAGCGTCGTTTGCGTGCGCGGAATAAAATAGGCCAGCCCGATGCGCGGGCTAAAGCCCTGGTCTTTGATAAGCAGGCTGTAATGGTCATAGCGCAGGCCCGCGTCGAGCGTGAGATTCTTAAAGACTGTAAAGCGGTCCTGCACATACGCGCTAAGGATGCTTCCGGTCTTGCGTCCGTCGAAGACAAACGGGTTGGCGACATTAAAAGCATTGATCGGATTCGGCAGGAGATTGCCGTCTTCGTCAGCGATCTCTTCAAAAGCCACTGTCGGATAGAAGCTGAAATCTTCATCTAGTTTCTGGACCAACGCCTGCCCGCCGACCTTGATGTTGTGAACGCCGCGCGTGAGCGTCAGAGAGCCTATCCCGCCAGTGTTCTGAAGCGAGCGATCCTGAAAAGCCACGACCGGCGTCGAGAATGGATTGCTCGTCAGTCTGGCCCTGCTGTGCCGGTTGAAGAAAGAGAACTGGCCCAGCGCATTTGGCGAGAAGATGTGCTGGTAAGTGAAGTTCTGCGCGCTGTCGCGCAATTTCTGGCGCTGGTCCTGCCCGGCCAATTCCTGCTCAAGGCGATTGGCAACCTGAAAGTTTGAGCCGCCGAAAGTAAACGTGCCGCGCAAGGAATCGTTCTGGTCGAACTGGTAATCCAGTCGGAAGAAACCCTTGCCCGTGCGTCCGAAGTTGTGAAAGTTATCAATCGTCGGCGGGTCAAGATAACGCTGCGAGGTCGTCGCCGAAAGATTTGTGATAAACCCGAACTTCTTTGTGTGCGTGGAAAAATCCGCGCCTATCTCGCCGGTGGAAAAGCTGCCGCCGGAGAGAGTCAGCCCGCCCTGCGTCGGCATCTCCAGGCCCGAACGCGTGTTGACGTTAATCACGCCTCCGAGCTTATCTCCAAACTCTGCCGGAATGCCGCCCGTCAAGACTTCCACCGTCCGCATCGTGCGCGCATCCAGGCTCGTCGAAAAGATTGCAGAGAGGTTCTCCGTAATGGGGATGCCGTCCACCACATACTGGACCTGCGATTCCGAGCCGCGCGGGTGAAGCCTGCCGTTATCGTCTTTGACGAAGCCGGGCGCGGAAGCCACTATGTTCTCGATGCCGCGCGAAGGCGATGCGCCCGTCGGACGCTCAAGCAAGCTCTGGTGAATGTCCGTATCGCTCGATGTACGGTCCGGCTCAAGCAGCGCCGAGTTGTCCGCCGTCACCGTCACGTTAGCCGTGGCCTGGCCGACAGAGAGCGTCAGGTCCGTGTTGAGAGGGATCGTGCTCTCGACATCTATGGATTGTTCGGCGGGCTGAAACCCTGGCGCTTCGGCGCGTACCGTATAGGTATTGAACGGCACGTTGACGAGCTTATAAACTCCCTGCATATCGGTCTGGACCGTCTGGTGATAGCCCGTGAGAGGCTGCGTCACGGTGACGTTGGCGCCGGGCACAAGCGCACCACCCGGGTCTTTGACCGTCCCCTGAATCGTCCCGATGCGAGATTGCGCGCTCGCTGGTCCAGCCAGCAACAGCCCCAACACGAGCAGCAGGACCGCTCGATGGATAGAGTTTTGAAACATGATGGCCTCTTTCGTCTGTCAATAGCTTTGTCTTCAGGCTCAACGCTCCGGCCACCTCTCAAAGCTCTCGCATAGAATTTATGCGAGGCCCGGATGACAGAAGAAGCGCAACGTGATGTTTGGAGCCGAGCGCCGCGCTGAGCATCAAGAGCCGAGCGCGCTGGCGTGCGGAATTAGAGTTGACAGACGGGAGGCGGCGCGCGGCCACGTTGCGGCGTGTCCGCGTGCGAGAGATAGGACGGCCTCATCTCAGGCGAACGGGCCAGCAAAGCGGGCGGCGGAGCAATGTGTAGATGTGTGCTAAGAAGACTGTTGAAAAGATGCTGGTGAAGCCTGCAAATAAGACACTGGCTGCCGTTGCTCGAATCGCTTGAGGAGCTATCGTTGGCGTTTGCGTTCTGGAAAGATGCTGCGTCAACGCCAGTGCGTTTGGATAAACGGTCGCCGTGGCCGTGTGTCACGCCCGCTGTTGCCTGATAAGCTATGAGAGCGAGCAGGACGAAGCCCAGCATGCGCGCGAGGGGCACACGCTGACGCTCAAGTTTTAATCTGGTCTGACTGGTCACGTGTTCGAGCGTTGTGCTAGAGTTCAAGAGTTCAGTTTGAAATATAAGCACCTGCCGAAGCTGTTGTCAAACAGCCAAAGTTCGGTGCAAGTCAAACGTCCTGCGGTGCTTCCGGAATCAACCATCTGCATGAGCTTTCGCACGGAATCAAAAGGCCCTTCCCTGATTCAATCCAAAAGCTGCCGATTCAATTTAGTAGACTCGCGCTACCTGGGCGTTGCCTGTCTTGCGCTGCTATCTCTCATCTTCAGCCAGGACACGGCGCACGCACAAGCTTTACGTGCTCAGATTAGCGTCATCTCGCTTGCGCCGGCTCGTGTCAAAGTGGAAGGCCGACTGGACCAGGGCGCTCAAAGGGCCTGGTCCTTTCTCAATAGTTATGCAGGGCTGATGGGGCTGGCCGAGAGGATCGAGAATCTCAAACTGGCAGAGAGAGACGGGACGAGCGTGCCTGTGCGCAAGCTGGCGACAGGAGAATACGAGGCCGCCAAAGAGGCCAGCGAGTTCAGCTATGAAGTCAAGCTCGACGCTCCTCTAAATGCTAATGATGCCGCGCATGTCTCCTGGCTGGCAGCTACGCGCGGCTTTCTCATGCTCGGCGATCTGCTTCCGCAAACGTATAACGGAAAAGCCCTCAAGAGTGGGAGCGTGCGCTTTATCTTGCCGATGCGTTGGACCATTGCTGCAAATGAATCGAGAGACGCGGACGGAGCTTACCTGTTGGCCGATGCGCAAAGCGCAGTCTTCTTCGTCGGGCAGGATTTAAGGGAGAGACGCCAGCGCGCAGGCTCTCTGCAATTATCTTTCGTCTCGGCCGGCGAATGGGCTTTCACGGATGAAGACGCTGCGAATCTCGCGGCGGAAATTATCAAAGATTATACGGAGACCTTCGGAGGCAGCCCGCTCTCGCAAGCCACATTTTTTCTCGCGCCCTTTCCTGGACCAGCGGGGGCGGACCGCTGGAGCGCGGAAACACGCGGCGGAACGATCACACTGCTCTCCGGGCGCTCGGCTTCCAAGCTCGCGGCGCTGGCCCAGTTGAGCGTGCCTCTAACGCATGAGCTGTTTCACTTTTGGATTCCGAACGGGTTATCGCTCACAGGCGATTACGATTGGTTTTACGAAGGATTTACGACCTACCAGGCGATGCGCGCAGGGATGCGGCTCAATTATCTGACCTTTCAAGATTATCTTAACGCGCTGGCCCGCGCCTTTGATACTTACTCGGCAGTCCAGGGCCGCGATGAACTGTCTCTCACGGAAGCATCAAGGCGTCGCTGGTCCAGCCCCGCGCAGCTTGTCTATCAGAAGGCGATGCTGGTTGCCTTTCTTTATGATCTTCAGTTAAGAATGCAGACCAGCGGGAAGAGTTCTTTAGATGATGTCTATAGAGAACTGTTCCGCCGCCATCATCAGCCGGAAAAAAAGATGGATGGGAATACGGCTGTCATAGCCGCGCTCGGCGCTCCTCGGGGGATGGAGGCTTTCGCGCCTAAATATATCGAGAGGCCCGTGGCGATTGATCTGGTCCAGGCCCTTGCGCCTTTCGGATTACGCGTCGAGAAGGGCGCGCGCACGCATATCTCTGTGGCTGATTCTCTCAATCGCTCGCAGCGCGATTTGTTACGGAAATTCGGTTACAATGATAAAGTACGGAGCGCCGTGAGATAGAACGATGGGCGCACATCATAGATAGTTTAAATTCTAAATCGTATGAACTCTTTGCCTACCCCCATTTACTTGAAAACTGTTTTTCTCATCGTCATTGCGCTCTCGCTGGCGGGCTGTACCACGCTTGCTCAAAAGGGAGATACGGGCGTTGTCATCGCGCGTCGCGCACAGGTGCGTAGCTCCGTGGCGGTCGTCGCAGCCGATTTGGTGGAAGTAAATCGCGGCGATGTGGTTGATATTCTGGAAACGGACGCGGCGGAAAACGGAGAGCGCTGGCTGCGCGTCCGCGTCCAAAATGAAGAGAACACGGAGGGCTGGATTGAAGCGCGTAACGTCATGCCGCAGGACGTGCTCGACAAGTCGCGCAAATTGGCCCAGGAGGATGTTAATACTCCCCCACAGGCGACCGGACAGCTTCGCGCCAGCACCAATCTTCGTCTCACGCCCGACCGCACCAATAACGATAATATTATGATGAAGATGGAAAGCGGCTCGAAGTTCGAGATTACAGGCTGGAAGCGCGTCCAGAAGCCTAAATCTTCCGAGACGACCGAGAGCGACGTGGCTCCGAAAGCCGGCAGCGTACAGCAGAATTCGGGCAGGGCTTCCAGAGACAGCGACGAGCAGAAAGAGCCTGAAGAGACAAACGAGCTGTGGTATAGAGTTCGTCTGGACCCTTCGGTTTCCCCCGCGCCAGCCGGATGGATTTACGGCAAGCAGGTTGAACTAACTGTCCCGAGCGACATCATCTTTTACAGAACAGGACGCGAATTTGTTGCCTGGCACAGGCTAGATGATAGTCCTGAGACAGACCCCAATACGCCGAAAGATAAAGATGCGGCCAAGGAAGCAAAACCCGGAAGCTGGGTCATCCTGGAGAAGAGCAGCTCGAACGAGCCGCGCAAACTGGATGAGCCGGACTTTGATAGGATTTACGTGCTCGGTTACGACAAAAATAATCAGGAGCATTACACGGCCTATCGCAGCCCGGATTTGAAAGGCTATCTGCCGCTCAAGGTGGAAGGGCGTGCGGATGATAAAACCTTTACTATCAGAATCCAGGATGATTCGGGGCAGATGAAAGACGCGCAGTACAGGGTTTATAAAGACGACCGGGGCGTGCTGAAAGTCTCAGCGCCGGGCGAGACTCCGAGGACAAGAAAGAGAAAATAGAGGGTTCGGGAAAAGTTTGGAGGCGCGCTTGACAAAATTTCGATAGTGCCTATAATGCCTTTTTGCCTGAACCCGGCAGTTGACATCCAAAAGCGATAAAGAGCAGTCTCGCGCCGCTTCTCTCAGAGAAGTCTTTAAAAGAGGAGGCGGCTGTTTCGTCTCTGAAAACGGGTTGCGAAGGCGGGAGAAAATGGCTTGACAATCCGAGAGCGAAAAGCTAAGATGCCTTTTTGCTTGAGGCGAGAAAAAGTCGCCTGTAAGGCAGTTAATCGAAATCTTCACGCAAGTAGGAATTGACAATTCGGAAGCCGGGACAGCGAGATGAAAATTTCGTTCAAAGGGCAACCGAAACGCATCTGAACGCAACTAAGTAAAGATTCGGTAAAGTTGGAAGCGATCTTTGAAAACTAGATAGAGCGTGTCCGTGATCAATGACTTTGAGAGTCAAACGCTGAACGATAAAGTTCGCGTAAAACTCTTTTTGAAGAGTCATTATCGGATATTGTAGACCAGTATCGATAATGTTCCAGAATCAAAATTCTAACGAGAGTTTGATCCTGGCTCAGAATCAACGCTGGCGGCGTGCCTCAGACATGCAAGTCGAACGCGAAAGGCTCCTTCGGGGGCCGAGTAGAGTGGCGCACGGGTGAGTAACACGTAGGTAATTTGCCTTCGGGTGGGGAATAACTCAGGGAAACTTGAGCTAATACCGCATAATGCAGCGGCACCACATGGTGACAGTTGTTAAAGCGGGGGATTTCTTCGGAAACCTCGCGCCTGAAGAGAAGCCTGCGGCAGATTAGGTAGTTGGTGAGGTAATGGCTCACCAAGCCTGCGATCTGTAGCCGGCCTGAGAGGGCGGTCGGCCACACTGACACTGACATACGGGTCAGACTCCTACGGGAGGCAGCAGTCGGGAATTTTGGGCAATGGGCGCAAGCCTGACCCAGCAACGCCGCGTGAAGGATGAAATTTTTCGGAATGTAAACTTCGCAAGAACGGGAAGAATAAGTGGGGGATAATACCCCCCATGATGACGGTACCGTTTGTAAGCTCCGGCTAACTCCGTGCCAGCAGCCGCGGTAATACGGGGGGAGCAAGCGTTGTTCGGATTTACTGGGCGTAAAGGGCGCGTAGGCGGCCACGACAAGTCACTTGTGAAATCTCCGGGCTTAACTCGGAACGGTCAAGTGATACTGTCGGGCTAGAGTGCAGAAGGGGCAACTGGAATTCTCGGTGTAGCGGTGAAATGCGTAGATATCGAGAGGAACACCTGCGGCGAAGGCGGGTTGCTGGGCTGACACTGACGCTGAGGCGCGAAAGCTAGGGGAGCGAACGGGATTAGATACCCCGGTAGTCCTAGCCTTAAACGATGGATGCTTGGTGTCTCGGGTTTTATAGTCCCGGGGTGCCGTCGCTAACGCATTAAGCATCCCGCCTGGGGAGTACGGTCGCAAGACTGAAACTCAAAGGAATTGACGGGGACCCGCACAAGCGGTGGAGCATGTGGTTTAATTCGACGCAACGCGAAGAACCTTACCTGGGCTAGAATGCCT
>DASWMI010000168.1:0-80172 GCA_036399835.1 Pyrinomonadaceae bacterium | reverse complement strand
TGGCCGCCCGCCCGACCCTAATAATAAGTACACCTCGAAATACCTGGACGCGCCCGTCACGCCTCTCTTCCCTTTCGGGTATGGGCTGAGCTATACGCAGTTTCGCCTGACGAACCTGCAACTGAGCGCCGAGCGCATACGACCCGACGGGCAGTTGAAGGCGACGGTCGAGATTGAGAATACGGGCCAGCGCGCGGGCGATGAAGTGGTCCAGCTTTACCTGAGGGACATGGCTTCGAGCGTCACGCGTCCAATCAAAGAGCTAAAAGGGTTTGAGCGCGTCACGCTGCGCGCAGGAGAGAAGCGGCGCGTCTCCTTTACGCTCACGCCTGCGCAGCTCGGCTTTTATAATCAGGAGATGCGCTTTGTGGTCGAGCCTGGCAGGTTCAATCTCACTGTCGGGACAAGCTCCGTGGGCGGTCTGGAAGCAGGCTTTGAAGTTGTCGGAAGATAGCTGATGCGACGCACACGCCGCCACACCTTCTCTGTCCGGGGCGCTTGCCTTCGTGCGATTATTTTTTTCCTGATGGTCTGCACGATGATAAATAGTTCAGCCTGGGCTAAGCCGTCCGTTCGACCCTCGCTCTCGGCGCGCGACGAAGCCTTGCTTGAAGATTTGCAGCGCCGCTCCTTCCGCTATTTTCTGGAACAGAGCAATCGCGGCACAGGGCTGGTCCTGGACCGCGCGCGAACCGACGCCACGCCGCACGACGAGAATCATCGCAACATCGCGAGCATCGCCGCCACAGGCTTTGGCCTGACGGCCCTCTGCATCGCCGCCGAGCGGGGCTGGCTCAGTCGCAGCGAAGCGCGCGAGCGTGTCCGCGCCTCTTTGCGTTTCTTTGCGGAGCGTGCGCCGCAGGAGCACGGCTGGTTTTATCACTGGATGGACGCGGCCACAGGCGTGAGAAGATGGCAAAGCGAAGTCTCTTCGATTGACACGGCGCTCTTGCTCGGCGGCATCCTGACCGCGCGCGGATATTTTCGCCGCGACAGGGAGATCGTGCGCCTCTCAACCTTGATTTACGAGCGCGTGGATTTTCCCTGGATGCTCGGCGGCCACAGGCTGCTTCTCTCTCACGGTTGGAAACCGGAGACAGGCTTTCTTGGTCCAAGATGGGACACCTATAGCGAAGATACGATCCTTTACCTGCTCGCTATAGGCTCGCACACTCACGCCATAGAGCCGCGCGCCTGGCAAGCTCTACGGCGTGATGCTTACACCTACGGCGGCCAGCAGTATTTCACGACCATTGGTGTCCCGCTCTTTATGCACCAGTACGCGCACGCCTGGGTTGACTTTCGCGGACGTCGCGAAGAGCAGGGCCAACGTATAGACTACTTCGCCAACTCCGTTGCCGCGACGCGCGCGCACAGGGCCTTTTGTATCGAGTTGGGGAAAGAGTTTCCGGGCTACACGGAAAACGTCTGGGGCATCACGGCTTCGGATAGTGCTAAAGGATACGTGGCCTGGGGCGGCCCGCCGCGCGACCCCGCCATTGACGGGACGGTCGTCCCCTGTGCCTCCGCAGGCTCTCTGATGTTTACGCCGGACATCTCGCTCGCGGCGCTGCGCACGATGCGGGAAAAGTTTGGCGGGCGCATCTACGGGCGCTATGGATTCGCCGACGCCTTCAATCCCAACAACGGCTGGGTTAACCCCGATGTCATCGGCATAGACCTCGGCATCACACTGTTGAGCGCGGAGAACCTGCGCAGCGGCAACGTCTGGCGCTGGTTTATGCGTAACAGCGAGATTCCCAGGGCCATGCAACTCGTAGGACTGCGACGCGAGAGCAAAGGCAAACAATCAAAGAGACCTCGGGCGAAGGGATAAGATATAGTTAAAACAGATTTCAGGACCAACCACCAGCAGCCACCGGAAAAGAAGCAGGGAAAATGGCTTGATGTTGCTTGACAGTCGCGTAGGATGATATTGACGAACTGACGTTTAGACGGGAGAAGGCTTTTCTGTTTGACGAAGGAGAATCAATCATGAATGAGCTGAGCGAGCTTGAGCAGCAGTATCAACAGGAGTTGACCGTCGCGGGCGAGTTTACGATGGACGACTTGAATGAGAACCGCGAAGGCAGATTGAGCGAGCGGCAGAAATCGCAGTGGCAGCGCAGCTTTTTGGGATGCGCCGTTGCGGGCGGCGTCATCGGTTTGATTTTTATCATCGCGGGGCTGGCCTCGCTCGCGGACAACTGGCCTTATCTAATAATCGGGCTGATACCTCTGGCGCTCACAGCCTTTGTCATCTATAACTGGCGCAAAACGGCGAGCGAAGGTTTTGTTATTTATCAAATCGAAGGCGTTCCGGTCAGAGAGATGATCGGGTCGTCCTCGGCTGCGAGCCAGAATACTTATTTCTATAAATTTGAAGACGGCGATATGATTAAAGTCCCGAAGGCGGCTTATGAAGTCCTGATTGAAGGCCAACCGCATCGCGTCTATCACACTAAGGGCGGCCACAGGCTGCTCAGTATAGAAGTGCTCCCATATAGTTGGGGCCGGGCACAGAGCACCTGCCTGCGGCCAACACCCGTGCTCAAGAGCAAGCGCGAATAATTTGAGATTTGCTTTCGCGCACCACAAGCAATTCGGGCCGACCAAGCAAAGTCAGGCCGAGGTGATACCATGAGAAAAACGATTCTCTTGATAGCTGGTCCACTCCTTATCGCCAGTATCTTGATGGCAGCCGCCGCTGCCGCGAGCAAACCCTTCAGCATGAACGGCTGGGTCAGCGACGAATCCTGCGGGGCCGAGCACACCAAGGCTGGCCGCGAGGATTGCGTCAGAAAATGCCTGAGAGGAGGCGCGGACATCGGACATCCCGAATGGAAACCGCAGAGGATGGTCTTCGTCGCCGACAGGGACAAGCGAATCTGGATAGTCGAAAACCCTGAAGCCCTCAAGGGACAGGAAGGCCGTCACGTTAAAATCACGGGACAGTTGAATGCTTCAAGCAAGACCGTCAAGGTCGAGACCGTGAGGACGCTCAAGTAAGAGAGACGGCAAAGAATGGACCAGCGTGGATAAAGTCGGCCAGTGCCGGTTTATGGCCGGTAGATGTGCATGCTGATTTTCATCAACTTTTCTCCAGCTAAGCGGCGCACGGCTCTGGCTTCGCGCCTTCTAAATTGAGAGACGTTTTAGCTCCCGTCTCACTTCAACTCGCGCCGAAAGATGCGAAAGCCCCAGGCATCGAGGGCGAGCGCGGGCAGGCCGACGGGTCGCGCACGCATTGTGCGGGCGGGCGCGGGCGCATCCGGCGGAAGCGGCGGCGCAAGCTCCGGCGTGACCTCTATAAAATTCCCTGCGTTGCCGACTTCGACAAAGCCTCTGAAGGGACGGTTGGAGAAGTTGACGGCGACCAGCATTTCCTCATTGCCCGCGCGCCGCAGGTAAGTAGCCAGGCGAGGTTCGTCTTCGTTGTGAAGCCATTCCAGCTCGCCTCTGCGCAAGGCTTCGTGTGCGCGCCGGAGCGCGATGAGCTGTTGATAAAAGCGCGGGAATTCCGGACGACGCTCGGCAATCTGCCAGAGTATGGGAAGCTTCTCGAAGAGCGCGGGCGCGCCGGATTCAGCCGTATCGCCGACCTCCATCCCGTTGTAGAGCATCGGCACGCCGTCTATCGTCAAGACGAAGGCGGAGGCCGCCAGCGCGCCTCGCTCGCCAAATCGCGCGATAGCACGCCTCTCATCGTGATTATCCGAAAAGCGCATGTGCAGCGCGCCGCGCGGAAACTTTGCGCGCTCCTCTTCCCAGACCTTTCTTAACTTGGTCGCGTGCGCGTTGCCCATCAAGACATCGGTCAGCGCCGAATGAAGCGGCCAGGAGTAGTCCAGATCGAAAGCCCTCAAGAGCAGCTCAGGCTCGTGCCATTCGGCCAGCATCAGGATGTCCGGCTTAATCTTCTCCAATTCGACGCGCGCCTCTTCCCAGAAATCGGTCGGGACCATCCCCGCGACATCGCAACGAAACCCGTCAAGGTCGAACTCGCGCAGCCAGAATTTGAGCATCTCCTTCATGTACTGGCGAAGTTGCGGGTTGTCGTAATTGAGGTCCGCGACATCGGCCCAGTCAGCGACGGGCGGGAGTATCTGCCCGGTCTTCGGGTCGTGCGTGTAAAACTCGGGGGTCTTCATCATCACGCTGTCCCAGCCCGTGTGATTCGCCACGATGTCTATGATGACTTTCATCCTGCGGCAATGCGCTTCGCGGACCAGTTGCCGTAGGTCTTCCTTTGTTCCGTAGGCAGGATTGACGGCGTAGTAATCCTGCGCCGCGTAAGGACTGCCGAGCGTGCCCTTCCTCTTTAACCGGCTGATGGGATGCAAGGGCATCAGCCACAGAATATTGACTCCCAGTTTATCCAAGCGTTCAAGCTGCGCGGTGATGCCTTTAAAGCCGCCCTGCTCCGAGAAGCTGCGCTCGAAAATCTCATAGATTACGCCGTCGCGCACCCACGCCGGACTCTGCCGCGCCGTCTCTTTAGAAAAATCTCGCGCCTGATTCTGCTGCGCCGCCGCGCTCGATGAGACGAGAGCCACACAGGCGAGCCAGGCCGCGCACAAACTCCTTCGCGCGAAACTCAGGATGCGCGGGCGCACGCTCGTCTGAGCGTCCGCCGTTAAGCTGAGAGACATTTGCTCGCTCTTGCCCATCCGTTATTCCTTGTCAATCAGCCCTGTGCTCGGCACGGGCTGTGCCGACTGCTGCGTGATGAGCGGCTCGTGCATGTCTGCCCTGATGACATCCCGTTCGGGCACTGGCCTGTCCGCGACATCTCGGACTATCGCCACACAAGCCGCCGCCAGCAGCATAAATGCGCCGCCAGCCATCACGACATAGAGCGGCGCATTCGGGTTGTCCCTGCCGAAGAGCAGGCGAATCGCTGGACCAAAAGTAAAGGATGCGATGATCTCCGGGATGACTATGAAGAAATTGAAGACTCCCATGTAGAGACCCATCCGCGCGGCGGGCAGCGCGCCAGAAAGAATCGCGTAAGGCATAGAGAGAATCGATGCCCACGCTATCCCTACGCCAACCATCGCCAGCAGTAGCCCGTACTTATCATGTATCACATAGACGGAGAGCAGGCCCAGACCGCCGCAGACGAGCGAGATGGCATGCACCGTTTTGCGGCTCGTCCGTTTGGCAAGCGCGGGCAGCACGAAGGCTATGGCAAAGCAGACGATTGAGTAAACGGCGAAGGAGATGCCGCCCCACGCCTGCCCGTCTCGAAAGGCCGCATCCCGCTCGCTCTGCGCGCCAAAGACGTGATAAGAGGTCATCAGCCCGAAGAACATCCACATACAGAAGAGGCCGAGCCAGGTAAAAAACTGGACCACTGCGAGCTGCTTCATCGTCACAGGCATCTCCCGTATGGCCGAGAATATCTCGCGCAACCCGGCGACAATCCCTTTATGCTCGCGCCGCCGCCTCTCAAAATCCTCCATGTCCTCCGGCGGGTATTCCTTGGTCGTCAAGACGGTCCAGAGCACACAGAGCAGAAAGGCCACCGCCCCTATCTTGAAAGAATAATTGACGCTCGGAGGAATTGTGTTGACGGCTCGCTCGGCTGCGGCGACGCTGCGCTCGTCCACCCCCGCCCTTCTGAAAATGTACGGCAAAGCATTGGCGAGCGTCTGCCCGATGCCTATGAAGAAGCTCTGCATGACAAAGCCAGCCGTGCGCTGGTCCACGTTGAGCTTGTCAGCGACGAAAGCTCGGAAAGGCTCCATGCTCACGTTGATGCTCGCGTCCAGAATCCAGAGCAGGCCCGCCGCGACCCAGAGCGCAGGTGAATCCGGCATAAAAAAGAGCGCGATGCTGGAGAGGATGGCGCCAACCAGAAAGTATGGACGGCGGCGGCCCAGGCGATTCCAGGTGCGGTCGCTCATCGAGCCGATGATGGGCTGGACCAGCAATCCCGTGACAGGCCCTGCGAGCCAGAGAATCGGCACTTCTTCGGGCCTGGCGCCGAGGTAAGTATAAATGCCGCTCATGTTGGCGAGCTGCAAGCCCCAGCCAAACTGTATCCCCAGAAAGCCAAAGCTCATGTTCCAGATTTGCCAGAAGCTCAAACGTGGTTTCTGCATGACCACCTCCTTGAAGCGGTGCGGACAAAAGCGATGAAATCAGACGAAGCTTGAAAGACAGCCCCTTGAACTATCATTTGACCGTCAGAATACTTGCCGAACGCGCTGGCATCTCCACTCTCAGCCTGCCGTTCTCAATCCGCGTCTCTTTAAGCACTTCGAGCCGGTCCGTGAGCGTCGCGCCGTCCGCCAGTCCGGCTGGTCCAATGTCGAAGGCAAGGCTCGCGGGTTTCGTCTCATTATTGATAATGACGATGACAGCGGAGCGCGCAGTCGTTCGCGCATAGGCATATTGCTGTTCGGTGACATGCAGATTGACGAGCTGGCCGCGTCTTAAAGGCTCAAGCTCTGCGTGCAGGCGCGCAAGCTTTCGTATGTGCTCGAAGAGGCTTTGTTCTTCGGGCGTGCGTCCGGCTTTGGTAAAGGCGTTGCGCGCATCACCCGGAAAGCCTCCGGGAAAATCCCTGCGCGTCGTCGGCTCATCCTCGCCCGTCATGGCAATCTCGTCGCCATAGTAAAGCTGCGGCACGCCGCGCGTCGTTAGCATCAGCGTGTGCGCCAGCTTAGAGCCTGCCGGGGTCGCGCCCGGCTCGCTCATAAAGCGTTTGTCGTCGTGCCCGCCGACCAGCGTTACCAGAATATCCGGATTGGTATAGAGATAATCTCTGGCGAGCGTCTGCGGCACTTGCTTGAGGCTCCGGCCTTCCGCGAAGGCATGGCGCAAGCTATAAAAGAGCGGGAAATCCAGCAGCGAATCGAGACCGGAATCCACACCGTCAAAGCGCACGCGCCCTCCCTGAAAGAATGAGACGTGGACCACATCGCCGTCTTTGACTTCGCCGAAAACACGAAAGCTCGGATACTCTCGCTTGATGGCCGCCATCCAGTCGCGCCAGAAACTGTTGGGGACATATTGCCAGGTATCCTCGCGTATCCCGTCGAGGCCGGTGATGCCTATCCACCAGAGCGTATTCTGGACCAGATAACGCGCGGTCTCTTCATCCGTCTGGTTGAGGTCGGGCAGAAAGTCCAAGAACCAGCCTTCCATCGTCTCGCGCTTGATGAGGCTTTCGGCGCGCGGGTCGTGCAGTACCCATGTCTCGAAGACATTCGCCAGGTGATGTTCTCTCGTCCCGTTGAACCAGGTTGGCGTCGGCTGGTCAGACACCCAGGCGTGATGTGGACCAGTGTGATTCATGACGCTATCTTGAATCACCTTGATGCCTGCCTTGTGCGCTTCATCCACCAGCTCGCGCAAAGTTTGCAGGCTGCCGAAATGCTCCTCTACTCCGTAGAAGTCCACGGGGTTATAGCCGTGAAAACCCGTGCTCGGCCTCCCTTCTTTTAGCTCAATCTCGTTGGGACGGTCGTGGTTGTCGTACCAGGGAGTGAGCCAGATGGCCGTCACGCCGAGGTCTTTGAGATAAGGCAGATGATTGATGATGCCGCGAAAATCTCCGCCGTGATAATAGAACTTATTATTGCGGTCGTAGATGCCGCGCGATTTCGGCGGGTCGTTATTGGCGGGGTCGCCGTCGCTAAAACGATCCGGCATAATCAGGTAGATGACATCATCCGTGGAGAAGCCCTGAAAGCGACCCGCGCGCGGCAAGGGCGCGTTGATTTCAAAAGGCGCATCCGTCATCCCTCCGGCGGTCGTGATGCGCAGAGCGCGCCCGCCCGGTTTGGCCTGCGGCTCAATCCGTACGTCAACGAAGAGATAACTGCCAGCGGCGTTGATGCGCACGAGGCCGGTCCTGATTCCCTCGCCGACCGCCTCTACACGCGCGCCGCTCAGGTTGCGCCCGCGAATCATGACGCGCACAGGATTAATCGAATGCCTGGCCCACCAGCTCGGCGGCTCGACCTTGAGCACAGCCGGATTGTCCTGGGCCGGGCACAGCGACCTCGAGGAAAATAAGAGACCGACCAGCAAGAGGCCGCGCAAGATTTTTTTAAGATGATTCACGTCCATAGCATTAGACGAATAGAGAATTCCTGAAGGAACATCCCTGAACTGGATGGACCAGTCCTTTTAGTTCTCCTCCTGAGCTTCTCTTTCTTCCGCGCTGCTCAAGCCTCTTGCTCATTTCTCTTGTGCGCTCGACCGTAAAGGGCCGTTAACTTTCCCAGCTGCCGGCCCAGTTCTTCGGTCAGAGCGCCCTGCTTATATCGCCAGGCCCAGTTGCCTTCCGTCGTGTTAGGGAGGTTCATGCGTGCCTCCGTGCCCAGACCGAGCAGGTCTTGCACGGGGATGAGCGCGATGTCTGCGACGGAGGCGAGCACGGCGCGTATGAAATCCATGTGAATCCGGCTGCCGTCCGTACCCAGATATTCCAGGCAGAGACGGCGTTCACGCTCGATCTGCTCGGCTGTGCGCGTAGAGCCTGCGCCGGCGTGGCTGTTGAACCAGCCGACAATCGTGTCGTTGTCATGCGTCCCCGTGTAGACCACAGAGTTATGCTTGTAATTGTGCGGGAGAAACCTGCTGTTGCCATTGTCGCCGTCAAAGGCGAATTGCAGAATGCTCATCCCTGGAAAGTCGAACTCCTGGCGCAGCGCGATGACATCCGGCGTGATGACGCCGAGGTCTTCGGCGATAATCGGCAACTCTCCGAGAGCTTCCCTGATGGCCTTAAACAACTCTCTGCCGGGCGCGCTGACCCAACGCCCGCGCACAGCCGTCTCATCGCCGCCGGGAATCTCCCAGCAGGCAGCGAAGCCTCGGAAATGGTCTATACGCAGGATGTCAATCGTTTGCAGCGCGGCCCTGACGCGCGCAATCCACCAGCGAAAGCCGTCCTCGACCATCTGTTCCCAGTTGTAGATGGGATTGCCCCAGAGCTGCCCCGTCGCGCTAAAGTAATCGGGCGGGACACCGGCGACGACCATCGGACGGCGGTCCTCGCTGAGCTTGAACTGTTCAGGATTGGTCCACACGTCAGCCGAATCGAAGGCGACGAAGATGGGGATGTCTCCGATGATGCTGATGCCACGCGCATGGCAGTAGTCCTTGAGCGCGAACCATTGCCTGAAAAAGAGAAACTGGTAAAACTTCTGCGCTTCGATCTCTTCTTCAAGGTCGCGGCGAGCCGAGGCGAGGGCCGCAGCCTCGCGTCTGACAAACTGCGGCTCCCAATCGGTCCAGGATTTCTCGCCGTGAGCTTTTTTGAGCGCACGATAGAGCGCGTAATCATCCAGCCAGGAAGCGGCATGGAGGCAGAAGTGCTCGAAGTTGGCTTTAAAGCCGGTATCCGTCGTCCGGCGAAACGCCTCGAAAGCGCGGCGCAAAAGCTTGTCTTTGAATTTATAAGCCTCGCTGTAATCAACCGTCTCTTCGGGGAAGGTTGGAGGATTAGCGATGTCTGAAGGCTGAAGCAGACCCTCTTCAACCAGCCTGTGCGGGCTGATGAGCAGCGTGTTTCCGGCGAAGGCAGAGAAGCCCGCGTAAGGTGAATTGCCGTAGCCCGTTGGTCCAAGCGGCAACATCTGCCAGAGACCCTGCCCGCTCTCTTTGAGAAAATCCGCGAAGCGATATGCCTCGTCGCCGAGGTCTCCGACGCCGAAAGGCCCCGGCAGCGATGTCGGATGCAAGAGCAGCCCGCTTGAACGAGAGAAGCTCACAGTCCCTCCTCAAACTTTACAGCTAAGATGACAGGGGATTTTGAAATGCAGCACGTTTATACCAGAGTTGCCCAAGCGCTTGCCAGCCTCTTCGGTCTCCGGCTAACGGCTCAGCACCCTGTAAGCCAGAGCCGTGCGCGGAGGAACGGAAACCGTCGCAGCTCCATTCACGAACGGCCTGTTGCCCTGCGCACCCAGCAGCGGAGAGAGACGCGCGCCGTCGGCCAGATTGAGCAAGCGAGCTTTGATTGAAAGCTGCGCGGGGGTCGCCGCTCGATTGATGGCGATGATGACAGTCTCGCTCGCATCGCTGCGCGCGAAGGCGTAAAGGTCTTCGTCATAGGCCAGGTCAATCAAAGAGCCGTGACGAATGGCGGAGTGCTCGCGGCGCAGTCGTAGCCAGTCGCGTACGGCAGTGTAGATGCGCTCTTCTTCGGGCGTGCGTCCGGCTTTGGTAAAGGCGCTGCGCGCATCACCCGGAAAGCCTCCTGGGAAGTCTCTACGATTGTCAGGGTCGGACCCGCCTTTCAAAGCGATCTCGTCGCCGTAATAGAGTTGCGGCGTGCCTCTCACCATGAGCATAAAGGCTGTGTGCAACGCAGCTCCTTCGAGTGTCATGCCTTCGAGTGAAACCGTCCGGTCCACATCATGATTGCTGAGCATGGTCGTCAGCCGCGAGGCATCAGAATAAAGAGCATCGTATTTGAGCACGTCGCGCAGCGTGCGCGCGGGCTTCCTGTGGCTGAAGACATCGAGCGAGGCTTGCCAGAGCGGAAAATCGAAAACGGAATCAAGCTCCGTATCAATCCCGTCCCAACCCTCGCGCCCGCCGATAAAGAAGGCCGTCTGCGCGGGGTCGCGGTCAAAGACTTCTCCGACCATCCACATCCTTGGATACTGGCGATGAAGCGCCTTTGATAACTCGCGTATGAAGGAGCGCGGCATGTACTGGATAGTGTCCTGGCGTATCGCGTCGAGGCCCGTCATGCCCGTCCACCAGAGCGAGTTCTGAATCAAGTAGCGCGCCACCTCGGGCTCTTCCTGACTCATGTCCGGCAGGTCGTCCGAGAACCAGCCGTCGAGCGTGGGTCTGCGCTCGTCTTCCGCAGCGTGCGGCGAGAGCAGCAGGTCACCACGAAAAGGGTTCTTCAAGTGGCTCTGAAGCGTGCCGTGAAACCAGTCGGCGAGCGGCGGGTCTGTGGTCCAGGCATGCTGCGAGCCGACGTGGTTTGCCACCTGGTCCTGAATCACCTTGAGACCCAGAGAGTGCGCCTTCTGGACCAGCTCGCGCAAAGTCCCGAGGTCGCCGAAGTGGTCTTCGACGGCGTAATAGTCCAGCGCGTGATAACCGTGATAGTAGGTGTACGGACACCAGGGCTTCTCGCATCTGTAGAAGCCGTTCCAGTTGTCGTACCAGGGAGTGAGCCAGATGGCCGTCACGCCGAGGTCTTTGAGATAAGGCAGATGATTGATGATGCCGCGAAAATCTCCGCCGTGATAAGAGCGCGGATTGCTGCGGTCGCTGGTCTCTTTGGTTGAGCCTGCCGGAGCATCATTCGCCGTGTCGCCGTTGCTAAAGCGGTCGGTCATTATCAGGTAGATGACATCATCGCGCGTCATCCCTTGAAAGTTGGTCGCGGCATCGAGCGGCGGGTTGAGGCTAAAGGGGATGCTGGTCCTGCCTTCGGTGGTCTCTAAAATCAGAGGATAGTCGCCGGGTTGAGCATTGGCGTTGATGTGCAGGCTGACGAAGAGATATGTCCCCGACGGATTGACCAGTATAGCTTCGGGCCGTATCTCCGTGCGCGTGGACGCGACGCGTGCCCCGTGCAGATTTGTGCCGCGCACGAGCAGACGCACAGGGTTGATGCTGTGCCCGGCCCACCATGAAGGCGGCTCGACTTTGAGCACGGACGGCGCGGCTGCGGCAACGGTCGGCGGCGCAAAGGAGCGCACGGCGCGTGCTTCAGTATGTACAGAAAGCTGGGCGCACAGCATGATTCCCAGGAGAGTTCCGGCAAAGGTGCTTCGCATCTGGTCTTTTGAGCTTTGGCAGTTATGGATTTTTTGGAGTAGAGCTTTCCGTCTTTGGCTGCACGGTGGGCGGCTCGATGGTCGTTGTTCCGCTGCCCATCCCATCAACGCTCTTGCGCGCCTCTTCAAGCCGCTTAAAGATTGCCAGCTCGCGCTCGGCATCCGCCTTGCGCTTGAGGCGAGAGTAGGCCGTGAAAAGCTGGTAATGGATTCCGGGGTCGCTCCCTCCCATCTGCGCGGCGCGTTCCAGCACGGGCACGGCCTCTTCATAACGCTTGAGGCGGACGAGAAGTTTTCCCAGGTCGTAATGGGCCGGAAAGTTTTTCTCATTGAGCGCGATGGCCCGGCGCAGGAGTTGTTCGGCCCGCTCATTCTCGCCGCGCTCTCCGGCAATAAACCCCAGGTTGGCGATTACGTCCGAATTATCGGGCTGAATCGCCAGCGCACGCTCGAAAGCTGCGCGCGCATCGTTATATTGGCCCTGGGCGCGGGCGGCGTAGCCGACCAGGTAATGAATCTCGGCTGACTGTGGGAACAATTTGGCGGCGCGCTCATAGACCTCACGCGCCTGCGAATAGCGACGGCGGCGCAGGTGTGCCGCGCCGAGCCGCACATAATAGATAGGCTTTGAAGAATCCTGGACCAGCGCGCGCTCGTAAAATTCTATCGCCGCATCGCTGCGCCTGTTTTTCGTCAGTTCTTCGGCAGTCATAAAATTGGCGTCCGCGAAATTTGCTTTGAGCGAGAGCGCCTTTTGCCAGTAGCCAAGCGCCGTCTCGCTCTGTTTGCGCTCGGACGCGATGAGGCCGAGGCGATAAAAGCTCTCCGCATTATCGGGCGCGAGCGTGGCCGCAGATGAAAGAGCGCGCTCTGCATCATCCAGACGATTCAGGTTGTAGAGCGCGACGCCCAGATTGTAGAGAACCTCGGCGGTGTTGGGTCGCAACTCATTCGTTTTCTGAAAAAGTTGCGCGGCGCGCTCGTAGTCCTGTGCCGCAGCCATTTGCAGACCGAGCGTAAAGAGCACGCGCGGGTCCTGACCCGCTCTGGCCTCAAGCTGGTCCAGAAGCTTCGCCGCCTCCTTAGCGCGACCAGCGCGAAGATAGGCGTTGGTCAGTGCGAGCAGCAGCGAGAGGTCCGCATCGGGCGGCAGTTCCTGAGCTGAATTTATGCCAGCCGCGCGTTCTAGCAGTGGGATGGCCCGCTCGTAATTGCCTTTGGCGAGATAGAGCGCGCCCAGGTTAAAGATGGCCTGCGGATGACGCGGAGCAAAGCGCAACACGGTCTCGAAGGCTTCGATGGCCTGTTCGGGACGATTGGTCCGCGCCAGCAGGACTCCCAAATTGGCGCGTGCGGAGATAATCAAAGGGTTCAGTTGCAGCGCCTGCCTGTATTCGCGCTCGGCTTCCTCGGCCTGCCTGCGCTGGTCCAGAATCACGCCGAGCAGGTTATGCAGCTCGGCGTTCTTCGGTGCGGCAGAGACGGCGCGGCGTGCGCCCGCCTCCGCCTCGTCGAGCCTGCCCGCCTGCAACATCCCTCCAATCTCACGCAGCAGCGCCTCGTCGCCGCCCGTTTCGCTTTGCGTTGTCGTCGCGGCAGGCTGCGCTGCGCGGCGTCGCTGGGCCAACGCGATGGTGGAAGAAGTAGTAATGGCGCAAAGAAAAAGTGCGAGAGCCATCAGGACTTGCAGCGAGAAGCGGCTCATGAGATTTTCTTTGAGTCGAATAAATCCTGAGAGACTCTTAACAGAGAGAGACGAAGGAGCAACGATAAACGCGGACAGATGAGCTGGCAGGAAAAGCAACCTAAGCTCGCAAGTCATCTTTCCCAGCTTATCCTTCATCGTTGCTGGTCCAGCCTTGTGCTGCTCGCTGTATTGAATCGCCACTTTTGATTTCTCTGACTTTTGTTTCTAATCCTGATTCTTAGGCGCGCGGCCCGCTTCATCAACATTCCCGCGCCGCGTGAGATGAATCTGTTTGACGATGGCGGATTCCTGCTCGGCCTCAAGGGTTTTGCCCAGTCGCCTGTAGGCGAGCGCGAGCTGGTAGTGCGGCTCAGGATTACTTGGAGCAAGCTCTGCCGCGCGTTTTAGATGCTCAAGAGCTTCGGCTGCGCGTCCCGTGCGAATCAGCGTGCGGCCCAGCGTGACGCGTGCCTCGTAAAGCGCGCCGTTGAGCGCGACGGCCCGCTGCAAAGCCTTGATGCCCTCTTCAATCTTTTCGCCGCCGGATTTGATGAGCAACGCGCCGAGTCCCAGATAGCCTTCGGCGTTCTCAGGATGAGCCGACAGCAGCTCTCTATAGGCGACGAGCGCGCCCGCGTAGTCAGCAGATTCTTCAAGCGCCGTCGCCAGAAAGAAGATGGCCTTGGCATCAGAGGGCCGCAGGCTGACGGCGCGGCGAAAAGCCACGGCAGCCCCCGCCACATCGCCCGTACCATAACGCGCGCGGCCCAGCGCGAACTGCGCGTCAAAGCTCGCGGGCGCAAGCAAAGCAGCCTGCTCCACAGCCTTGAGCGCGCCCGCGCCGTCGCCTTTGACGGCCAGAATCACGCCGAGCAGGACCAGCGCATCCGACCTGACCCGCGCCGCCTCGACCGTCGAAGGCTCTGAGAGATGGGCCGCTTCGACAGCGGACCTGGCAAGCTGTTCGGCCTGCCCGACCTGTCTCAAATTAAAGAGCGCGAGGGCGCCGCCGTATAAAGCCTGCTGGTCCTTTGGAGCGACTTCAAGCATCGCGCTGAAAATGGACCAGGCATCTTCAAAGCGTAAAGCGGCTATCAGATTAAAGCCCGCCAGTCGCGCAGCATTCAGTTTCGATGCATCGGAAGGATGTGCGCGCAGTTGTTCTATCACGGCTGCGAGCTGGCCCGATGTCTGAGTCTGACTGGCAGCGGGCGTTTGTGCTCGAACGATGAAGGACGGCTGCGCGGCGAAGGCTAAGAGGACTATGGACGCTAACAGGGTCAGGCAGGCTGTTGCAGCCTCTTCCCGTGCGTCCGCCATAAAATCTCGCCAGGTGCTGCGCATGATCAGAGTTCTAAAGCATAGGGAAATGGTTTTCGGGGAGTCTGGCTACAGGTTAAAGGTTTCGCGCTTTAATCTCAAGCAGTCGCGGATTGAACGCTGCCGTATAAAGATGAAGGAGCGGCGAGCATGATAGTTTGCCCGCCGCTCCTGGCTGCATGACACAAAAGAGACGCCGGAGCTTTTACCAGACCAGCCTCAGGCCGAACTCCGTCTGCCTTTGCCGCTGCGCGCTGGTGTCTATTCCGATGTGCCTGCTGTTCGGATTATCCTGCGTGTTCGTCAGGCACTGCGCCTGATTAAAGACGCCGTTGATGAAGCAGGGTTCGATGTTGCGCTCGGGGACATTACGATTGACGTGGTTCAGAATATTATAGACCTGAACTCGCGCCTGTATGTTGAGCTTCTCGCCCCAGCGGAAGTTTTTGAAGAAGGACATGTCCCAGTATTCCTGACGGTCCGCGCGAAACGTGTTGCGACCGAGAGAGCCGTAAACGGGAGACGCGCTGCCCGGGAAGACGCGGATTGACGGCGGCGCAAAAGCAGCCGGATTAAACTGCATTCTTCTGGCGCGCTGTTCTTCGGTCGGGGTCGGGTCGCCGACCAGCATCGGACGTGGACCATTTTCGCCGAAGACGACTGTGTAGGGCGCTCCGCTCTGAATCTGTATAAGGTTATTCCACTGCCAGCCGCCGATAAAGAAATCAACTGCCCTGGACCAACCCGCGCCGAACCGTCGCTCACGTCCGAACGGCAGGTCGTAAACGTTGGCAAAGGTAAATCTGTGCCTGATGTCCAAATCCGAGTTGGCGCGTTCGTTATTCACATCGAGCGGATTGTTTGGTCCATAGAGGTCTCTGCCGGGGTTACTGTTACCGGCGAAACGACCCGGCCCGTTATCAATCGTGTGCGACCAGGTGTAGGTCGAAAGGATGGAGAGGCCGCGCGTGAAACGCTTCTCCAGTTTGGTCTGGAGCGCATTGTAGCTGGACTGGCCGATGTCATCCGTAAAGTTGACAAAGGCGAGGTTGGACACGATGCGCGCGCCCGGTCCTCTACCGGGGTCTGTTCCGATGTTGCGGTCAATCAGTAGATTGCGACCAAAGCTTGCGACATAAGCGATTTCGGCGAGCCAGCTCGGTTTGAATTCCCATTGACCCGTCAGGTTGAACTGGTGATACAGCTCGTCCTTGAGATTGAGATCAACTGCCGAGACGTTCTGTGAAATAGCCGAGGCGGGAAAGACTGGTCCGGCTAGAAAGACGTTCGGCGGCAGCGGGAGCGGCGTGTCCAGATTAAAGCCGGGCGTGAATTGAGTGCAGGGAGCAGACCCGAACTGGTTGATGTTGCAGTTATAGCTACCGCCACCGTTGAAGGGCTGGTCCACTGCAAACGCGCCGATGTTGGCCGCGTCAGTCGAATAGAGCAGCCCGTAACCGCCGCGAATGACAACCGTCTTATCATCCCTGAAACCGCTCCAGGCAAACCCGAAGCGCGGCCCGAAGTTGTTCTTGTCAGTCTCACGCAGCCCGCGCGGAATGCCGCCGCCAGCGCGGATGAGCGCGTTCTGCTCCGGGACAAAATTCAACTGGCGGTCGAAGCGCTCCGTATAAGGCGTAAAGATGTCGTAGCGCAGCCCCAGGTTGAGCGTCAGGTCTTGATTAACTTTCCAGTCGTCCTGCACGAAGAAGGAGATTTCTTTGCCGGACTGGAAATAAGGGCCTCCCGGAATCGCACGGTCCACGTGAGTAGGCGGATTGCCAAGCAGCAAGTTGGCGTAGGATGAGCCTGCGTCCAAATTGCCAATCGGTATCCCGCCATAATTGCCCTCCAGGAATCCGCCGTTCTGCGTGCCGTACTGATACTGCCCCTTGGCACTTGCACCCGCCGTCGCGGGTTGGTTTTGACGCACGCGCAACTCGCCGCCGAGCTTGAAAGTCTTGTTGCCGCGCACGATGGTCAGCGTATCTCCGAAATAGAAGTTGTTCGAGAGGAAGAAGAAGGGGCTGCTATCTCCGATAAACTCCAGATCGCCCTTATCTGCATTCGTACCGATGACGCCGAGCAGGACCGACCCCGTACAGGTGATGCCGCAGACATTGACGTTCGGGATGCCCAGAGCCGATGCGATGTTCGGGTCAAAGCCCTGCGCGCCGCCCTGCCCCGTATTAAAGATGCCGATCTCGAAACGCGAATATCCCGCGCGCGCATCGTTGACCACGGTTGGCGAGAAAACGTGCGTATCGCCGAGTGCCACCTGCCGCGTGTTACCAAACTCCGTGCCCGCGCCGAAACCCGATGGCAGGTCCAGCCCGTTGGGCGAAGAGCCGAGCGGGAAGTTGTTATCGCGTATGCGCTCGTTGGTGGCCTTGCTGTAGCGGCCAAAGAAACGGTTATTGGTCGTGAAGTTGTGGTCCAGCTTGATGTCGTACTGGTTGATGTTGGCCTTCTCTTTGCGGTTGCGGTCGAAGTTTCTGAGCAGGCTTGAGTTGGTCGGCAGCGGGTAAGCGTTCAGGAGATTGAAGCCTGCTTGAGAAAAGAGATTCTGAGGAATCACGTTGCCTGGAAACGGCAACCCGTTCGCATCGAAGATAGTTCCCTGCGGCGCGACGACTGGTCCATTGACGGTGTTATAGGTATGTAGATTACCCGGCTGAAGCAGTTCGGAAAAATCGCCGTTGCGCATCCTCAAGGTCGGGACCGTGACGGGAGCTTCGCTGGAGCCGAAGGCCGGCGTAGAGTTGCGCTGCCCGTTAAAGGAGAAGAAGAAGAAGGATTTGTTGCGTCCGCTCCAGAGCACCGGACCACCTTCTCCGAAATGCGGGAGGAAGATTGGTCCACCGATAGTGCCGCCGAAATTATGCGTGTTGGTGTTTGCGGGGTTGGCGTTATAGACGGGCTTGGCGCTCGCCACCAGTCCCTGATAAAACTCGAAGGCCGTGCCGTGAAAGTCGTTCGCGCCGGACTTGAAAGTAGTCGAGATGACAGCGCCGCCCGCTCGCCCCGTCTCAGCCGAAGGGACGCTGGTCTCAACCTTGAACTCGGCAATCGAATCGGGGTTCGGGAAGATGGCTATCTGTCCGAACTGCGATTCGTTGTTATCAACGCCGTCGAGCGAGAAATTGTTATTCGTGACGCGAGCGCCGTTGGCCGAGAGCACAGACCCGCCCGATTCGCGGAAACGAGTTGATTCCGTGCCCCTGCTCGGACCGCCGCTGTCAAAGTTGCCGCCGCCGCCGAGCGTTCCCAGGCTCGGGCGCGAGACTCCTGGCGAGAGACCGGCCAGCAAAGTAAAGTTTCTTTGCGGAATCGGCAATTCCGTGACCTGCCGACCTGTGATGATGTCGCCGCGCACGCTCGTTTCACTCTCGACCAGCGGCGCGGCCTCGGCTGTCACGGTGACAGTCCCGCCGCCGCCCGTAATCGTCGAGAAGTCCACATCCAGGGGCACGCGCTGGTTAGTCTCAACCGCGACCTCTTCAAAAACAGCCGTCTGAAACCCCTGCGCCTCGACCGTCACACGATAGCGGCCCGGCTGCAAGTTGGTCACAGTATAAGTGCCGTCTGCGCCCGAGGTCGCCTCGCGCGTGTCTCCGGTGGCCTTGTTGACGACCGTTACTTTAGCGCCCTGTACGAGCGCTCCCTGCGGGTCTTTGACAGTCCCCAGGATGGTCCCGACGATGTTCTGAGCCAGGGCTGAACAGCAGACGACAAAGAGCAGCAGGGAAAGTGTGCCGACTCTGGGCAGAAGAGTGGAAAAGCTCCCGAATATCTTCATAGCTGGACCTCTTAGCGAGCGAAAAGTGGTCTGAGGCGCTCCAAACCCTTTTTAGAGGAGCAGACAGACATCAAGTCTAACAATTATTCAGCCAAAGATGCGGTCTCAACCCGCTCCTGGCTACTGTTTTTTGGTGGCGATTAGCTGAATAAGAACCCTTGCTTGTAGTTTGTTGCCCAAGCGAACGAAGTTTTAATATAGAATCAAATGACTGTCAACTGATTTCTAAGACGCTGCCCCTGGCGGGTGAACTCCTGTAACTTTTCCCACACAAGTAGAAACACATTTACATTCGAGCAGTTCTCAGGCCGGGTTGAGAGCGGGCGTGGCCCTCTGGCCTGTAGAGATAACCATGCAGCCTGGAAGATGAAGAGCTGACTATTTCGAGCCGCCCTTGCCTTCTGTAATGGTGAGCAGGCGGTCCACGCCCGCCACCTCAAAGGCTTCGCGCGTGCCGTCGGGCCACTTCACTTCCAGCTTATCAACCTTCGTCGCCGCGCCGAGGCCGAAATGCAGCCGCAGGTCTCTTTGCGAAGCATAGCTCGCGCCGCTCAGGACATCCGCGCGCTGGCGGAGTTTCCCCGTCGTCAGATAAGCGATAGCCCCTATGGCATCCCTGGGGCTTCTCCTTTTGACATCGCCCATGAGACGCAATTCGAGCCAGTGGCCCACCGGCTTGGTTACATTACGCAGGAGCGTAGGCTTTGAGTCCAGGTTGTTGGTCACGCCGTCCAGGCGACCGTCGCCGTCAAGGTCCGCAATGGCTAGGCCGCGCCCCGTGATGGCGAGGGCGAGGCCGCTCGCGGGCGCTGCGCCGACGCGCTCGAACCTGCCGTTAGCCAGATTGCGAAAGAGCAGCAACTGTTGGGCAAAGCTCGTGCCCCATTGATACTGGTCCACAGCCGGGTAGACGTGGCCGTTAACGACGAGCAAGTCTTTCCAGCCGTCGTTGTCATAGTCCAGAAAATCCGTGCCCCATCCGAGAAAAGGAATCGAAGGCTCGCCGAGTCCGGACTGGAACGTGAGGTCCGTGAAATTGCCGCCGCCATCGTTGTGGCGAAGCGTGTTGGAATCGTCGGAAAAGTTTGTGACATGAAAATCAACCAGCCCGTCATTGTTATAATCGCCGACGGCGAGGCCCATCCCCGCCTGCTCACGACCGTTCTCATTGAGCGCGACGCCGGATGGATAGCCAGCTTCTTCAAAAGTCCCGTCACCCTTGTTGAGATAGAAAAGGTTCGGGGTCGAATCGTTGATGACGACGAGGTCCAGCAGGTCGTCATCATCTGCGTGAACAAAGGCTGATGAAAAGCCATAGTATTTGTTCGGGTCATCAACGCCAGCCCTGATGCTCGCATCCTCAAACGTGCCGTCCTGTTTTTGATGATAGAGCGTGTCGCCCTCGCCCTTGAGACCGCGCGGCCCGCACATCACGGGAGTACCGCGAAATTGGCAGAAGTTTTGCCCGATCTGTCCTGGCTTGCCAGCCTCGCTTGGATTCGGAGGCAGGTTGTTAAAATCAATCTCGACGTAGCCCGGAACAAAAAGGTCCAGCCGACCATCGCGGTCATAATCGCCCCAGGTCGCACCCGTGCTCCAACCCTTGCGCGCAACGCCGAGTTTTTCCGCGACATCCGTAAACGTCCCATCGCCGTTGTTATGATAAAGGCGCGACGTGCCGAAGTTGCCGACGAAGAGGTCCGCGTGCCCGTCGTTATCATAATCGCCGGCGGCCACGCCCATCCCCCAGCGCTCATTTGCGACGCCCGCTTTATCCGTCACGTCAGCAAATTTCCAGTTGCCCAGATTGCGATAGAGCGCGGCGCGCGGCGCTTTCTCTTTGCCCTGCATGGCGGGGACGGTCGAGCCGTTGACGAGGTAAATATCCGGCAGCCCGTCGCCGTCGTAATCAAGGATGGCGACGCCGCCCGAAGGCGTCTCAAAGATATAATCCTTGGGCGGGTTGCCGGAGCGGTGTTTGAAATCTTTGAGCGCGGTTTGGTCCGTGATGTCCTCGAAAATCAAAGGGGCTTTCGGGTCCGTGATGCCGACTGTGCGTCTGGAGGTGTAGGTTCGGACCTCTCCTGTCGAGACGCCGCCAACGCTCTGTTGTCCCTGAGATGAGGCGGACGGAGTCTGTGCCGGAAAAGCAAACGGCGCGGATAGTAACAGGCTGGTTAAGAGAAGGGCCAACAGGCGTTTCATGAAAATTACTTTCCTTATCCTCTCAAGCACGTTGCGGCTCATTTCGATGACCCGGATAAGTTTGAGAAGTCCGCGACCCTTGCGATTGGTCCGGCAGCATCGCGCTCTTTGATGACTAGATACCTGTCAACGGCGGGATTCAAGATACGTTGCAGACGTTTGCCGGGCCAGCGCACTTCCACCTCGCGCACGCTCTCGGCCTGGCCCAGCCCGACCAGAAGACGCGGGTCGCTCGACGAAAGATAACTCCCTGCGTTCGAGTTATCAAAAGTCTGCTTGCGCCCAGATGAGTCCGTCACAGTCAGGCGCGCTCCCAGCCCCGCGCGATTCGATTTTGTTCCGGCGAGAGAGATGCCGAGCCAGTGATGGCGCGTTCCTTCGTTACGCAGGATGACTGGACCAGCGTTCAGAGTGCAGAGGACCAGATCAACGTCGCCGTCATTGTCGAGGTCGCCGAAGGCCGCGCCGCGCGCGGCGAGCGGGAGACTGAAAGGCTGTCCGGCGGAAGCGGAGACGTTGACGAAGCCCCTCCCCTCTTTATTCAACATCAGGAGCGGCGTCTGTTTGTACTTCAAATAACTGGATGTCTTCTCAATCGTATCGAGGACGTGGCTCTGGGCCACGAAGATGTCGCGCCATCCATCGTTGTCCGCATCCAGAAAGCGCGTCCCCCAGCCCGAATAAAGCAGCGTTATCTGGCCCACCCCGGAAGTGTTGGTCGTGTAAGTGAAGGTCTCGTCGCCGTTGTTGCGATAGAGCGGATAGGTCTCGTTCGAGAGCGTGGTGATAAAGAGGTCCATCAGTCCGTCGTTATCATAATCGCCCGCGTCCACGCCCATCCCCGCGAAAGTCTTTCCGTTCTCGTCGTAGCCGACGCCCGCCATCACGGCTATGTCCTCAAACGTCCCGTTCCCACGGTTGCGATAGAGGCTCTGGCGCACGCTGTCGTTGGCGACGAAGATGTCTGTCCAACCGTCTCCGTCAAAATCCGCGAAGGCCACGCCGAGACCCTTGCCTTTCGGGTCGGAAAGACCGGCGCTAGCCGTAGCATCTTCAAACGTCCCGTCGGGCTTCTGGTGAAAGAGAATGTTGGAAGCGCCACGGAAGTTGTCAGGGTGGCAGTAGGCGCGAAAGCCTGGGCGCGTGTCGCCGCAATAGAGAGAGCCGCGCTCGAAATCCCATTCCATGTAACGGGCGACAAAGAGGTCCGCGCGTCCGTCCGTATCATAATCGAGCCAGCCCGCGCTGGTGGACCAGCCGCCGCCAGCCGTCCCTGTCTTCCGCGTCACATCGCTAAAAGTTCCATTGCCGTTGTTGTGATAGAGCGTGTTACTGCCGTAAGCCGTGACGTAAAGGTCTGGCAGTCCGTCCGCATCGTAATCGCCCGCCGCGACGCCCAGAGAGTAGCCTTCGCCCTTTAGCCCCGCGCGCTCCGTGACATCCTCAAATGTCCCGTCCGGCTTCTGGCGATATAAGCGATTCCAGTAGCTCGCATCCGTTTTGACGGGCATCGCTCCCTTTGGCATGGGGTCTTCGAGGCGCGCGCCGTTGGTAAAAAAGAGGTCCATTCGCCCGTCATTATCGTAATCGAACATCGCCGCCCCGCCGCCCATCGTTTCCAGCAGATACTTTTGCGAAGTAGGCGAAGCGGCGTGCTTGAAATCAATTTTCGTGGCCGCTGTGATGTCCTTGAAGGTGACTGGCGAGATGGCCTGCGGTCCTGTCGTGGGCGCAGGCTTGCGGCCCGCATCGCCCGTATCGTAGGAACGACCCGTGCGCTGTTGAGACGGCTGCGGCTGTTGAGAGACGTTGGCGGGCGGGTCCGGTTTTTTTTGCGCGCTGGCTGAAGATGGACGCGTGTCGAGGCGCGTTGCGACGAGGGCCAGAGCGAATAAAAGGATAACAAGCTGGCGATTGCTAATGCGGCTAGACTTCATGGACTAACGCTGGATTCCCTATCGTTTGCCATCAGGCTCAATCAATACTCTATCACACGAAGATGAGAGGCGCGCTATCGGCCGTCTGGTCCGGCTGCCGCTGTTCAGGCCGCGCGCTCGCAGGCGTAAGCCTTCTTCGAGTGGTCCAGTTGGTTTAGGAGAGTGCGCGGCCTCCTGCGCGCACGCAGCCTGTCAAGCAGATCGTCGCTGACGGCTTCCAGAAAGAGGCCGAGCAGACGCGGGTGTTTTCGTAAGAGCCTTGAACCTTGGCGCAGCATCTCGCCCGTCAGCTCAAGATAAGCCTTCGGCGTGAGCCTGAAGCTGAGCAGGCCCGCTCGCTCGTCGGCCCTCAAATCAATCGCGCTGTCTATCAGGCAGCCGACCTCCCCGACTCTCTGCAAAAAGCCGCGCAGCTCCTGATGCTCATCCTTGAGCAGAGGACGTATGAGCAGGTAAGAGAGTTCCGCGGTCAGAGAGCCGACCAGCTTTCTTTGCTCGACATAGGCGGACATCGTTTTGGACCAACGCTCGCGCACGACCGCCCCGTAAAGCTCCTCGAGTTTCATCAGGACCAGCGGATGACTATCCATGCCGATGTGACACTTCAAAACTTCCGTCACCAGCTTGACCGATGACTGCCTCGCCTCTTCGTCAAACGAGGGAAGGGCCGCCCCCAGCCATTTGAGAATCTCCGCGCCCTTCTCAAGATGAATCGAATCCAGCGCGTGGTCCACCACGCCTATAAAAAGATAGTACGAAAGCAGACGCTGCTTGACAGCCAGCCGATCGGAAGCGACTCCGAAATAGTCCAGGCAACGACAGATACGCTCAGGGATGCGCACATAATGCCCGTATCTGGAATCATGCGCGAGGGCCTGGTAGAGCCGCTCGAAATCAGCCGCCGTAGATTGAAAGACAACTCCCGTCGAATTTGTCATCCCGCGATGCTCTCAGGAGAAACCGGAATCATCACCCCCCTTGAACTTTACTGCATTGGTCCAGACAGCTTAACT
Source organism: Pyrinomonadaceae bacterium (assembly GCA_036399835.1). Lineage (GTDB taxonomy): Bacteria > Acidobacteriota > Blastocatellia > Pyrinomonadales > Pyrinomonadaceae > DASYML01. Next base: position 56,446 of record DASWMI010000168.1, on the reverse strand, counting down.
CTGAAACTCAAGATGGCAGCCCGTCTACTCATTCACCGCTGAACTCCTCGCTTGGCCTCGTCAATCAAAAGATTATTTCTCTCATAGGAGATGCCCCGCTCGCCCTCGATCTTCGGCGGGTAGATATGCTCTTTGTAAAGCGGGTAGGCTTCTGTGCGCAGGTGCGCGAGCATGTGATGGCCTCTGCGCGAGGCGCGCTCGTGGCGTAGCGCGCTTATGTCGAGGGGCGCGACGACGATCCGCTCGCCGGGGCCCGGGCTGGCCTGCGCGAGGATGCGCCCGTCGTAATCCACAACCATACTGCCACCGGGCCAGGAGTAGGGCGGATAATGTTTGAGGCTCGCGCCCTGGTTGGCCGCGACGACGTAAGCCGTGTTCTCCAGCGCGCGGCAGCGGTTGATGATGGTCCACCAGTCCATAGGCTCGGTCGCGCCCCAGGGGTCCATATAGGCCGAGACGCGCAAGAGTATCTCCGCGCCGTTGGCCGTCATCTGTCGCATCGCTTCGGGAAAGAGCCAGTCGTAACAGATGGCGCAGCCGATGCGACCGATGGGAGTCTCGGCGACAGGAAAGAGCGGCTCGTCGTAGCCTTCAAGATCATGCGGGCTGGTGTGTACCTCGTATGGAATCCAGGTGTTGACCTTGCGGTATTTGTAGAGCACGCCTTCTGGTCCAATCAGGCAGGTAGTGTTAAAGACAGCGCCAGGCCACTTCGCATCCAGCTCCAACATCGAGCCGCTCTGAATGTAGATGCCATACTCGCGCGCCTTCTGTTCGAGCTTTTCGGTGTGCTCGTTGGGAATTCGCACGGCCAGTTTGTCAACCAGCTCGGCAGCCGTCGCAAAGACCGGCGCGGCATGCGCAAATTCAGGGAAGACAACCAGCTTGAGGGGCAGAAAAGGGGCGCTGCCCGCCACCGCCGAGTCAATCATCGAGAGCATACGTTCGGTATTGGCGCGCATCCCTTTGCGCTCGACAGGATTCGGCATATCCGTCTGACATGCCGCAACCGAATATCTGATGTGGTCCATAACTCACTCCATTCGCGTAACAGGTGACAGGCAGGAACAAGTTTTTATCCTATCACCTATCACCCGTCACTGTTTCTATTGACGGTATCTGCGAGGTGACGAGCCGCGTGTTGTAGCGCTCCATGTAAGCGCGGCGCTCCTTTGTCAAGGGGTAGCTCTGCGGCGAGTTGTACGGGTAACGCTTCATCCCATGAAAAGGGAGCGGCGAGATTTGGTCCGGGCTGGCCGAGTTGATGTCCATCTCCTTGCTGAAACCGTCCGCGTAAAGCAGGAAGGTACGCGTCCACCCGTCAGGGAGCGCGGGCAAGGCTCTGGCATCGAAAGAGACTTGTAGCTCGTCGCCCGTGCGCGAGATAACGAACATCTCATCCGTTTTGATGAGCAACTCGCGCACGTCGCCTTCGCGTGTATAACGGCCCGTCATCACCTTCCAGGGCGAGTCGAAGGTGACGCGCGTGTAATCGTAGCCGTAAGGCTCGCGTCCGTCCGGCGTCGTCTCAACGGAATAGCCGCGCCAGCGCAAGGAAGCCTTGAGGGGGTCGAGCCGCGCGAGCTGGACCGGAAAATTTCCGCTCGACGTATCAAACAGGATTTGATCCCAGTAGATACGCATGTTCGTCAGGATGCGAACTTCGCGGTTCGCAGTTAAGAATTTTCCGGTCAGGTCAACGGCCACGGTTTGCGGTCTGCCAACGGGGATACCTATGTTCTCTATCACGGTGCGCCAGCGGCCACTGGCATCCTTCACCTGAAGCGCGGGCGCTTGCATCACCTTTCCGCTCTGCGAGGCGGCGACGTTATCACTGGACCAGGCGTAATCCGTCCAGCCCGTCAAGAGGAGCAGCATTTGACGACCCCTCGCGGGCTGCCCATCTTCGGCCAGCTTGAGCGTCAAAGAGTGCTCGTCCGCATAGCCGCGTATACGCTCGAGGCGAAAATCATCCGGGTACTCGCGGTCCAGCAGAGCTATGCGCGAGAGCACATCATGCCCGTGCTCGTCGGTCGCGGCGAGAGGGGCACGCGCCGCTTGCGTCCGGTAGAGCTTGAAGGGCGGCGGCGCTTCGACCATGCCTTCGTTCGGGTAAACCTCCACCCCGCGCGGATGCGCGTAGGCCAGAAGCTGCAAGCGGTCCACAAAGAGCGCCTCTTCAAGCTCGTTGGTGACGCGCAATTCGTAAAGCCCCTCGCGCTCTTTTAACTTGCCTGCGGGGATACGCACGTACTCGTCCGGGTCCGGCGTATTATAGCGGCCAGGTCCTTCCCAGTAACCCATCTCGCCGCCGCCCATAAAATCCGTGATGAACTCGAAGCGCTCGCCGTTCCAGGTGTAGAGATACGGACAGGATGAAGGCTTGCGGTCCAGTTCCGTGATTGGGAGCGTGACGGGTGGTCCAGTCTTCGCGGGTTCGTTCGTTCGTGCGCTGGCGCTCTGCTGCGCGGGAATCTCTGTTTCTGCCTGGACGATGCCCGCGGGCCAGAGCACGCGCACGGCATCCGCCGAAGGGCGCTGGCCCAATCCGAAGATGAGGTCTGCGGGAGCAGGAGCGGGGCTGGCCGCGTAGGATTCGAGCTTTTGGACCAGGCTTCCCGCCCTCGCTTCGACTTTTGCGCCGACGCCGCTCTTGTTGCTCACCCTCCCCGTCAGGTTGATGCGCAGCGAGCGATTCTCATTGCCGCCCTGATTACGCGCCAGACGGAGTTCGCCCGATGCGCTCGTGGCAACCAGGTCCGTATCGCCATCGTTATCCAGGTCGCCCGCGAAAAAGAGACGGCCACGCAGAGTTGGACCAGCGAAGAGACCGACAGGCTCTACACGGTCCGGCAGGCTCATCCAGGTGTCGCCCAGATTGCGCATGACGAGCAGACCCTTACCCGTCAGGACCAGGCAATCGAGCAGCCCGTCATTGTCATAATCAAGAAACTGCGCAGAGGCCGCGCCCTCCGTCTCGCTGCTCGCGAAAGAGGTCTTAAACTTTCCCCTGCCATTGCTCGTGGCAAACATGCCGGGCGCGTTTCCCCTGCCGAAAAAGAGGTCGGTAAACCCGTCCTTATTAACATCGCCCGCCGCGGCGCTGGTCCAGCGCCCTTCAATCGCCAGCCCTGCTTCGCTCGCCACCTCGCGGAAAGAGCCGTCGCGCTGGTTGCTGAAGAGGTTGGGAGCTGCGCCGTAGTTGACGACCAGCAGGTCTACGTCGCGGCTGTTGTTGTAATCGGTCGGGACGATTGCCAGAGCATGATTTGGTCCAGAGACCCTGGCGGCAGCCGTGATGTCCGTAAACTTTCCGTTGCCGTCGTTACGCAGCAAGAGGTTGGGCGCGCCCGCGAAGTCTGTCGGGAACGTGACGGTTTCCTTGCCAGCCGCGGGCTTTGAGGTATCGGCCAGCCCCGCGATAAAAAGGTCCAGGTCGCCGTCGTGGTCCACATCTACAAAGGCAGCCGAGGCGGAGAGATATTGATAAGCAGGAATGCCAGCCGCGCTCGTCACGTCAGAGAATTTACCGCTGCTGTCTTGATGATAAAGCGCCAGGCCGCCATCTCTGACGACGAAGAGGTCCGCGCGTCCATCGTTATCATAATCGCCCGCGACGGTAGCCGTCCCCGTTCCGCCAGCCTTCATGTTCAAGGCACCGGATTGGCTCGTCACATCTGAGAGCTTTCCGTTATTGTTATGAAAGAGGCGCTGGCCCGCAGCGTTGACAATAAAAAGGTCCAGCCGACCGTCGGCGTCATAATCAAAGATAGCGATGCTGCCGCCAAGCTGCGCCGCCATAGCTCTGCGAGTCTCATCTTTAATCTCTGCGGCTTTAAAGCGGCGACCGAGAACCGGCGCGGCCTCGGCCTCGGATGCCGCGCCGCCAGCCACGCTCGCGTTGAGCATCTCGGTTGAAGCATCCTTGAACTTGACGGCAGGGATGCTTTTCTCAACCAGCCCGGCTTCCGCGCCCGTCGAAGCGATGGCCTCGGCGTATCGCCCCTGCTCAAGATAGTTGGTCCCGATGACAGTCCCGCTGCCGCGCTGTCGCAGCTCCTGAAAACGCTGTATCAGACGCTGGCCCTCTTCTCTTTGCCCTGAGCGCATGAGCGCGGTCGAGAGGTTATAGAGCGCCGTCGTGTTGTAGGCTTCGGCAGCGAGGGCCGTGCGAAAGACCGTGATGGCCTCCGCGTACTTGCGTTGCTGCGCGTAGAGCTGGCCCAGATTGATATTCGCTCCGACATCCTCTGCGTCTATCTTGAGCACGCGCTGAAAGGCTGCGACGGCGGCATCGGGGCGATTCTGCGTTTTGGCGATGAGACCAGTAATGTAGTGCGGCTGCGGAGCATTCGGGTTAATGGCGATGGCCGCCGTCGCTTCGCGCTCTGCTCCAGGTAGGTCCGGCACGTTGTAGAGAGCGATGCTCAGATTGATGCGCGCCAGGGCTAGCCGAGGGTCGAGCTTGAGAGCGCACGAGAAGGCTTCGGCAGCCTCCTTGTACTTGAACTGCTCCATCAAAGCGACGCCCAGATTATTCGCCCTGTAAGCATCTTCACGGGCAGCCAATTTGTCGGGTGCGTTTGTTTGCGCACGCGAGCCTGTTTGCCGTAGGGAGACCGAAATCATCAACAGCAGACAGGCCAACGTGGCGCACAGGAGACACAGACGCTTGGATAATTTCATATCTAAAAGGGATATTGAGCGCGGCGCTGCTTTGATTAGAGACTTACGCAAATCTATTTATAGAAACCGTTCGAGGAGACTTCATTGTGACTATAAGGTAGAAATAATCATTGTCAAGCTGGCTCAAAGAAAACGATGGACTCGGCAGCGTGGAATGATGAAGGATGAAGGGAAAGCTATTGGCTCATTGATTTATGTCTTCGTTGATTCGTTTGATTCCGTGTTCACGCTGCCGGGTTCATCCTTTCTGCTGAGTCTCAGCCATTTGACGGCGATTCCGAGCGCACGCTGTTCGCTGCCGTCTCCGAAAGCTTTGACGGAGGTCGCCTGCGGAAAACGAAAGACGAGCGTGTTGTTGCTCCGCAGGCTCTCTTGAGGCAGCGGCAGAGTGATTTGCAGCCAGCGAATCTCTCGGAAGGTGAAGGTCTGTAACTGCCGCCCGTTTAGCTCTACGATCAGGGTTTGCGCGTCGAGTTGGCCCGGGTGCAGAAACGGCATCAGCTCCATTTGCAGCTCAATGCTTTGAATCTCTTCGAGCCGGAAGACAAACGCGGCTTCCCTTTCTTCGCTCCAGCGATACTCCTGTTCAGGCCCGCTCCATCCATACCAGAGATACTGGTCCGCCTCACTCTTGAAAAAATCAATCTGCATGTCTGCCGCCACGAGCGGGTAAAATCCCGCGGGCAGAGGTGGGCGCACGAGTCCGGCCAGAAACTGCGGGTAACGCCAGTCCCAGAGCCTCTCAGGATGCTGGTCCACATCGGCTGGCTTGAAATTCCACTCGCGCGTCGCGTCCGAGACGGCCCCGCGCGCGTGAATCATTATGCTCAAGGCGAGCAGGCAGCAGCCTGCCATGAGTTGAAAGCTCCAACCCCATGCAGCCTGCCCGCGCTCGCCCTGCTCTACGTGCGCGGAGAGCATCGCTTTGATGCTCAGGATGGCAAGCAGAGCGAGCCAGGGAATCAGCCCCGTGCAATAACGTGGACCATAGCTGTGACCCGCCCACCAGTGCGCGAATCCCGAAATGGTCAAGAGATAAGCGGGAATGATGAAGAGCGCGGACAACACAAGTCGCCTTGCCGGAAGATGTGCCCTGTATCGCACGAGCGCGTAAAGGACAAAGAGCAGCGCGGGAACGTAAACCAGCAGGCCGCGCCCGGGGCTAAAGAGGTTCCCCGCCAGCGCCGTTCCGAAGAGGCTGAATTCCAAACGGCCCGCTTGGAAATAACTGGGCAGGAGCTGTCCAAAATTGGACCAGGAGTATGCGATGAAAAGCGCCAGCCAGACGAGGCCCGTGAGCGCGTAAAGGGCGAACAGGCGGCGTTGAGAGATAAACAGGTAGAGCGAGATGACGATGATCGTCAAAGAGCTGGTCGGGCGGCAGAAGTAGGACCAGGCGAGCAGGCTCGCCAGCCAGACAGGATGGCCCTCGCGCTTGCCCGTCTCCAAAGCCAGCAGCAGATAGACCGCGATTCCGGTCAAAAGAATCGCCCAGGTGTCAGCCTCTACGACTCTTGAGGCGTCGGACCAGACCTGCGTCCCAAACGCCGCGCCGAGCGCCAGCACAAGGCTCCATCCGAGCGGGAGCACGAGCCGAGCCGTCAAAAAAAAGATGGCCGAGAGTGCGGCCATCAAAAGGGCCGCGAGAAACTTTTCGATTTTCATCTCGCCCTGCGGGTCGTACCTGCCCGCGGAATCCACAGCCGAGAGACCGAAGAGATTCATCAGGGCGACGAAGGGCGTGGAGAGGATATGGCTGCCCGGCGCGGAGTAGTGGTAGATGTGGCCGCCGACCAGCTCGAGCGGCGGCCCCTTTAGTTTAGAGCTGTTCCCTATGCGTTCAAGAGGCTGAGGCAGAGAAAGCTCGTAGTGGTCCAGCGCAAAGCTGCGATGGTAGAGCAGGCTCTGGCTGACCAGCACGGAGTATTTTGTCTCGCCGGGCGTGCGCACGGGCGAGAAGATAAAGACCATCAAGGAGAGGACGAACAGCAACGCGCCAATCAGGAATTCCTTCCTGACGGCGTAGCCCGCGCCGCGCACGAGCATCAGGGTGCGCCTCCCGTTGTCTCGACATGGATGTCCGCCGGCTTGATGTCCGCGGGGATAAATTGCCTGTCAACCAGGTCGCGGATTGAGACAGGCTTATTCAGGATGCCAGCCTTGAGGCCCATGTCGGCGATCTTCTGCAACTCCTCGTCGGTCGGTGTGAGCATGCGGTAGCTGACGCGGTCCGGCGGCTGCGTCAGCACGTAGCGCACGACTCTTTCGTCCTGCCGAAAATATGGCGAGACGACTTTGGCCGCATCCAGCCGATGAGTCTCGGCCCACTCGCCGCTCTCCGCTATGCCGCGCACCAGATCGCGCACGACTGCGGGCCGCTCGCGGATAAGCCTTTCGTGGACCACCAGCACGCAGGAGATAAAGTGAGGCCAGATGTCTTTGGCGTGATAGAGGACGCGGCCAGACCCGTCTAGCTCGGCCTTGGCGGCATGAGGCTCGCCAACGAAATAAGCGTCAATCGCGTGAGCGGCGAGCGCGCCCGGCATGTCCGGCGGCGGCATCTCGACAAAATTCATTTCCGCAGGGCCTATGCCCTGGTCCTCCATCAGCTTGAGGACGACCAGATATTGATTGCTGTACTTGCTTGGGATGGCGAAGGTCTTACCGCGCAGGTCGCGTAAATCTTTGGCCGGAAGGTCGCGCCGCACGATAACGGTCGAGCCGTCGCGGTGGCCCAGGTAAACGATCTTGACGGGCACGCCCTGCTCGCGCAGCTTCATCGCCAATGGCGCGATCATAAAGGTCGCTTCAAGTCGCCCGCCCTTGATGGATTCGACAATCGTCGGGAAATCTGTAAAACGCTGCGACTCGAACCGAGTCGCCGTGCTGGTCCTGGACGCGTAATCCGTGACCGGGCACGTCAGGTGTCAAGTGACGGGCAGAAAGCCCACACTCAACTGCTGGCGCGCCAGCCCGGCATCGGTTGCCGCACCGCGTCTCGCCAGACGCTGCCAGGGCTTGAAGCGCAAGAGACCGAGGACGGCGATAAGGACCAGTACGCCGAGCGCCCAGCGTGTCGCCGAAGAACGAAACATGATGAGACCTCCATGATAATTGCCAACGATTGAACTCGGGCGGCGCAGGAGGTGATGAAGGATAAAGAAGAAGCTATCGGACCATTGTTTGATTCAATGATTGAATCAATGATTAAACGAGTCAATAGCTTTTACCTCATCGTGCAGCGACGCGCGAGTTCGTCCTTTCGCTTACTGACTGGCCCAATCCGCGGTCGGCTCGACCCATTCCTTCAAGGGCCGATAGAGGATGCCGTGACCCAGGCCGAGCTTTAGCACTATCTCTTTACGCCTGTTCAGCCCGCCCGCCTGCTCGAAGAATTTCCGGCACGTGACGGCCCAATTATCCTTGTCATCGTAGATGGAAAGGACATTGCCCCAGAGACTCGGATGAAAACGCCTGTACTCATCCGATTCGCCGCAGGCCGCCAGGATAACGAAATTGACATCCCTATTTTTAAGCAGCGTCGAGACGGCGACGGTAATCACGCCTCCCTTTGAAGCTCCGGCGACCGTGATATGTTGCGGCGGCACTCCGGCTTTGAGCAAGGCGCGTATCTGGTCCACAACTTTGGCGGCGTACTGCTGCACGTCCGTTCCCTTTGGGCGCGCTTCGCTGACGACGATAAAGCCTTTTCGAGCGAAGCTCTCAAGTATCTCCTGATACTGGTAAACGCCGTACTGCGGGCTGGTCGGACGCACCCCCTGGTTCTCTATAATCCAGCCGTGAAGATAGAAGAGATACCTGGCCTGTGTCTCGACATTTTTCGGGATGTCCCTGAGGAGCCTTGCGCGCGCCGTCTGCCCCGTCTGTGGCAAAGCCTTCAGCTCGGCTCTTGAGTTTGCCGTCTGCTGAGCGCAGGCGACGGCTGCCAGCGTCGTTAAGCAAAGTGCGACAGACGAGAGAAGACGCAGCCATTGTCTCAAGCTAAGATTCATTTACCCTTCTCCTTTTTAAGAAGCACGCTATTTTTTAGACGAGCACGCTTTCGGTCTCGCTCTCAAGCCCAAGCTCCGCGAGGATACGATGCACGGCGTCAACCACGACAGGGTGCGTCAGGTCTCGCGGTCTGGGCAAATCCAGTCGCAGCTCGCAACGTATACGCGAGGGGCGGTCCGAGAGGACCACCACGCGGTCCGCCAGTTGCGCGGCCTCCTCTATATCGTGCGTCACGAGAACGACCGTGCGCGGCAGCTCATCCAGCATGCGGACCAACTCGCGCCTCAGCCTGAGTCGTGTCAGGTAATCGAGCGAAGAGAAAGGCTCGTCCAGAAGCAGTATATCCGTATCGCCGGCGAGCGCGCGTGCCAGCTCTACGCGCTGGCGCATGCCGCCCGAAAGCTGGTGCGGGTAGTGCGCGGCAAAGGCTTCCAGCCTGATGAGGCCGAGCATCTCCTTGAGCTGCCGCGAGCGCTCTGCTTGGTCTTTCAGATGACGCAGCCCGAGCGAGATATTCTGGGCCACAGTCTGCCAGGGGAAGAGTCCGTCCTGCTGGTAGACCGTGCGCATTCTGCCGACGCTGGCAATGTTGCCCGCCGTCGGCTTGATAAAGCCGGAGAGCAGGTTGAGTAGCGTCGTCTTGCCGCACCCCGATGGTCCAACGACCGCGACGAACTCGCCGCGCTCTATCTCCAACGAAAAATCCTCGAACACCTTGACCGCGCCGAAAGAGCAGACGACCCCTTCGACACGCAGCACTTTATCTTTCATCAAGACACTTATCTTTCATAACCCCAACGGACGCTCGGTATCCTCATCAGACGCACCAGCAGCCGGTCTATCGTCACGCCGATTAGTCCTATGACGATCATCCCCACGACCAGCAAGTCCATCCGCAGCCCGTTGCGCGCATCCCAGATGGCGAAGCCCAGCCCGTCGCGGCCCGCGATCATCTCCGCCGCGACCACCACCACCCAGGCCAGCCCAGCCGTCACGCGCAGCGCCGTGATAACCTGCGGCGCGATGGCTGGCAGCACGACCTGCCGCAAAAGTTCCGCGCCGCGAAAGCCGTAATCATGCGCGACGCGGAAGTAGACTGTCGGGATACCGGCGACCGCAGCCACCGTCGCCAGCACGACCGGAAAGAAAGAGGCCATGAAGATTAAAAAGATGGCTGGCAGATCGCCTATCCCGAACCAGAGTATGGCAAAGGGAATCCAGGCCAGCGGCGAGAGGCTGCGAAAGAAATTGACGGCGGGCAAGAGCGCCTGTCGCACAGCCGCCCTGTGGCCCAGCCAGAGTCCGAGCGGCAGGCCCAGCAAGACTGCCAGCACAAAACCCGTTGTGACGCGAAAAAGCGATGCGACGAGATCGTTCAAGAACCGACCGGCGCGCAACTCTTCGACAAAACCCTTGCTGACATCGAGCGGCGAAGGGAAGGCCGCAGCCGGAAAGACGCGCGCCACGGAAAGCGCCTCCCAGATGACGAGCGCAGCCAGCAGGACCAGTAAAGGGAGCAGACGCGCGCGCGCCGCAAGCTTCTCTTGATTAACGGGAGCGGGGGAACTCATCAACTTGATAACTATCAGAGCAAGAATATTTCTCGACACGTCTTGACCATTCGACGCCGCGAGTTATGTTATGTTATCACATCGGCTTTTGATGTCTAACGAAGCGAGGTCGCGCACTCTTTTATCAAACCATCAACGCTTTGATGCCTGGCGCAAACCTTTTCGACTCATGCGTATCAGCTTACTAAACACACGCGCCTCAATCCTTCTCTCTCTTTTGAGCCTCCTCTTTATCCTCGCCTGCATGGGATGCCGTTCGGGCGCAAAGCTGCCGGACAAATCTTCCGCCGAATACCGCGCTGCCGTGAAGAACTTTTATGTCGGACTCGCCGGCTTGCAGGTCGGCGACGACGTGCGCGCCGAAGAGAACCTCTCGCGGCTGACGCAAACAGTGCCGGGCGAGCCTGCGGGCTGGGCCAACTACGCCATCCTCGCACTCCGCCAGAGAAACTTCGATGCAGCCGCCGAAAGATTCGAGCACGCACGCTCGCTCGCTCCCTCCAACAGTCGTCTTTACATGTTGATGGCTCTGGTCGAGAGCAGTCGCGGCCAGTTCGATCAAGCGATGGCGAACCTGCGCAAGGCCGTCGAGCTTGACCCTCAGAACTTAAAGGCCGCCTACATGCTGGCCGAAGAGCTTGAGCGGCAGGGTGGCGAGGCGAGCGCAACTGAGGTCCAGAACCTGGTCCAGAAAATTCTCGAAGCCCGGCCAGACAATCTCGCCGGTCTCCTGGAACTCTCGCGCATCGCGGCCAAGCGCGGCGACGCCGTCACGCTCAGGGCGACCGTCGCACGCATCAACGCGCGCTCGTCCGACTGGCCCGCGGAAGTCAAACAGCAACTCGCAGCCGTCCAGCAGGCCGCCGACGGACCAGACCCGCGCGCCGCCGCCACGCGTATAGCTTTCCTGCGCAACGTCCTCGTGCGCGTCCCCGAATATCGCCAGAGCCTTGCCGAACTCAAACCCTCGCCCGGCGAAGAGGCAGAGCCTTTCGCGCGCTTCCTGCTCCTTGAACAGCCCACCTTCACGCCCGCGCCCCCTGACCAAAGCTTAACTTTTAACTCAGAGCCTGTGACGAATTTCGGAAGCGCTCATTGGAGCTGGACCAGCGCATTTTATCTAAACGGCGAAGGCACGCCGTCCATCGCCGTCGCAGATGGTCGAAACGTGCGGCTCGCTACAGGCGCGACGCTTCCCTTTCCGGGCGATTTAACTCCGGGCAGCCCTGCGGACCTCATCCCTCCGCAAGCTGATGGCATTCTCGCGCTCGATTTCAACTATGATTTCAAAACGGACCTCGTGCTGGCGGGCGCGGGCGGCGTGCGTTTGTTTCGTCAAGATGAGCCGAGCAAATTTACAGAGGTCACGGCTCAGACCGCGCTCGCTCCCTCCGTCACGAACGGACTCTATACGGGCGCTTGGGCCGCGGACATCGAAGCGGACGGCGATCTGGACATCGTTCTCGGAGACAAGGATGGACCGACGCTGGTCCTCAGAAACAACGGTGACGGCACTTTTAAAGAGGCTCATCCCTTCGAGAAAGTTTCAGGGATGCACGACTTTGTCTGGTCCGATCTGGATGGAGACGGCGACCCGGACGCCGCGATGATTGATGCCTCCGGGAAACTTCAAGTCTTCGACAACGAACGAGCCGGACAATTCCGCGAAAGGGCCATGCCCGCTCAACTCCCTCCCCTGCGCGCGGTCAATAGTATTGATGTCAACAGCGACGGAGTTCTGGACCTGCTGGCGGTACAGGCAGACGGCGTCATCGTTGGCCTGTCGGATAAAGATGAAGGCCGTGCTTGGGACGTGTCCGAGGTGGCGCGTCTTCCCGCAGCGCCAAATCATCTTGAGGGAGTCTTGCAGCTTTTCGTGGCCGATCTTGATAACAACGGCGGGCTGGACCTGTTGTTATCAATGTCCGTGCCCGGTCTTCAGACCGTAGAGTCCAACACGGTGAACGGGCCGCGCACGGTCGTTGGCAGCGCGGCGTTTGTCTGGCTCTGCGATGAAGGCGGCAAGCTGAAACCGCTCGGCCAGGCTGTTAACTCAACGCGCGTCCTTTCAGTTGTCGATGTTGATTCGGACGGACGACTCGATCTGATAGGTCTCTCGACAGACGGGCAGCCCGTGCGTTTATCGAGCCGCGGCGCGAAGAATTATCACTGGCAGGTGATACGGCCCAGAGCAAAGCAGGCCGTCGGAGACCAGCGTATTAATTCTTTCGGCATCGGCGGCGAGATGGAGATTCGCTCAGGGCTGCTGGTCCAGAAACAGCCTGTCACGAGTCCGGTCATACATTTCGGTCTGGGTGAGCAAGGAGGCGCGGATGTCGTCCGCATCGTCTGGCCCAACGGGTCTGTGCGCGCCGAGTTTGAGCTAAAGGCGGACCAGGCGGTTGTCGCGGAGCAGCGGCTGAAAGGCTCTTGCCCTTTTCTGTTTGCTTTCAACGGCAGGGAGATGAGCTTTGTCAAAGACAGCGTGCCGTGGGGTTCGGCCATCGGTCTGCGGATTGACACGCTGGGCACCGCGCGCATCGGGCAGACGGAAGAATGGTTTAAGATTCGCGGCGACCAGCTCGCGCCGCGCGAAGGCTTTTATGACCTGCGCATGACGGCTGAGCTATGGGAGACTTACTATTACGACCATCTCTCTTTGATGGTTGTGGACCACCCGGAGGGCACGGACGTTTTCGTGGACGAGCGCTTCGCCGTCCCGCCCGTCAAGCCCGCTCTTCATCTGGTCCAGACTCCGAAACCGATTGCGCGCGCCGTGGATGATCGCGGAGAGGACGTGACGGGCGTCGTCAGCAAGTTGGATGAAAACTATCTTGACACCTTCGGGCGCGGGCAGTATCAGGGTCTGACGCGAGACCATTATGTGGAAGTAGAGCTGCCGGAAGATGCTCCGCGCGCGGGACCGCTCTGGCTCATCGCGGACGGCTGGATGCATCCGACCGATTCATCCATCAACGAAGCCATAGGGCAGGGCCATCACGAGCGCGCGCGCGATTTGAGCCTTGAAGTCGCGGACGAGAAGGGCGGTTGGGTGGTTGCCAGACCACACCTGGGAATCCCCGCCGGGCGCAAGAAGACCGTCCTCTTCGAGCTTGAAAATATCTTTCTTCGGGGCGCGCCGCGACGCTTGAGGATTCGGACCAATCTGGAAATCTACTGGGACCGGCTCGAATGGGCCGCTGGCTTGCAGGATGCGCAAATCAAAACAGTGCGACTCAAACCGGAGGTCGCGGACCTGCGCTACAGGGGCTTCTCCTTTATCAACCAGGCCAACGAATCTTCGCCCGAATTGCCGGACTACAATCGTCTCTCCGGCACGACGCAACGCTGGCGCGACCTCATCGGCTACTACACACGCTTCGGCGACGTGCGCGAGCTGCTCGCGCAGGTTGACGACCGCATCGTGCTGGTCAACGCGGGCGACGAGATAGCCCTGCTCTTCAAGGCGCTGCCCGCGCCCGCCGCAGGTTGGCAACGCGACTATGTCATTGTCGGCGATGGCTGGATTAAAGACGGCGATTTCAACTCGGGCTTTTCCAAGACGGTGCTCCCCTTGCCCTCACATGACCGTCAAGAATACACTACCTCGACGGAACGCCTTGAGGATGACCCGGTCTATCGCCGTTTTTCGCAGGACTGGCAAAACTATCACACGCGTTATGTGACGCCGCGGGGCTTCCGCGATCTGCTCAGACAAAAATAAAGCTTGAATGCGTAGTCGTTTTTTAAGAGTCCTGCTCATCATCTTTTTCCTCTCACTGCTTGCGACGCCGCTCCTCGTCAGGCGCTGGAACGCCTGGCGCAGCGAGTCTACGGGGCAAGTCCGTGACAGGCAGACTGTGATGGCGCGCTACGGGTTTCGACTCGAAGAGTCGGCCAAAGCCGCAGGCATTGATTTTGTTCATCAGGCTCCCGTGCTGGACCACAAGCTGGACCACATCATGCCGCAGGTCGCCTCCATGGGCGCGGCTGTCTCGGTCGTAGACTTTGACCGCGACGGCTGGCAGGACATCTACACGACCAACAGCGGCGAAGGCAGCCGCAACCGTCTCTACCGCAACCAGCAGAACGGCACGTTCAAAGACGTGGCCGAAGAGCTGGGGCTGGCGGATGTCAATCAAGAGGGGACGGGCGTTTCGATGGGCGCGGTCTGGGGCGATTACGACAACGACGGCTTTGAAGACCTCTTCCTCTACAAGTGGGGCAGGCCCGAGCTTTTTCATAATGAAGGCGGGCATGTCTTCAGGCGTGTGACGGAAGAGGCTGGCCTTCCATCCTGGGTCAATGCCAACACTGCCATCTGGTTCGACTATGACCGCGACGGCAAACTGGACCTCTTTCTCGGCGGCTACTATCCTGAAACGGTTGACCTCTGGCATCTGACGACGACGAAGATGATGCCTGAGAGTTTCGAGTATGCGCAGAACGGCGGGCGCAAGTATCTCTTTCATAATCTGGGCCAGGGAAAGTTTGAGGAAAAAAGCGCGGAGCTTGGCATAGAGAGTCGCCGCTGGGCGCTGGCCGCCGCCGCCGCAGACCTGCGCGGGACGGGCTACCCGGACCTCTTCATCGCCAACGACTACGGCATCGCAGAGCTTTTCTTTAACGACGGCGGCAAGCGTTTCCTGAGCGCGGGCGAAAAGACCGGCGTCGGCTTTGCTCCAAAGAGCGGGATGAACGTGGCCTTCGGCGACATCTTGAACCAGGGCCGTTATGCCATCTACGTGACGAACATCTCGGAAGAGGGCGTCTTGATTCAAGGCAACAACCTCTGGATTCCGAAGGAGGGCACAAGCGGCGACGCTCTTCAGTATGAGAACCTGGCGCGCGACATGGGATTGGAGCTTGGCGGTTGGAGCTTTGGCGCGCAGTTTGGCGATCTCAATAACGACGGCCAACTGGACCTCTATCTGACTAACGGCTATGTCTCAGGCCAGAAGGGCACGGATTACTGGTACGACTTTTCCAAGATCGCCGGGGGCAACTCAAACATCATCGCCGACGCGGCCAACTGGCCCGCGATGGATGGCCGCAGCCTTTCGGGCTACCAGCAGAAACGTGTCTGGATAAATGACGGCGCGGGCCGTTTTATCAACGTGGCACAGGCCGTCGGCGCGACAGATACCTTCGACGGACGCTCCGTCGCGCTCGCAGACTTCGGCAATCGCGGCGTCCTGGATGTCGTCGTCGCCAACCAGCGCGGGCCTCTGCTCTTTTACAGAAACGAGGTGGCGACCGAGAACAACTGGATCGAGTTTGAGCTTGAAGGGACCGCGAGCAACCGCAGCGCCATCGGCGCGCAGGTCACGCTCTACTGGAACGGTCAGCGGCAGGTCCAGGAAGTCTCCGGCGGCTCAGGCTTCTGCGCGCAGAACCAGCGTCGCCTGCATTTCGGCCTCGGCAGAAATGCTCTCATCGAGAAGGCCGAGATTCGCTGGCCCTCTGGTAAAATGCAGATTCTCGAACGCCCCTCTGCGGGGCAGTTGTTAAAAGTCAAGGAGCCAGTATGAACCCGGAGCTAAGCGCCGCCAGTGCGCCCTCGCTCGCAGATAAAGAATCCGAGCGCGGACCGAAACGTGGGTTTCACTTTGACAATCGTTTCATCGCGCCCATCTTTATCACCTGCATCCTGCTGGTGGGCCACTTCTCATTCGGGATGCTGGAGAGCTATCGCAAGACCGCGCTCGCCATCATCATGAGCCTCCTGACAGAGCTTATCCTGGGCCGCATCTTCGTGGGCAAGTGGCCGCATCTGGCGAGCGCCTACATCACAGGTATCAGCGTCGGCATACTGGTTCGCTCGCCCGCCTTCTGGCCCTATGCGCTGTGCAGCATGATCTCGATTACCTCCAAGTATGTCCTGCGCGTTCGCCATCGCCACATCTGGAATCCGTCCAACTTCGGCATCTGCGCGATGCTCTTTCTGGCCTACGAATACGTCGCCAGCCTGAGCGTCCAGTGGGGCAACTATCTCTGGCCGATGCTCGTCATCTGGATAACAGGCTCGCTCATCGTCTGGCGCTTCAAACGCCTGCACATCACGGCCACCTATGTCGTCTCGTTTCTCTTCTTTACTTTCATCAGAAGCCTGGCGACGGGCGATCCCTTCCTGGCGGAGCTTGCGCCCATCACTGGTCCAATGTACCAGCTCTTCGTCTTCTTTATGATTACAGACCCGAAGACGACCGTACATTCAAGACTGGGCCAGTGCGCTGTGGCCTTTACGATTGCGCTGGTCGAGATGGTCTTGAGACTATTCCAGATTGTGCATGCGCCCTATTACGCGCTCTTCCTGGTTGGACCAACGGCCAATCTGGTTGAAATCTGGCTGACTTCAAGAAAGGCAAACGCGGCTGCGATTAATGCTTGATGTCAAGAATTTCACTCTGCCCACCGCTTTCTTCCCATTACCAGGTAAGCAAGATGCACAAAGTCCTGATTAACATCTCTCTATTTCTGCTCATCGCGTTCTTATTCTCCGGCTGCAAGAATACAACGACGCAGAATGCAGAGGGCCAGCCCGCCGCTGCGGGCCAGCAACCCGGCGCTCAGGCTCAGGCTTCACCCTCGCCGACTCCCGTAGACCAAGCGCGCCCTTCTGGTCCAATCGAGTTTACGGACGTGACGGCGCAGGCCGGCCTGCGCTTCAAGCATAACAGCGGAGCTTTCGGGAAAAAGTATCTGCCCGAAACTCTCGGCGCGGGCTGTGCCTTTATTGATTATGACAACGACGGCTGGCAGGACATCCTGCTCGTCAACTCTATGGACTGGCCCGAACATAAAACCAACAGGTCCTTCTCCGCGCTCTATCGCAACAACAGGGACGGCACGTTTAAGGATGCCACGCGCGAGGCGGGGCTGGCGCTGGAGATGTACGGGATGGGCGCGGCTGTTGGCGACTACAACAACGACGGGCTGGACGACATCTACATCACTACGGTCGGCCAGAATCGCCTCTTTCTCAACCTCGGCGGCGGCAAGTTCGCGGACGTGACTGGAAAGGCTGGCGTCGCCGATACGGGCTTTTCGACCAGCGCCATCTGGTTCGACTATGACAGGGACGGCAAATTGGACCTCTTCGTCTGCCACTATGTTGACTGGTCCACAGAAAAGGACCAATTCTGCTCGCTCGACGGGAAGAATAAATCTTACTGCACGCCGCAATCCTACAAGGGCCAAAGCTCCAGCCTCTTTCACAATCGCGGCAACGGGACGTTTGAGAACGTCACGCAGCGCGCAGGAGTTAGTGCCCCCACGGGCAAGGCGCTCGGCGTCGCCATGCTCGACTACAACGCGGACGGCTGGCCGGACCTCTTCGTCGCCTGCGACACGGAGCCGAACAAGCTCTACAAAAATAACGGCAACGGGACCTTTACGGACGAGGCTATTCCGGCGGGCGTGGCCTACAGCGAAGCTGGCACGGCGCGCGCGGGGATGGGCGTGGACGCGGGCGACTACGATGGCTCCGGACGGCAGGGGCTGATTATCGGCAACTTCACAAACGAGAGTATGGCGCTCTATCGCAACGATGGCAACGGTCTCTTCGAGGATGAAGCGCCCACGTCCGGCATCGGCAAGATGAGCGCGCAGTCTCTGACCTTCGCCTGCTTCTTCTTTGATTACGACCTGGACGGCCTGCTGGACATCTTCGCCGCCAACGGCCACGTCTCAGACGACATCAGCATCATCCAGCCCAACGTCAAGTACGCGCAGCCGCCGCATCTCTTTCGCAACCGCGGCAAGCGCAAGTTTGAAGAGACGAGCCAGCGTTTGGGCCGTGCGCTCCAACGCGCCATCGTCGGGCGCGGCGCGGCCTACGCGGATTTCGATAATGACGGCGACCTAGACCTGCTGCTGACGGCCAACAATGGACCAGCGCGTCTGCTGCGTAATGATAACGGCAACCAGAACGACCTCGTGCGTCTGCGCCTCGTCGGAACGAAATCGAACCGCGACGGCATCGGCGCGAAGGTGACTATCAAAGCGGGCAGCGGCTTGAGATTGATGAACCTGGTGAGAAGCGGGTCGAGCTATTGTTCGCAGAGCGAATTGCCGCTTGTCTTCGGGCTTGGCAGGGCGGAAGGCAAACCCGCCAGCCTGGAAATCGTCTGGCCCAGCGGGCAGGTGGACAATATTCCCAATGTCATGCCCAACCAATCCATCATCGTCGAAGAAGGCAAAGGTATTGTCTCCACACAGCCCATCATCTTCACGCAGGCCGCGCCGTCGCCTTCGCCAAAGCCGCAATGAGAATCCAAAAGAAGCAAAGGCCATGACTGGTTGACATGGCCCTTGCTCAATTCCGTTTGGTCTCAATGAAATCTAAGCCGCCAGAGTTAAAGGCTTCAACAACGCGTGCAGTTTTTGACTGAGGGCACGCTTTTGTGAATGAGCGACGAGCGGCGCGTGTATGTTCTCAAAGTAATCTACGGCTGCCACACGCAGACCGACATCGCGGCCCAGACGCTCGCTCAAATACCATTTGTGTTCCTGTAGACGCGGCCAGATGACGCGCGCCTCGCTCGCACTGATGCGCGCTCCGGCCAGTGTCTTCAATGTGCGCTGCTCTCTGGTCGGCTGCTCTGCGAGCGTCCTTTCTATAACGTAATCTAACTTGAAGGGAATCGGCATAAAAAACTCCTTGTCTCTGCTCTCTGGTCCAATCGCCGGAGCGCCCGCTGATTTCTTCTTAGATTCTTTTTATTTCTGCTATTCCGATGTCAATCCCATCCTCGGGGCTGTCTCGCGGGCCAACTCATTGTTATAATCCGGTCCATTAAAAAGGCTCATGTTTCTTGAACAACGGAAGGCTACCAGATGGAGTTATGGCAGTTGCGCACCTTTCGCGTCGTGGCCGAGACGCTGAACTTCACGCGGGCGGCGGAACGCTTGAACCTGACTCAATCCGCAATCAGTCACCAGATCAAGGCGCTCGAATCTGAGCTTGGCGAGCCGCTTTTTATACGGGCCAGGGGCGGCGTCAAAATCTCGCAGGCGGGAAAGATCGCGCTCGAATATGCCGTGCGCATACTGGATGATGCGGAGGCCATGCGCGAGCATGTCTCTGGCCGTGAGCATTCGCCCGTCGGACGCGTCCGCGCGGCTGCCGCGACACAGGCCTTCGTCTATCTCTTTGCGACCCTCTTTGAATCCTTCATGCGCACGCATCCAGGGATAGACCTTTCCTTTCGGACCACTGCCAGCACGGAGCAGACCATCATGGATATCCTCAACGGCGCTGCCGATGTCGGGTTCGCCTCCATGCCGCTCTATTCGCCGGCGCTGCACATCACGGAACTCTTCGAGGATGAGCTGGTCATAGTCGTCGGCCAGCAGCATCCTCTGGCCCAGGAGCACGAGACGACCGCCGAGCAGATTGAGCGCGAGCGCTTTATACTCTACGAGCGAGGCGCATCCATCCGCCGCGCGACCGACGAGTTTTTCAAGCGCGTTGACATACGCCCACCGCTCGGGCTTGAATCAAACGACACTTACTTTATCAAGCTGATGGTCCAGCACGGGCAGGGCATCTCCCTGCTTCCCTCTTGGGCCATACGCGAGGAGGTGGCCGAGGGTCGGCTGGCGCAGCTTCGCATCAAGGACCACAGCCTTCGCCGCTCGGTCGCGATGATTAGCCTGGGCCGCTTCCAGCCATCGCCGACACGAGCCTTTCTGAACTTCATCATCCACAACAGGGAGAGGCTGCAAAGGATGGCCGCAGGCCAGGCGGAAGCGTTTGCAGAGATAGCAGACTCGAATCAATGACCGCAGGAAGCAACAAGCTGCGCACGCAGAGCAGGTTTCCCGCCTACGGCTATCTGGGGCTGGCGATCATCTTCGCTGCCGAAGCCCTGCTGTTTTCCGGCAACCATCTCGTCGGACACTGGTTCACGCCCATCGTCTGGACCGGATACCTGCTCTTTATAGACGCGCTCGTCTACAAGCTCAAGGCACGCTCATTATTGATGACAGACCGCCTTGAGCTGCTTGTCATCTCGGTTATCTCAATCGCTTGCTGGTGGCTTTTCGAGTTTTACAACGTGCCCAGATTCTGGCGCTCGGAGATGGAGCTGTGGTGGCACTACCATAATCTTGAGCCGAACCCTTACCTGCGCCGCGTAGGCTACGACTGGGCCTTTGCGACTATCTTTCCCGCGCTCTTTCTGACAGCCGAAGCTTTCGACCGCCTGCTCTCTGGCAAGGTCAAGCAGATACGCCCGCTCAAGCTTTCAAAGCCTCTGCTCTATGCGCTGATTGTTTTAGGCATCGTGATGGCTCTGCTTCCGCTGGTTGTCATCTCAGGTTGGCTCGTGCCGCTGGTCTGGTTGTCTTTTATCTTTCTGCTCGACCCCTTTAATGCGCTGCGCGGCTGGCCTTCGATTACGGGCGACCTGGCGCGCGGCCACTTGCGCAGACCGGCGGCGCTCCTCTTGAGCGGCTTCGTGTGCGGTCTACTCTGGGAATTCTGGAACTACTGGGCCATCTCGAAATGGACCTACACAGTTCCCTATCTGGGCCAGGTCAAGCTCTTCGAGATGCCTGTCCTGGGCTTTCTGGGCTTCCCCCCCTTCGCCGTCGAATGCTGGGCCATGTATGTCTTCCTCCGCTCGCTGCTCGGAGATGGACCAAAAATTTCGAGCGCGGGCGAGACGGGCATCTGGATTCCTTCTTCTTCAGAGATTCGCTAACGATGTTGCACGCTATCTTTGTTATCTATCTCTGCGGCGCGCGGCGGCTAAAAGTTTGAGTCATGGCCGAGATGATATTGGAAAGCTCTTTTGCAGGTGAAGCCCGTCAGGTGTCATAATACGGTCGCTTTCCCACACATGCCGAAAAATCTTGAGAGGTACTTATGAAGCGCTTGGTCATTTCTGTGGCTATCGTCTTGCTTGCCCTGGTGTCTACGCAGGCGCAGCAGGCGGCTGGCCCGCTTAACATCGAAGAACTGCTAAAAGTGCGTAGGGTCGGAGACCCGCAGATTTCGCCCGACGGACGCAACATAGCCTACCAGGTCGGCTATGTTGACAAGGCGGCCAATCGAACCCTGACGCACATCTTCCTCATCCCCGTAGAGGGCGGCTCGCCCAGGCAGTTGACCACAGGAGAGAGGTCTTCGACTTCGCCGCGCTGGTCGCCTGACGGCAAGCGCATAGCCTTTATCTCTGCGCGCGAAGGCTCGCCCCAAATCTGGACCATTGACCTGGCGACCAATGAGTTGAAGAAGATCACGAATATCCCTACGGGCGCGGATGGTCCAGTCTGGTCGGCGGATGGCAACTGGCTCGCGTTCACCTCGGACATTTATCCGGAGTGCGCGGACGAAGAGTGTAATCGCAGGCGCGAGCAGCAGGCGGAGGAGAGCAAGGTCAAGGCGAAGACGACGACGCGCCTGCTCTTTCGCCACTGGAACGCTTTTAAGGAAGGCAAGCGCACGCATGTTTTCGTCGTCTCGGCAAACGGAGGCGCGGCGCGCGACCTGACGCCCGGCGATTACGATGCGCCGCCCTTTAGTCTGGGCGGTCCGACAGATTATGCCTTCTCGCCCGATGCTAGAGAGCTGGCCTTTGTGCGCAACACTGACCGCGTCGAAGCACTCTCGACCAACAGCGACATCTTCGTCGTCTCCACCAGCGGAGGCGAGCCGCGACGCTTGACGGGCAGCAACCAGGGCGCAGATGCCTCGCCGCTCTATTCGCCGGACGGGCGTTACATAGCCTATCGCTCGCAGCTTAAGGCTGGCTTTGAGAGCGACCGCTGGCGGCTCATGCTTTATGACAGGCAAGCTAACCAATCGCGCTCGCTGACAGACCAGCTGAACGCTTCGGCTGAGGGCTTCGAGTTTTCACCCGATAGCCAGCGTATCTACTTCGCCGTCGCAGAGCGCGGCCATCAATACATCTATTCCATCCCGGTCGCAGGCGGCGCGGCTACCAAGCTAATCGGCGAAGGCTTTAACGACGACGTGCATCTCTCTAAGGACGGGAAGACGCTGGTCTTCTCGCGGAGCACCGGAAATCGCCCGACTGAAATCTTCCGTGCGAGCGCTGACGGCAGCGGCGCGACTCAAGTCACCAGGACCAACGACTCTTTTATAGACCCTTTTAACCTGCGGCCTCTCGAAGAGATTACCTGGACCGGCGGCGGCGGCACGAAGGTCAGCGGCTTTATCACCAGGCCGCCCGATTTCACGCCGAACAGAAAGTGGCCCATGATTGTGCTGATACACGGCGGGCCGCAGGGCGCATGGAACGATGCCTGGAGCTATCGCTGGAATCCGCAGGTCTTCGCGGCGGCGGGCTACGTGGTCTTTATGCCGAACCCGCGCGGCTCGACCGGTTACGGCCAACAGTTCGTAGACGAAATCTCAGGCGACTGGGGCGGCAAGGTCGTCACGGACATCATGAACGGAGTGGCACAGGTCATCTCGCTCGGCTATGTTGACAAGAATAACCTGGGCGCTGCGGGCGGCTCTTACGGCGGCTACATGGTCAACTGGATAGAGGGCCACAATAACGACAAGCGTTTCCAGTTTAAGGCTCTCGTCTCGCACGCCGGAGTTTATAACCTGACCAGCATGTACGGCGCGACAGAAGAGCTGTGGTTCCCGGAATGGGAATTCAAGGGCGCGCCCTGGACCAACCCGGAGATGTACACCAAGTGGTCGCCGCACATGTTCGTCAAGAATTTCAGAACGCCGATGCTCGTCACGCACGGCGAGCTTGATTACCGCGTCCCCATCGGCGAGGGCTTGCAGCTCTTCACGGCTCTGCAACGCATGGGCGTTGACTCGAAGCTGCTCTACTTCCCGGACGAAGGCCACTGGATACTCAAACCGCAGAACTCCGAGCTATGGTACAAGACGGTTATCGGCTGGTTTGACGCTCACCTCAAGACAGGAGGACTGACGCAGCCGACAGCCGCGAGAAGAAATTAGCGCGAGACTTCAAGCTGTTAGCCTTCGCGCGCTCCGAAAAGCATGAGAGGCGACGGAAATTAAATTTCCGTCGCCTCTCATGCTTTTTTTACCCTTCTCGCTCTCGCGGCGTTTTGAGAGAGCCTTTTACTTCGAGGGCGTCGTGTTGGTCAGAAGGTCGTAATTGCCTATCTCGCGGTTGTGGCTGTCGAGCGGCCCCATCATGTCTGAGGTATCTTCGAGCATCTGCCGCGTCATGGCGATGGAATCGCTGAGCTGCTCGAAGTCTAGCGAAGAGACGCGCTCGGGCGTGGGCAGCGTGACGACCTGATCGTTGACCAACCCGAAGAAGTTTTCGATGGATTGCAACTGTCCCTCGACCAGCTTGACCGATTTCTCAAGATCATTAAAGGCGGCCACGCGGCGTTTGAGTATCTCTACGTTGGCCTGTTGTATGCGGCGCGAGCGGTCGTCGGGCGAGCCTTCGACGGCGCGCTCGGACTGCTTCAACTGATTTTCAATCGCCTGCCGGTTGATCGAGCGCAGATGTTTCTTGCGGCGACGATAGATGTCCAGGAGGTCCACGAAATCTTCCCAGCGCTGGTCCAGCGTCTGCAAGTTCGTTGGAATCTCGCGCGCTCCCGTAAACTTTTTGTAGTTGGAATAGATCTGATTTCTCATCCAGCGCAGATACTCGACGGCCTCGCGCTCGCGCGGGTCGAACGATTTAATCAACTCTTCGCGCTGCTTTTCGCGCAGGTCGCGCAGGCGCTTCTTCTGGCGGTTATCAACCAGGCGACGATAGAAAGAACTGGCAGGCACGGTAGCTAAATAAACTCCTTCGGCGACGAGCGCCACCGCGAGCGGGATGACTGTCACCTCGTAGGCTGCGGCCACGGCGAAACCCGCCATGCCCCAGAAATTAACGGGTTCCTTGAGCGCTTCCTTTAGATAATGAAAATTGATCTTCGATAAATCTGCCATGACCGTTTATCAATTCGATGCCAACTCAACTACGAAAGACGCGCTGCCCGCTCAAGATTTGCGCGCACCGGCGATAGTCCTTACAAGCCACGCGCCTTATTGCTTGAGAGCCGGAGCAGAGAGCCATCAACGGTTGCCCGTGCTCGTCTCGCCCTGTGCCGGAAGAGCTTCGGGAGCTTTGCCGTCGTCCGTCGCGGCGGGCAGCAGGCCCATCTGCCTCTTGTAATCAAGCAGCTTATCCTGCAACTGCATGTCCATCGCCTCGCGCTCGATCTCCTGCATCTGCGTGTCTACGGAGGCAGAGCCGAGCTGCATCTTGGCTTCGGCGGCGGCGGCGCGGCGGTCTATCTTGTCGCGCATCTCGTTAAAGGTCGAAGCATCATCGCCGAGCTGGAATGATTCCATCGTCTGCGCGAGCTGCTCTTGCAGCTTGGCCTGCTTCGACTGGTTGATGAGCTGCATGGCTTCGGCTGTCCGCCGCTGCATTTGCAGCACATAATTGTCGCGCGCCTTTAGTGCCTGCTTGGATGCTCCGGTCGCGTGCTCAAGTTGCTGCGCGGTCTTCTGCAAGTCAACCTGCGCCTGCTGCAACTGCCCTATGTAGGCTGTGGCGATGTCGTCGCGGCCCATCTTGACGGACGCTTTAATCTTCGAGTCGAGGTCCACGACCTGTGCTTCCAGGCGCTCTTTGTTCTTGGCGAGCAGTCTTTCGGTCGCCATCACCTGGGCCACGGAATTATTCAGCTCCGGCACGCGGTCGCGCATATCGCGTATGGTCTGCTGGAGTATTAATTCCGGGTCTTCCGTCTTTTCCACGATGCCCCCGAACAGTGCGCGCATAGAACGCTTGATCCTGGTCCAGACTCCCATCTTCTCTTCAGTCCTCCAGCATTCAAAATCGGGCGCGGCCTCGGAAATTCAATCTGACAAAAGCAAACTGGCCCACTCGCCCGGCCTCTAGTTGTACGCCAATTCGGGTCACACGGTTGCATTTTCCGAAGAGGCATATTTGAGTATAGCAGGAGTTACGCGCGCCTCGCTAGATCATCAGCGGAAAGAGCCGCGGCGAGTAGCGCAGACCTCTTCATTCGTCAGCCCTTTTCTCTGAATTTTCCTATATCGCGGCGATACTGCATCCCGTCCCAATGAATCTCGCTCGCGGCCCTGTAGCAACTGTCGAGCGCTTCAGAGAGATTCCGAGCCGCAGCCGTGAGACCCAGCACGCGCCCGCCCGCCGTCAGCCACTCGCCTTCCGCGGTCGCCCGCGTCCCCGCATGAAAGATTTCCACACCGGGCACACGCGCGGCACGCTTGAGGCCCACTATCGGCGCGCCCGTTTCGGGCTGGCCCGGATAACCTCGTGCAGCCAGCACTACGCAAGCCGAAGCTTCATCGGTCCATTCGACCGGAACTTGGTCCAGCCCGCCATGCGCCACTGCTTCAAAGATATTTACCAGGTCCGATTTCAAACGCACTAGAATCGCCTGCGTTTCCGGGTCACCAAAGCGAACATTGTATTCGAGCACACGCGGCCCGTCTGCGGTCAGCATGAGGCCGACAAAGAGCACGCCGCGAAAGGGCATCGCTTCGGTGCGTGCGCCTTCCAGCGTCGGGCGGACAATCTCAAGCTCTATGCGTCTTAAAGTCTCTTCATCAAGGATGCTCCGGTCCGTGACAGCGCCCATCCCGCCCGTGTTTGGTCCTGTGTCGCCTTCGCCTATGCGCTTGTGGTCGCGCGCCGCAGGCATCAGCGCATAATCGCGCCCGTCCGCAAAAAGCAGCAGCGAGGCTTCCGGCCCGTCGAGCGCCTCTTCAATCACAATGCGGCGCGCGGCCTCTGCTCCGGCTGTCCCACGCTCCATCAAATCTTCAATCGCTCGTCCGGCTTCCGAGCGCGTGCGCGCGACGACGACTCCCTTGCCAGCCGCCAGCCCGTCGGCCTTGACGACCACAGAAGCCTCCTCCCCGCCAAACTCGCCGCGACGCAAGATGTCTAGCGCCTGTCCCGCCGAATCCGCT
Organism: Pyrinomonadaceae bacterium; assembly: GCA_036399835.1. Taxonomy (GTDB): domain Bacteria; phylum Acidobacteriota; class Blastocatellia; order Pyrinomonadales; family Pyrinomonadaceae; genus DASYML01. The sequence continues at coordinate 30,238 of DASWMI010000168.1, read as the reverse complement.
ATGCGATAACGCGCGGTGGGAATCCCGTGCCGGGCCATAAAATCTTTGGCGAAAGCCTTGCTCGATTCCAGGCGCGCGGCGCTCTGGCTGGCCCCTGCGATTGTCAGCCCCTGCCGCTCAAACTGGTCCACGATGCCAGCGGCGAGCGGCGCTTCCCCGCCGACGATGGTTAAATCAATCCCCTTTTCGAGAGCGAATCGGGAGAGGGCCTGCGTGTCCGTCGCATTCACAGCGACGCACTCGGCTACCTGCTTGATGCCGTCGTTGCCCGGCGCGCAGAAGATTTCCAGCGCCCGCGCGGAACTTTTTCTGAGCACATGGCAGAGCGCGTGTTCACGCCCGCCAGAGCCTACGACGAGGAGTTTCATGTTCGGTAAATATTCTCGTTTCGGGGTCAAATTTAAGCAGCCGGATGAGGCCGGATGCTGGCACGGCGCGCGCGCTGTGTCAAGACTCCGTGCGGGTCTTGATGGGAAGGCTGCTCGCGAAAGCTTGACACAATTTTGTGATAGTTATAATTTGCAGTTACACAGGCTGTTGCTCCAACTGGTCTGGGGTCCTACCCGAACAGCCCGCGAGAGGTGGAGAAGCAAAGCTTTTCGACCTTAACTGACGGAAGAGACGCATGAGCGGCGCATCTTCCGGCTCAGAAAGAGAGCTTGAGCTATCAGAAGAGAGACTTTCGCTCCGTGTCTGAAGAGTTCATAGATACCTCGTTTGCCTGCGTTGACAATCATGCACGGGGACGAGCGCCCCGGCTTCGCGCCCGTGCAGAAAGAGCATATCGGTGGGGGATTTCATCATGTCACAAACACAAGTAGTAACCGAATCGAACGGGAAGTGGAGCCACTCGGAAGAGGAATTCGAGGATCGCACGATTAAGTGTGTTGACTGCGGAGACGACTTCGTGTGGACCGCCGGCGAGCAGGTCTTCTTTCACGATAAAGGTTTGAAGAATGAGCCTAAGCGGTGTAAGCCCTGCAAGCAGGCCAAGAATGAGAGGCTGGCCGCCATTGCCGCCGCACAGGCATCGGGGATGCGCCAGCGGATAGAGGTCTCGGTCCAGTGTGCGCAGTGCGGGCAACAGACAACCGTCCCGTTCTATCCCTCGCAGGGCCGCCCAGTCTACTGCCGCTCATGCTTTCTGGCAGGCCGCACCCCAGATAACGCAAGCGCGTAAAAGCCATCAAACGTCAACGCGTGAATAGTAAAGCACTGCTCTTTCCATTCACGCGTTGACGATTTAGGATTCAAGCCTTTTACGTCTCAATCCTTCAAAGGCTGCTCGCCGCCTTCAGCACCATCCTGCCAGCATCAACCGCCGACATGCACGGACGGGCGGCGCTCCGGGTCGTCCTCGGCCTGGCGCAGCACCTCGTGCGTCACAGGAGCCGTATCGCCCTCGCCGAAGGCTATGTATCTGAGCAGGTAAACAAGCGGATTCCCTTCACTCCAGCCAAAGTAAACGTGCGGTATCTTTCCCGTTCTGTCGCGCAGGTAGAGCATAAAGGCGGCGATGGCGTTCGGCACGGCAGGACTCTCCGTGCGCAGCACGCGGTAGCCGTCCACATCTATGCCCTTGACCTTGAGCACGCCCGAAAATTCCGAAGCATCGCCCGGCACCACCTCAAAGAAAAGAATCGGGTCCGTGACGGGGATATGATTGTCCACGCGTTTCTCGCTCTCTTTCAGCATATACTCCTGCGCGTCGCCGCGGTCGCAGCGGTTGGCGACGATGCGAATCGAGCCGCGACGGCCCACCTGGCTGATAAACTCTTCGGCCTTCGCATCCAGCTCTACATTTTCGACGCGCAGCTCGGTCGTCCGCAGCGCTCTTGAGATAAGCGAGATAAAGATAATCGAACCGATAAAGAAGCCCGCGATCTTGATGCCTTCGGGCCGCTCTATGACGTTGAGAATCGTCGTGTAGGCGAAGACCAGCGCGATGAGCAGAAAGGCCCAGCGCAGCCCCTCGTTTCTGCGCCAGGCGGAGATGGTCACGGCGACGGCAGCCGAACTCATGAGCACCAGCACGCCCGTAGCATAAGCTCCGCCCTGCGCCTCTACGTCAGCTTTAAAAATCAGCGTGACGGTAAAGGCGATGATGATAAAGACTATCGTCAGAGGCCGCGTGGCTTTGGCCCATTCGGGGGCCATCCCGTAACGCGGCAGATAGCGTGGCACGATATTCAAAAGACCCGCCAGCGCGGATGCGCCCGCGAACCAGAGGATCGTAATCGTGCTCAAATCGTAAGCCGTGCCAAACCACTCGCCCAGGAATTGATGGGCCAGGAAGGCCAGCGCGCGACCGCTCGCGCCACCGCCCTCTTGAAACTCCTCTGCGGGAATCAGCGTCGCCGTGATAAAGCTGCTCGAAATCAGAAAGACGCTCATAATCAGGGCGGCTGTCATCAACAGCATACGCGTATTGCGTATGCGTCCAGGCCCCTTGACGAGCGGCATGACGGCGACCCCCGTCTCAAACCCTGAGAGGCCCAGCGCGAGCTTTGGAAACAAGAGCAGCGCGAGGCCCACCATCTTGAGCGGATTGCCGTGCTGCGCAAAGAGAGCGCTCTTCCAGTCGGTCAATCTCTGCGGATGCGTCGCAATCTCGTAAATTCCTACCGAGACGACAACCAGGTTGAGTACCAGATAAACAGCGACGAGCATCACGGCCAGCCCTATCGCCTCTTTGAAGCCCTTGAGAAAGACCGCGCCGAGAATAGCAATCAGGACCAGCGTGACACCTATCTGGTGACGCAGGATTGGGACATGCGCTTCGACAAACGGATTATCAATGACGTGGGCCGTCGCGTCCGCCGCCGAGAGCGTGATGGTGATGATGAAATCCGTGGCGACGAAGCCGAGCAGGACCAGCACGAAGAGCTTACCGCGCCAGCGCGAGAGCAGCGTTTCGAGCATCGAGATAGAGCCTTGCCCGTGCGGGCTTTCGGCGGCCACGCGGCTGTAAATCGGCAGCGCGCCAAAGAGCGTCAGGAGGACCAGAATCAGCGTTGCAATAGGAGAGAGCACGCCCGCCGCGAGGAAGGCTATCCCGGGTTGATAGCCGAGCGTCGAGAAATAGTCCACGCCCGTCAGGCACATCACTTTCCACCAGGGATGCTGGTGGTGCGCGCCCTCGCGCTCATGTGGTCCGGCGACCTCCTTGACACCTTGAAACAACCAGCGTTTGAAGGGACTTGGCGAGCGTTGCTGCGGAGTATTGGATGTGGTCATTCCTAACTCACTCGATACGCTACGACTTTGCAGGACGGGTCAGCTTAACGGCGCAAGAAAAAGACCACAGGATGCAGCTCTCCGGACAAAGCGCGAACTGTGGTAGCTCTTCAACGAAAGTTGACCCTCTCTGCACGATCTTTTTTCGAGAGCAAACGGGCTTGATTTCTGTACGGCGTACAGTAAGCCGATTTCCCTGAAAATCAAAGGCAAGCTCTCCTCCTCTTGCCCTCAATCTTTAACCTTTCGAGAGCGTCCTTGAAGCCCAACGGAACTGACCGGGACAGCGCCATTTTACGCCGCCTCCTATCACTGTCAAGCGCGTGCAGCCGAGCGCAACCCTCAGGCGCAGGCCGCGACGACCGAAGGCTTTGAGAGGAGAGACACGGTTCATTCTCAGGAGCTATTCCTTCACCCTCATTATCGGATTGTCCTGTGCGCCGGAAAAACTGGACCGGAAATAAAACGGGTGGAGACCTCCCACCGTCTCCACCCTAAGGCCACGTGTCCTCACCCCACGCGACCACTTCGTCCACCGGGGAGGTGAACGCGGCAAGATTATGCACAAAACGCCTTCAAGTTTCAACTGTTAGATTCTGTGTTAAAAGTGGCCGCTCAAGCTTGTGGGAGAGCCGCGTTGGCCCAACTTTATTTGAACACGCGCGGGCGATGTTTGTTATAGGATATACTCAAGTCGCCAGAGTTTTTGCGAGCCGGAGGATGCACGCAGGATGAGCGAGGAGATAGTGGATAAGAATCACACAGCGAGCGAAACGTCTGAAGTGTCTAAGGCACAGAGCGAGATTGTGCGTAAGAATATAGAGGCCATCGCGGCTGTGCAGCGTCAGGCGGCTGAAGGGCGCACGCCGCAGGAACGAATCGCGGATGCGATCACGGAATTCTCAGGCTCGATGGCGTTTGTTTACATGCACGCCTTCTGGTTCGGCGTCTGGATTCTGCTCAACATAGGTCTCCTGCACATCCCGCACGTCAGCGAATTCGACCCCTTCCCCTTCGGCCTGCTGACGCTCATCGTCTCGCTCGAAGCCATCTTCCTCTCGACCTTCGTCCTCATTTCGCAGAACCGGCTGGCGCAGGTCAGCGAGCGTCGCGCGGAGCTTGACCTGCAAGTCAACCTGCTGGCCGAACAGAAGACGGCCAAGATTTTAGAGATGCTGGACCAGGTTGCCAGAGAGCTTGACGGGATGAGTCATCGCTTTAATTTCACGCCCGACCCCGAAGTGGAGGCGCTCAAGGTCTCGCCGGAGCCGCGAGAGGTTTTGGAAGTCATTGAAGAGGCCGTCAAGAACAAGACCGAGGAGGTCAAAGAAGAGGTGAGCGGAGCGCTTAAAGAGATTACGGGCGAGGTCGAGGCCATACACACAGATGTCAAACGCACGAGCAGCGATCTTCAGGAAGTAGCCTCCGATGTGGAAGAGATTAAGGAGGAGATCGAATCCAGGGAGAAACCGGTCAAGGGAAATGATGGGCGCGGCCAGCGCGGAGGATGAATAAAAGGCTATTGATTCGTTTGTTGATTGATTCAATAGCCCGGTTGGTTTTTATTCAACATGCGCCGCGCTGCACGTGTCCATCGTTTGCTGATGGTGGCTCTTGAGTGTCTTCGACTAAAACGCCACAGCGCCGACCTCGGGCACTGTGGCTAAAAGACTGTGTTCAAGCTGAAACTAATGGGCGCGCCCTTCGGTTTCTTCAGAGCTTTAACGGCCTCGTCTTGCCGCGCGAGTGGTGCGCTGAGGCTTAGTCGCGGTCTGGGGTAGTGTGGCCGTGATGCCGCTGCCGATGGCCGCCGAATCGTCTGCCGGAAGCGGCTCGTCCGCGACCTTATCCTTCAAATTCGCCAGCGCCACGATAATCAGTATCGCGGTCACGCCGAGCGTGGCGAGGATGTAGAGGATGGCCGCCTGCTCGTAATAGATTAAGGCTATCGTGACGATTGCCAGAGCGGCAATCCAGAAGAAGGTCTTGCCGCGCCCGCGCTGCTTCTGACGCCCTCCCTTGACGTTCGGTCTTCGACTCATCTTTTTCTCCTCTTAATAAGAGCCGTCTGCTTTAAAGGAAAATCTCTCGGCTCTCTCTAAACAATAAGAGGCTGGCGATTGGGCCAACCTCTTAAAGCTGATGCCTGCCTGATTGTCAGTAGATAACGCGCAGAGGCAAAGTCTGTGTGGCAAGCTGGCCGACGCCGCTAAAGCCTGAGAGGACGCCGCCCGCGATGGTCTGGAAGATACGCTCTTTCGAGAGCATCCCGGCCTCCGGCACTTCTATAATATCGTATGCCTGAAGAAGCACGTCCTTCTCCTTCCCCTTTTTAATCGCGGCGAGGTTGACGACCATCTTCTCGGCCTCGACCGAGCCGGGCTTCCGGCGATAGATAATGATCTCGCTCTGCTTGGCCTCTTTCTTTGGTCCACCGACCATCGCGATGGCGCGGCTCAGAGTCATCTGCTCGCGCAGGTAGAGGCCGGTCGGCGAATTGACGCTGCCAGTGATGTAAACAGGCTCGGCCTCCATCGCCCTGATGATGTCGCCCGGTCGGACATACGGATTGACATCCGCATTCCCCGTCAGAATATCCGCATACTTGTAGAGCTTAAAGGCTGGCATCTTTGTGCCGTCGCTGAGGGCGACGCTGGCTTCCGGCTCAGGCACTTCTCCAGGCTCATGGCACATCACGGATTCCGTGTGCAGCACCTGTATGACGCCGTTGGCGCGCTCCGTCACGCCGCCCGCGCGTGCCAGCACTTCCTGTAGACGCACGCGGCGCTGCATCTGGAATTGGCCCGGCGAATTGACAGCGCCATGCACGATGGCGGGCGGGCGGCTATTGCGTCCCATGATGCGCACGCTGACCTGGGGATTCTTGAGATACTTGGAATAGGCCGTGGCAATGTCTTTGGAGACATCTTTTTCCGTGCGGCACTGTGCCGGAATCGGCTTGTCAATAAAGGGCAGGCTGATATTGCCCGCGCTGTCCACATCCGCCTGACCGCCGAAATCAGGTTGCCCGAAGACACGCACCTCCAGGGTGTCGCCCGGTCCGAGCAGATAGTTTCTAATGCCCTGATTGTCTATCGAAGCGGGCATGACCACCGTCGGGCCTTGTTGCATGACAGGCTGCGATTGTTCCTGCGCACTGAGCGTTGAGGCTGTTCCCAGACAGGTGAAGATGAAAAGGATAAGCAATATTCTGGCTTTCATAATTAAATCCTCGAAGCTAAAGCTGATGTGGCTTGATGTGGCCCTTTGTGGCCCTCTCTTGAATGCCCTTTGATAGATGCTCCTGGCCGGGGATTGGATGCAGCTTGCAAGCTGTATCCCGCGTCCGCGAAATCCCTGTCTTACCGGCACAGGGCTTCAACTCTTGACGTGCGTTCGGCGCTCGAATTCCTTGCTCGCACGCGCCTCGGCCCCCTTCTTCTTACGGCTTCCGTGTTTGGGCACCGTGCCAGGGACTGCGAAGCCCGTAAAAAGCAGGTTACAATGATCGCACAAAAGGTTATAGATGCCAAACAGACGCAAAATGAGCGGGGTCGGCTTGTAGCCACGCCTGATCCGCGAGCTTTTGCATTTCGGACAACGCTGTCCAATCATGTGTAAGGATTCCCCGGAGATTGACTCCTCAAACTCTATCCATCCCACGCACGGTCATCCGTTTTAGCGGCCCTGCCATTCATGTGCAGCCGCGCGCGCAGCATCTCAATCTGGCGTTGAATGTGTTGCGCCGTCTCGGCGCGCGTTTCTTCCCTCATCTTCTCGCGCGAGACATAAAAGAGCGCATCTCGATAACGGTCAATAGCCCGCGCATACTTGCCTCGAAAGGCTGCGCGCTCGGCCAGCTCGACCCAGTGAGAGACTTTTACAGAGCCGATAAACTCCTGTATCGCCAGCACGGAATCCTCCAGCTCACCCTCGCCCGGATAAGCCTTCAGCGCCGCCTCTATGACATCAATCGCGCGCTGCGCCGTCTCTATCTTATCCGAGAGGCGGCTGCGCAGTTGAGCTTCATGGGCCAGAGTGCGCGAAGCCCCGCGCGCCCATCCCAGGAGGTGATGTTTCTGAAGGGCGCGCACGCGTTCCTGTCCCGCACGCAGGGCCACGCGCCTTTCGGTTTCGACGTTGGCCGAGCGCAGTATCTCATCCGTGCTCGCGAGATATTCCTGGCAGGCCTGATAGACGTTGAGATGCGCTTCGGGCTGTGCGCTCGGGGCATCCGCCTCTTCAGACTGTTTTTGCAGCGCGCGCAAGGCCGCCGAGTGAGAGCTGATAGTCCCGTGCGCCTGGCTGCTATTGCTGCGGCTGCCAGCGCCCGCTCTGGCTTCCCTGTTGGCCGCGTGCTCATGCTTTTCATGTTCGAGCAGATAGCGCGTCCAGGCCCGCCGCATGATGACTTCGCGCGCCGCGACGGCAATCAGCATGACGACGCTGGAGGCCAGCCCCGCCGGAACCCAGGGCGCTTCATCGCCGCTGTCGTGCAGCATCCACCAGAGCAGGAAGAAGAGAGTCGCGGCAGTCGCGCCCGCCGCCACCATGTAACCGGAGGTCGAAGGCATCCGCGCGCGCGATGGGCTGCGATGCGATGCGCCGCCTGCGGAAGAGCGTGCGGCTGGCCTTGATGTTCTACCAAAAAAGTTTTCGGTCGAATTGCTGCGCAAGCTTTCTCCTTAACAGGGCGAGACGCGAAACAGGCTTTCGTGTGCTTTGAAGCTGTAATGTCCGTCGCTTGCTCCCTTGAAACACAAGGGCACTCGTGCAGAAGCTTATAGTCAACTTTTTGAGCCTCTCCTGTCAATATGAGATGATTAAAATCAGTGCGTCTGAATATTCTTGATGAAGAGGAGACAGATAGATGGAGAAAGAGCTGGCGGGTAAGATAGCCCTCGTGACGGGTGCGACTTCGGGCATCGGAAGGGCGACAGCCTTGCGTCTGGCGGGGGCTGGCGCACGCGTGGCCGCCGTGGGCCGCCAGGAAGGCGCGCTCGCAGAAGTCGCCGAAGAGATTAAAGAGCTTGGCGCGGAGTCCCTCTCGCTCAGGGCGGATGTCACGAATGAAGCTGATGTGCGGCGAATCGTGCGCGGGACTGTAGAAAATTTCGGCAGGGTTGATGTGCTCGTCAACGCTGCGGGCCATCTTTCCAACGGCACTATAGAGGACACGCGGCTTGATGCCTGGGACGCGATGATGAACGTCAACCTGCGCGCCGCCTTCTACCTGATGCAGCAATGCGTGCCCCAGCTCGAACGGACGCGCGGCAACATCGTCAATGTCTCAAGCGTAACCGGACTGCGCTCGTTTCCGGGCGTGCTGGCCTATTGCGTCTCAAAGGCAGGGCTGGACCAGTTGACGCGCTGCGCCGCGCTTGAGCTGGCCCCCAAAGGGATACGCGTCAACGCGGTCAACCCGGGCGTCGTCATCACGGATATACACAAGCGCGGCGGGATGAGCGAAGAGGCTTACGCAGCCTTCCTCGAACGCTCGAAGCAGACGCATCCCATCGGGCGCGTCGGGCGTCCGGAAGAGGTCGCGGACCTGATTCTCTTTCTGGCCTCGGAGCACGCGGGCTGGATTACAGGGGCGACCTATTCGATTGACGGAGGCCGCGCCCAGACGTGTGCGCGCTAAGACTGCCAGGCGTCCGGCTCTGCTTGAGAACGTGCGCGGCCTGCTGTGCAAAACCGCGCGGACCTGTTCGTCAATTAAAGCTGGAAGTCTGGGGGCAAATGTGGCTATACTCCGGCTGCGCTCGCATATCTCTCGGTTCTCTTTAACATACTGCAACTCATTTCATCAGTTTCCGAATTAAAGGATCATGTATAACAACCAGTATTCCCCCGTGCAGAATTATGGCGGCGCGTACCCGCCGCCCAGGATAGCCCTTCAATCGCGCAAGAAAACCAGCGCCATCAAGGTCATGCTCGCCATCGCGGCCATCCTCGCGGGTCTGGTGCTCGGCCTCATCGTGCTGCTGCTCATCGGCTCGCAAACTGGTCCAGTCGCGCTGCTGGTCGGGATGATCTGCGCGATGATTCCCGTCCCGATTTACGTCGCGCTGCTGCTCTGGATTGACCGCTACGAATCCGAGCCTTTATGGATGCTGGCGTTGGCCTTCTTCTGGGGCGCGATGGTGGCCGTCTTCATAGCCTTTATCATTAACACGGCGGTCGCCATCTTCGTTGCCATCATCACGCAAAGCTCGGAAGCCGCAGAGGCAGCCGGTGCCGTGCTCTCCGCGCCCATCGTCGAAGAGAGCGCCAAGGCGCTCATCCTCTTTATTCTCTTTTTCTGGAGAAAGGATGAATTTGACGGCATCGTGGACGGCATCGTCTACGCGGGGATGGTGGCACTGGGCTTTGCCATGACCGAGAATTTCCAATATTACGGCAAGGCTCTGATACAGGGCGGGGGTCCGGGGCTAACGGGCACTCTCATTCTGCGCGGCGCGATGGCTCCCTTCTCTCACCCGCTCTTTACGAGCATGACGGGCATAGGTCTCGGCTGGTCCAGGCAGACCAACAATAAATTCATCAAGTTTGTCGCGCCCATCGCCGGCCTATTGATGGCAATCATGCTCCACGCTATCTGGAATGCCTCGCCGACCTTCTTCGGCGGCGCAGGCTTTCTGGTGATGTACTTTCTAGTGATGGTCCCTGTCTTCATCGCCACGCTTGTCGTGATAGGCTTTAACCTGCGTCGTGAGGGGCGCATCGTGCGCGAGCACTTGATGGCGGACCTCCAGCGCGGGCTGTTCACGCCGGACGACTATCACCGACTCTGTAGCGTCAGGGGACGGATGGGCGCGTCCTTCAACGCGCTGACCAGAGGCGGCTTCGGCGTGTGGCGCGTGCGTATGCAGTATAATCAGACGGCGAGCGAGCTGGCCTTTCATCGTAGCCGCGTCGCGCGCGGTATCATCAGCGACCCGCAGGAGGCGCTCGAACGCGAAGCTGCCTATCTGCAAATGCTTCAAGAGATGCGCCAGCGCCTGGGCGCGCATTAACCCGGGGCCGCAGAAAATTCTCGCGCGTGCTTGCTCGATTGCCTTATACTGAAATGGTCCTCGCGCGCGTCCTGAAACACTGACCCATTTCGTGAAGATTCAACTCTTACCCAGCACCTTCGATGAAAAGGGCTACGCCGCACCGGAGCAGCGCCTGACGTGTTTTCTCGTAGACGAGCGCGTGGCGATTGACGCCGGAAGCCTGGCGATGGCCCTCACGGACGAACAGCGCGAGAGCGTGCGCGACATCATCATCACGCATCCTCACATGGACCACGTTGCGACCCTCCCCATCTTTATTGACGATCTCTTCGGGACACTCGAAGAGCCTATCCGCGTCCATGCCACCGAAGAGGTCATCGAGACGCTTGAGCGCGACATCTTTAACTGGACCGTCTACCCGCGCTTTTCCGATTTGAGCAACGACAAAAGCCGCGTCATGGAGTATGTGCCCTTCGGCACGGGCATCGAATTCCGGGTCGCGCATCTCAAGATTACTGCCGTCGCCGTCAACCACATCGTCCCGACGGTCGGGATGATTATCTCAGACGGCAAGACGACCGTCGCTCTCAGCTCCGACACGGCGGAGACAGAAGAGTTCTGGGAGCTGGTCAACGGCGCGGCGCACGTTGACGCGCTGCTCATTGAAGCTTCCTTCCCCAACGCGCTGGCCCAGCTCGCAGAGGTCTCAAGGCATTTCACGCCCGCCTCTCTTCAGAAAGAGCTGGGCAAGCTCAAACACAACGGACTGGAGATTCTCGCCGTCCATCTCAAGCCGGCCTACCGCGAAACGGTCATCAAAGAGCTTGAGGAGCTAAAGATTCCGAAACTGAGCGTCATGGAGCCTGGCCGCACCTACGAATGGTAGACGACACCTCGCGTCGGGCGACATCCATTTTTACTAGCTTCTTAACACGCAAGCGATGAGACCAACAAAGGACTACCTCTCGCTGTCTTAGCTCTCAAACGAGAAAAGCCCTGTCGCTGATGGACAGGGCTTTACTTAACACGCTTTCTGCTGCTTCTTCACTCTTCGCAAAATTCCGAATCCCGCTTACCCTTCGGCCCTTCATCCATCCGTGCGAGCAAGCCTTCGATGTGTTGCCGAGCTTTCCAGGCTCCCGTGCGCTCTGCGACCTCTCGGCCCTGCTCCCAGATAACGCGCGCCTGCTCGCTCTCGCCCTGTTCAAAGAGGGCCGTGCCGAGCAACTGGTAGGCGGCAGTATAATCCGGGTTCAGGCTGACGACCTGACGCAGGGCATCTGCCGCCTCGCCCCATCTTTCAGCCTTGACGTACTCGTTAGCCAGCCCGTACCAGACCATCTCACTGTCCGGCTGCTCGCGCGCCATCTCTGCGAAAATATCTATTCTCGATTGCGACATGCTCTGGTCCACTTAATCCTTCAGAGCCTACCTGGCAGGCTCAAACTCCTTCTCGTTATGCTCGCCCGCGACTCCCTGCAAGATAACTCTGCCGCTCGGCAACAGCTCTGCGACGCGAAAGGTCCGCTCCGAACGCTCGCGTCCGGGCATCAACTCTGCGCGGAACGTGACGACCATCCCCGGCCTGGCCCACACGTCGCGCGTCTCTTCGGACCTTCCGCCATTTCTATAAAATCTCTTTTTTTTCATTAGTACCGTTCCCACGGCCCCCAACATTCCGGCGGCGAGGGCGAGACCACCCATCCAACGCTTTGTGCGTTTCTTCATCTTCAATCTCGCGCGTTGAACCCGCCACGGGTTCAGTGCCTTTGGTTGCGGCCTCTGAGACATGACAAGGCGCGCCAGTCCCGGCCAATTTCGAGGGAGCTACGGCGCGCCTTGCGCTTTTCCTGTCCGTAGAATCTGACTTCGGCTTCGACGACCCTTCAGCATAAAGGGTCCAGCTTGACACTGATGGTCGGCAGACCGCTCATGGCTTTCTCGGCGTTCATAGGCGTAAAGTGCGCCCACTCCTCCGGGACTTTATCTTCTGGAAAGATGGCCTCGACGGGACATTCCGGGACGCACGCGTCACAGTCTATGCAGGTTTCGGGATGGATGACGAGCATGTCGTCGTCTATATGAAAAGCCTCTACAGGGCAGACGACGGCGCAGTCTGTATAACGGCAGTTGACACAAGGTTCGCAAACAGTATAGGTCATGAACATTCATCTCCTCGGGCTTTGTTCAAGTGCGACTGTATATTAAGCATGAATCCGTGTGATTGAAAAGTTAAAAATGACAAAGATGAAGAAAGAGTGCCATGCCCATCTTTAAGCCTTCGGAGTCAAACGCGTTGCTGGCTACTTTTATCAAAACTACTAAACTTCGGAACTCTCGACCATGCCTGCTTAACCTTGCGCTCCGCACGCCGAACGGCGAAGACCGAACCCTTTAAAGGTTGTAGAATTCGAGGTCCTTTTTCGCCAGCAGCTTGGTCATCAAGATGATCTGGCCCGTGTGCATGGAGAAATGCTCGACCACGTGGTAGACCGCTTCGAGCACGCTCACGTCGTATCTCTGTATCTGACGCGGTTCGAGCAGGCTGCCTTCATCAAGACCGTCTAAAACAGCATCCACCTCTGCGACGGTCTGTCTGAGCGCGGCGAGCAATTCATCGCGCGACGCGCCCTCTCGCGCATCGAACTCTTGCTGGCGCACACGCCTGTCTTCCGCTCCGCCGACGCCGCACACAATCCACTGGCGCGCATTACCCGACAGATGCAGCAGCAGATTGCCTATACTGTTCCCTTCCTCGTGCGCACGCCACCAGACATCTTCCTCGCTCAGCTCTTTCAGACAACGCTCGATTTTCATCAGATACTCGGAAAGCAGCGAGCGCGATTTGGCGATGAAGGTTTGAGTAACATCAGTCATAAGATTATTCACGGCGATCAAGATTTGCGGCGAGAGCGTTTGGACACGAAGACAGCGGCCTTTTCGTTGATAGCCTCGTGAGGCCCGAATCAGTCGCCCTCAGTCCCCTCTCCGGACCTTTCAGGACGATGTTTATGCTTGGCCTTGCGCAGCGAAGGATGCGCGCGCTCTTCCGGCTTGTCACGTCCGAGCGGGTGGCCGGGCGGCGCCAGTGGCTTGCGTATCGTCTCAAAGAGAGGCTGAGGCTTGCGTTTCTTCCCGCGTTTTGGTCCGGTCGTTTTCATGAGGCTTGACGGATACCATTTCTCTTAGGGCTTTGATTTGGCAGCCATGCTATCGCCGCCACGCGCCCCGTGTCAACATCCTGACAGGTCCGCTCTTGAGACGTAGCATTCGCCATACTTTTAGAAACAATTAAGGGCGACCTCTTGGGGCCGCCCTTTTGTGTAGCCTGTCTGTGATTGTTCTTTTTGGTCTAGGCGAGAACGAAAGCGTGCAATCTGCTTCATTCCGGTGCGGGATTATGCGCCGCATGTGTTGCGAGAGCCTATGCCTCGTTCGGTTGCTGGTCCGCGAACAGCGTCTTGATGGCGCGTGAAGTTTCCTCGCGCCGCTTTTGCTGAAACTCGCTCACCCAGTTGGTCACGGTGGCGACCATTTCGCGGGCGGCTTCGCGCGGCGTTTCTTTCGTAGCAGCGGCCTGTTCAGGCCCGTTTTCCTGCTCTATGCGCTCACGGCGCTTGATGATTTTGATTGAAGGTTTAGTAGCCATAATGATTGCCTGTCCCTGCTTGATTGTTTCTCGAATAATCTCTTTACTCTAACGAATCGGCTGTCTCGAAGTTCGATTTATTTTGGTCCGATCAGAAACAGCCGTTGACCTTTGCGCCGTCATCCCTGCAAACCGGAGGCCACAACTGCTGACGTAAACCGGAACTCGGATTTGCGCTTCTTATTTTCTATATTAGACGCGGCGCGCATGGTTTTAGCCGAAGGAAGTTTCCTCCCTCGAAGGAGCATCAAGGGATTCGGAAATTAGCCACCTGTGGCTTTATTGCATACAGAGGTGACTCCAGATGTACGGTTTGGATTGGGCGCTTCCCGCAGAGCCGCCGCGCTTCACCCCACGCCGCGCCGCGCGAGCAGAGAAATGACGCGTCCCTTCAATCGCTCGATGGCCCGCTCCCATTAACTTCATCTTCATGCCTCAAGGCGTTGGACCAGTCGCCCTCTCCTGCGAGTTTGCAGAATGCCAAACCCTGAAGTTGGAGAGGCGGTTTGCCAAGCGGACGAGAGCGCTTTTCCCAAACGCGCCGGGCTTGTCCGGACCGGAAAAATTTCCCGTAAATGTTCTGCCGGAAGCAGAAGAAAACTTTCCGCGATGAGCCGCGCTCGGCGCTTGCGGCGCTGGCACAAGCGTTGCCATTTCTGAAGGCCAGGATGCGAGCGAGCGAAATCATCACCATTTATCTGGCAGCCGGAGCGCCCTTTGGCATGAGCGATCTACTCTCAGGGAGAAACCGTAGAGGACCACGGAAGGCCGTCTTCAAAGCGACGCTGGCGATGCTGCTCTGGCCCTGCGCGGCGACGTTGTTTCTACTCAAGCTCTGGCGCTCGCGCCCCGCCTGGAAAACTACTACCGGCATGGACCACACATCTTCGCCAGACTTCGACGCGCAGATCGAGCAGGCTAAACGCAAGCTTATCGAAACGCTCTACAAGGTAGAGGAGATGGCCCGCCAGTCTGGCAGGCTCAGGGCGCAGGAGTTGGAGCAAAAGACTCGTATCGTCTGCGACCACGTTGAGAGATATGTCGGGCTGACGATGGCCGCGTCGGAAGTCGAGCCTGAAGCTTTACCGGACCAGCGCGAGTTGGAGCTATGCCGCATCGCCGGACGCACGGGCGACGACCTCTTGCTCGCTGGCCGCTGCATACATCGCCGCAACGCGGCCAGACTGATTGCTCACCAGGCGCGTGCGCGCACAGAGTTTCTACACGCGCTCGCCTGCGTGCGCGAATTTGGAACTGAAGTTTCGGCTGCGGAGTCTAAGGAACTGGCGACGGCCAGACATTTGAGCGTCATGATCTTGAGGCTCTACGGGCATGTCATCAACCTGATGTCGCTGCTTGAAGATGAGAGGGCGGCCATCGGCGCGGCTCGTCTTCTCGATGCAGAGTGCGCGCGGCTGCGTCGTCTTGAGGCCGATGGTATGCAGAACAGGCTTGAGCCTGCTTCGAGAGGAGAAGAATGTACGAAACAGCAAACGCTCCATCCGTCCAGGATGCAGCCTTTGCCGTCCAGGACACTGGCGCAAGGCTGAATTGGCTGCTCGCCACGAACGAGCAGGAGGCCGCTCGCAGACTGCTCTTCAGCAGCGCCCTCGAAGAAGAAGAACTGCTCACGATGCGCCGTCCTCTGGACCTGCGAAAAGCCTACGCCCTGCTCGGCCTGCTGCTCGGCATCTTTCCGCCCGCAGCCATCTTCACACGCATCTTCGGTTATGGCTTAAAGGGACATTCAGAGATTGGCCTTCTGATTTTCTGTCTGCTGATGAACCTCATCTGCGCGCTGGTGGGCCTCGCGATGGGTTCGGCGCTGAGCCGCACGGCGGGAAACCTGGAGCGTTTATCCTGGAACAGGATGCTGCTCACGTTGCCTCTGTTGGGGATGGCCTGGGGAGCCATGACGGGCGGCGCGGGCGGCTTTATCTTCTTCGGCTTCGGCGCTGTCGTCGGAGCCGTCTTCGCGATCCCTGTCGGCGTGGCCGCCTTTCTGCTCTTTACAATTTTCCACCGGCTGCTCGTGCGCGGTGGTATGATTGACGCGCGCCACTTCTGGCCCATTGCCAGCGCCGTGACGCTCGCGATTGCCGCGCTGATTCTCAATCTATGAAGCAGTTTTGAGTTTTCGGTTTTCAGTTTTCAGCATTCGAGTTCTGCTTTCCAACTGAAAACTGAAAACTCGAAACTCAAAACTGACGCATGCTGCTGGCCTTCCTTCTTCTTTCACTCTTCGTGCTGGTGATGCTCGGCTTCTATGTCTTCGTGGCCGCGCCGCGCAGTCGCACGCACCAGACGTTTGCGGCCTTTGTCGCCTGCTTCGCCCTCTGGACGATCAAGGACATCGTGTTCTGGGGCTTTGGCGCGCGCGACGGGTCGAGCGCCGGATGGTGGGCCAGCACGAGTTTTATCATCGCGCTGCTGATGCAATATTCGCTCGTTGTCTTCGCCTGGGTCTTTCCCGAAAATGGACCAGTGCCGCTCAAGCGCGCGGCCATACTCTACGCGCCCGGCGCTGTCCTCGTTCCGGCAGTCTTGCTCGGATGGATGTGGGAGGACGTGAGATTTACAGGCGACCGGCTGGAGATTCATTTAACACCGCTGGCCTATGCCTTCGGTCTCTACATCTACTGCGTCTTCGGTTACGGGTTCGGCCTGCTCTATACAAAGTATCGCCGCTATCGGAAGAACCTGTGGGGCATGCAGCTCGGCGCGATCCTCTGGGCGCTGGTCATCACGGGCACGCTCAAGACGCTCGCCAACGTCGCGCTGCCCCTCGGGGGTATCTACTCGCTCCTGCCCGTCAGCTCCATCTTCGTCCTGCTCGGCGTCGTCATCTACGCCTACGCCATCTCTAACTTCAAGCTCTTCTCGCTGCAATCCGCGCTGGACCAGTTTCGCCTCTTCCCCGTCGCCTACAAGGTCGCGCTCTCGATTGCGGCGGTGGCTATCTTGAGCTTCGCTATCTTTCAGATTCCGATTGTCTGGTGGAGCTTCGGCACTGGTCCAACGATGGACGCCTGGCGGCGCTATCTGGTCTTCAGCGTGATTAGCGCGCTCGTCCCCAACCTGATTCTCGTGGCGCTCATCATACGCACTATCTCTCGGCCCGTGCGCCGCCTGACGGAGGCTGCCGTCGAGGTCGCGGGCGGAGCTTACGGCGCGCAGGTCGAGCTTCACAGCAACGACGAGATGGGTCTGCTCGCGGCCTCGTTCAACGAGATGAGCCGCAAGATGGCCTCGGACATAGAGCGACTGCGCGAGCTTAACGAACAACTCATCAGGACGGAAAAGCTGGCCGCCGCCGGAACGCTCGCCGCAGGTGTCGCGCACGAAGTCAACAATCCTCTGGCCTCCATCTCGTCGCTGATTCAGATGCTTCAGGCGCGGCCTGGAACGGACGCGGAAACCCGCGAGATGCTGAGGCTGATGCAGACGCAGATCGCACGCATCACGCAGGTCCTGCGCGACATGATGGACTTTGCGCGGGCGCGCCCGCCTGAGCGAGCGCCGCTCGACATCAACCGCACGCTCGAAGCGAGCATCCGCCTCGCCAGCTTTGATAAAGCCTTTCAAAGGCTGAGTGTCAAGAGGGATTTGGACGCGGGCGCGCCGCTGGTCCAGGCCGATGCCGACCAGCTTCAGCAAGTCTTTCTCAACCTCCTGCTCAACGCACGCGACGCCATGCCCGAAGGCGGCGAACTGCTGGTCCGAACCCTTTATGCTCCTCAGCCGGGCGAACTTGTCATCGAAATCAGCGACACGGGCACGGGCATCGCGCCTGAGCACAGCCCGCACGTCTTCGATCCCTTCTTTACGACCAAGCCCGCCGGCACGGGCACAGGACTCGGCCTCGCTGTCTGCTACGGCATCATCACGGCTCACGGCGGGCGGATAGAGATCGGCTCAAATAATGGCCTGGGAACATGCGTGCGTGTTACGCTTCCGGCAGAGGCTCTTGTGGACCAAAAAGATTATGCCCTCCATTCATCTTGAGACTTTTATCCGTGCTCCCGTAGAGCTTTGTTTTGACCTCGCTCGCAGCGTTGATGTACACATGGCTTCGACCAATCAGACGAGCGAGCGGGCCATCGCGGGTGTCACCAATGGCATGATGAGCTTGAATGATGAAGTCACATGGGAGGCGACCCATTTCGGCATCCGCCAGCGTCTGACCTCGAAGATTACGGCCTTTGAACGACCGCGCATGTTTGTGGACCAGATGCAGCGCGGGGCTTTTAAATACTGGCATCACACGCATTTGTTTGAATCGCTCGCGGGCGGTACGCTGATGATAGACGATGCCGACTATGCTTCGCCGCTCGGCCTGCTCGGACAAATAGTTGACAAGCTCTTGCTCGAAAGCTACATGACGCGCTTGCTCATCCGGCGCAACAGTCATCTCAGGAAAGTGGCCGAGGAAGAGGCTCGCCGGACGGCAGGCCGCACACATCAGAACGCGGCGTTGCGAGCTTGACTCTGCAGTTCTTTCGTCAGGGTCGAATGGATTACGTGATAAGAAAAGCGAAGCTTGATGAGAGGGCCGCCATCGAGCAACTGATCGCGGAGTCGGCCAGAAGCTTGAGCCTCGAAGATTACTCCGAGCAGCAAATCGAAGCGGCGCTCGCGAAGGTCTACGGGGTTGACAGCGATCTTATTGTTGACGGAACGTACTTCGTCGCGGATAGCTCTGGAATGCTGATTGGCTGCGGCGGTTGGAGTAAGAGAAGAAATCTTTTTGGCAGCGACCAGTATGCCAGTAGGGATTCGAGCGAGCTTGACCCGGAACTGGAACCCGCAAAGATTCGAGCATTCTTCGTGCACCCGCTGCATGCCAGAAAGGGGATAGCGCGAGCGATTCTTTCGGTCTGCGAAAGCGAAGCAAGAGCCTGCGGCTTTCGCTCGCTTGAGTTAATGGCGACGCTTCCGGGGCTCAGATTGTACAGAGCCTGCGGGTATCAAGGCGGCGAGCGCGTCCTGTACGAGATGGAAAACGGCTTGAGCATAGAGTTCGTGCCGATGCGAAAGGTCTTACAATAAACCCTGGCGCGAGATTAAAGATGAATACGTCACCTCTCATTCTGATTGCCGAAGACGAAGACCTGATGCGCGCCATCCTCACGCGGCTGCTTGAAGATGCCGGTTATCGCGTCGCCGGAGCCGCGAGCGCCGAAGAGGCTCTCGAACGTTTCGCCGCAGAGGATGTCGCCGTCACGCTCACAGATATACGCATGAAGGGCATGGACGGCCTCGCGCTGCTGGACCAGCTCAAGGACATAGACCATGAAGCTCTCGTCATCGTCATGACCGCTTACTCTTCGGTTGACTCAGCCGTCGCGGCCCTGCGCAAAGGCGCTTACGATTACATCACCAAGCCCTTCGTCAACGAAGACCTCCTGCAATCCGTCAAGAACGCCATCCGCCAGCGCGAGCTGTTCCGCGAAAATCGTCTCCTGCGCCGCGAGCTTGACCGCCGCTACAGCTTCTCGGAGATTATCGGCAACTCGCCCGCGCTGCAAGCCGTCTTTCGCTTGGTTGAAAAGGTCGCGAGCACCAACACCAACATTCTCATACAGGGCGAATCCGGCACAGGCAAAGAGCTGGTTGCGCGCGCCATTCATCACAACAGCCCGCGCGCGATGCGTCCCTTCGTCGCCATCAACTGCGGCGCGCTCCCTGAAACCCTGCTCGAATCCGAGCTGTTCGGTCACACGAAGGGCGCGTTCACGGGCGCGGCCAGCAACAAGCTCGGACTTTTTCGCGCAGCCGAAGGCGGAACGGTTTTTCTTGACGAGATTGGAGAGATTAGCCCTGCGATGCAGGTGCGGCTACTGCGCGCCGTGCAGGAGCATGAAGTGACGCCCTTGGGTTCGAGCGCGGCTGTCTCCTTTGATGCGCGCATAATTTGCGCGACCAATCGTGACCTGGAAAAGGAGGTCGCGGAGGGGCGCTTCCGCGAAGACCTCTTCTATCGCCTCAACGTGATAGAGATTCACCTGCCCCCTTTGCGCGAGCGGCGCGAAGACATCCCGCTCCTTGTCCGCCATTTCATCAAGCATACTGCGCGCGAGCAAGGCTCTGAAGAGAAAGCGATTGAGACCGCTGCGATGTCGGCTCTCATCAACTACCACTGGCCCGGCAACGTGCGCGAATTGCAGAACGCCATCGAGCGCGCCTTTACATTGAGCGGCGAACAGATTGACCCCGACAGCCTGCCGCCGCGCGTGCGCGAGACGGTTGCCGGACAGATGCAGGTACGCGACCCGGACGGGCTGCGCCCCACGCTCGAAGAGGTCGAGCGCCGCCACATCTTCGAGACCTTAGCCTCCGTCAACCAGGACAAAGCACGCGCCGCCAACATCCTCGGCATAGACCTCTCTACGCTCTACCGCAAGCTCAAGCGTTACGACGCGGTTTGAGAATCCCCTGCGCAGAGCGGTAAATCTACCGTTGCGCGTCCCTAATCAGCACAACATCGCTGGTCAGCGTTCCGCTCGCGTAAGCCAGCCAACGGCCATCGCGTGACCAGTTGAAGGAAAAAACAGGGTCGGGCTTCCAGTACGTCACCTGCCTGGAGGGGCGTCCATCGAGCGGCTGAGTCCAGATGTTCCCCTTCCCGCTCTGTTTATCTGCATACGCGACGGCGCTGCCGTCGGGTGTCCAGTGAAACTGACCGTAGTGTGCGGGCAAGTCGCTAATCAATAGAGGCTCGCCCCCTGAAAATGGCATGGTCGCTATTTTATTTGTTGCCGCAGGAGCCGGGCGATAGAAGAAAGCGATGAGCTTTCCATTCGGAGAAACAATCGGAAGGCCGGAAGTCCTATCAGTTAATCGCACCGGCTCGCCCCCATCTAATCCGACTCGAAAGATATAGCCCGTGCCGGAAATGACAGACTTGTAAATCACCCCCTGACCGTCAGGCATAAAGTCAGGCTCAGTATCCTCCGGGCCGTGCGTGAGCTCTTGCGGACGCGTGCCGTCCATCTCAATTCTCCAGAGGTGCTGCTGACCACTGCGATTGGACACGAAAACGATGTAACGGCCATCGGGCGAGACGGTAGGTTGACGATTAATCCCGGCGTGAGCCGTGAGTTGTTTCGGCGAGCTGCCCTGAAGGTCTGTGAGCCATAAATTCTGTTCGCCCCCTACCTGCAAGGTATAGACAAGCCTGTTATCAGGCGAGAAGGAGAGTCCCCCCAAACCGTCATAGTTGGTAAAGGTGAGTTGCCTTGTCTGGCCTGTGTCCGAGGCCGGAGCCACCCAGATGTTAGCTTTTCTCTCGGATTCGATGGTGACAAGAGTTTTGCCATCAGCGGTCAGGCTCAAGTCCCTGTAATCACCCAGATCGTTAGTTACTTTGCGCGCCGCGCCGCTCGGATAAGCGACGTACCAGATTTGTTGTGTAGCATCAGAGCCTTGCTCCGCAGCGGTTGTCAACAGTCCGCTCCCGTCCGTCATCCATTCCATACGTCCGACCGTGCGCCAGTTCGCGGAAGCCAGAGGCCGCGACTCTCCCCCTTTGACCTGAAAGCCCCAAATAGTTTGAGATTCACCCTCAGGCGTAGTCACCATGACGGGACAGGCGATGAGGCTGCCATCAGGTGACCAGGCGGGCGGAACCCAGATGGGAGGGGAGACCGTCAACCCGATTCTGAAAGGAGCGCCCTGGGCTGTGGAAGAAAGTTTCCGCTCTCCCGTGCCGTCCAGATTGGCAATGATGATACTTCGGTCTGAGGGGCTATAGCGGATGAAAGCCAACTGCTGATCATCCGGCGAGAGCGTCACGGGAGAATCCACATCCTCCATCAGTTTGATTGGCTGTCCGCCCAAACTCGGCACCTGATAGAGCAATCCAAGACGATTCATCTCCTGACTGACGTAATAAACATAGCTGCCGTCGTGCGAAAAGGTCAGGCCGTAAAACTCTATGCGTTGCGGTGGAACTATTAAAAGGTCTTTGCCGGTGGCTATCTGTCTCAGCCAGAGGCTTTGTTGGCCCGCCTCATTTGTCACGTAGGCCAGATATTTACCGTCCGCAGAGATGGCAGCTTTGACGGCTGTGCCTGTCGTGGTGAACTTGGCGAGCCTCACTTTTTCAAAGGGTGTTGAAGTGCCATAAAGCCAGAGGGCGATGCTTGCCAGGAGGAGAACGCCTGTCGCTATGGCTGCGATTAGCCAGAGCTTTCGGCGTAGAGGGCGGCGAGGCTCGGATTTAACCGCAGTGAGGTGTGCCGTTGTCTCGGCCTCTGCAATGCGCGTTTGCCCTTCATCGTCGGGTCTCGTCTCAAGCGCACTCGCGCCTGCCTGCCCCTCGGAGGAATCGTCTGATTCCTCTTCATAACTAAAATATGTTCTGGACTTCTCCTTAATCACCAGCAGGTCCGGAGGGGCTTCCTCCCACTCTTTAACCTCTGCCGCAAAACGGTAGCCGCGTCGCGGAATCGTTTCAATGTAGCCGCTATCGCCAAGAGCCTTGCGGAGCATTTAAATGTTCTGCGTCAGATTGGCTTCCTCTACGAAACTGTCCGGCCAGAGCAGCTTCATCAAGTCATCCTTCTCGACCACTTCGCCGCAATGCTGGACCAGGACGAGCAGCGTCTCAACGGCCTTGGCCTTGAGCGGCACAAGCTCTCCATCGCGCAGCAGGCGGCGATTCACAGTGTCTATGCGAAAGTGGCCGAATTCGTAGAAATACTTGATTTGCTTGCTCATAAGACGGTTGAGAAACGGTTGAGAATCAAATGAGCCTTCGGTTGAAGACTTTTAGACTCCGTGCGGGCCATCCTCTCCCCGCTCGCATGGAAACCGACGCATTCTAAACGAGAGCGTTCGGGCGAAACAACATCCGAAAGTAACCGCTCTTGAATATGTACGAAAGCACGAAGAGGCACGGATGCATCTTGAGGCGGCATGAAGAAGACCCGACGGACGAAGATCACAGTTGAAACCGAGCGTCTTCTGGTCGTCAGCCGCGGGCGAGGTCAGGTAGATGGCTGGTGCGAGATATGTCGTGCGGAGGTCAGGTTGGTAGGAGTGGAAGAGGCTGCGCTGGTCGCGGGTCTGGGCCAAAGAGCCATCTTTCGCCGGATAGAATCTGGCCGCCTCCATTTTACAGAGACATCTCGCGGCGCTCTTTTGATATGCCTCGAATCGCTGCTCCAACAGACCCGCGCCGGAGAAAGCGAGTAGGAGTTCGGCGTCGGCAGCAGGCGGATAACGATTCAGAGCGAAAGTTTTCACCCCAGATCAATAAGGAGAAAGACTCATGAATAGAAGTAGAAGTTTCGTCTTAGTTAACCGAACAATGACCACCGCCCTTGCCTCACTCGGAAGGTCTTTGTGGCTGCTGATAGTTTTGATTTTAGCCTCCGCGTCCGCCGGTCTGGCGCAGGGGACGAGTGATTACAACAAGGTGGAGGTTTACGGCGGCTATTCGATGGGGCGCATAGAATCAAGCACAAGCAGCCTCTCCTTCGTTGACCCCGGCGGGGAGACGACGACCTTCAGCAATCTGTGCAGCCCCGAGACAGGCGAAGTTCTCGGCCCTAATTCTCAGAAATTCTTTTGCAAGCGCCGCAGCTTCAACGGCTTTGATGCCTCCATCACCTATAATGTGACCAGATATATAGGCATCAAGGCCGATCTCACGGGCCACTTCAAGACGGACCGGTTCGTAGACGTCTTTACGCCCCCGGGCGTCACCCAAACCATCAGCACCAGAGAGCGCCTCTACAACTTTCTCGGCGGCGTACAGGTGAAGAACAATAGCCAGACCGCGCGCTTCAAGCCCTTCGCTCATGCTCTCGTGGGCGTGGCGCGCCTGACGGCGAGACAACAGCAGACGCTCGACCTCTTTCCGCAGTTTAACTTCACGGCTGAGGACCGAGAGACGAGCTTGGCGTTGAAACTGGGCGGCGGCCTTGATGTTCGCGTGAGCCGTAGGATTGATCTTCGGCTCATAGAGCTTGACTACAATCCGATGTTCGCCGGAGACCGCAGCTACAAGACCATCTCCGGCCCGTTCAGCTTCTCTTCGACAGGCAGGACGGCCCACAATTTCACCTTCGGAGCGGGCATCGTGATTCACTAAAGCCTCTTGCAGATAACCAGCGGGATAAAGAGAAACGCCCCGCGCTCGCTTTGCCTTCATCTTGAAACAAAGCGAGCGCGGGACGCTCTTGAAATGACGAGCTTAAAGAGAGGGTTACTCTTTCTTCTCGCCGCCGCCGAACATGCTGCCAAGCCCGCCGACCATATCTCCGGCGCGGTCCATCACTGTGCCGCCGACGTTGGCTATCGTTCCACCGGCGCTATTGAGCACGTTATCAACCTGCCCGGCAATCGGTCCGGGCAGCCGCTCCTTCAAGAATCCCATGACGGTATTGACAGCATCCCTGGCCTTCTCATCCGACAAGCCAGTCTTCTCTGAAACACGTTTGATTAACTCATCCATCTTCTCGATTCTCCTCTATGCTTGGGTAACAACTGCCTCCGGCAGCCCACTTTCCGGCGCGGCACCGGTTAGATAAAGACGACCGATTGCGAGTTTGGAATATCGAAACGCTTGCGACAGCGCATGCAGACGAGCATATCGTCTATCCGCACCATGTAATCGCGCGACTTGGCAAAGCGCTCGCGGTCCTGTTCGTTTGCGCCACGCGGCGGCGCCGTCTTCTTCGTGCGTCTCAGCCACCGCACGCTATACTCCGCGCGCTCGCGGCAATGCGGGCAACTAAATGTCCCGCGCTTCATCTCTTCCTTCTCGTTAAAAAAGTCTCTCTCGTTCATAACAAGTCTGAGAGTCCGAAGAGTCCGAAGAGTCTGGAGTCGAAGCATAAAAACTGATATTGAGTTTCTGCTTTCGACTCTAGGACTCCAGACTCTCGGACTCGCGACTAATCCTTTCATACGTTTCGGGCAAGCAGGCGCGCGTAATCCTTTGCTGGTTGCGCACGCTCTCCTGCGGATTGCCACCGTCCGGCGGAATCACGTTTCCGGCAGCATGAGCCAACTCGTGAAGTATCACCTGAAGCTGGCTCTCGCGCAACGTCATCCCGCTCAGCGAGAGGCCGGTCAGAAAATTGGCTGGACCAAAACGTATCCGCGTCCGCAAGCCCTGGCCGCGTTGCGAGCCGCCGCCGCCTTCCTCGTCAATGTCCATCTGCGCGCCCCTTTGTCCGATACGCAGCCTGAACTCTTCAAGCATCTCTATCGGAGCATGGCCGCCGCTCGACAGCAGCTCGCGGCATGAATCGCAATCGCGCAGCGTGCTCATCGCTTCGCCTATGCGTTCGCGCAAGACCTCGCGCGCCAGCTCCCTGACCTCTTCGGCTGAGAGATTGCCGATAGCCTGACTGATTAAGGCCGGGTCGTCAGCCAGCGCAATCCGCCTGAGCCGCGAGAACTCTTCCTCGCTCAAGCGCGAGCGCCCGCTGCCGGAAAAGAGACGGCCAAGCCCGCGCCTCGTCAACACGCTCCATAAGCTCATCTTGCCCTATGCCGGATGTTAGAGAAACTCAACGGGTTCGCAAACTCAGCCGCTCGGCCAATCTTTTTACGCCTGCTTGACCTCAAGCTTTCCCTTCGAGCGTCCGCTTTCATCTTCAAGAGAGGCACGCTTCCTGTGATGGAGCACGATTGCCAGCCCTAGCAGGCCGTTTAAGAGCATCAACGCGTTGGTCACGACAAAGACCCAGTTGTGGACCAGCCAGCTATAGATCGTGAACCCGAGCGAGGCCGAGAGCTGTCCTATGAAAAGCCACTTCGAGACGCCCTCGCTCGTCCCCTCCTGCCATTGCTTGTGGACCTGCTTCGCAATGGTCAGCACCAGAATCAACGAGCTGACCCAGCCGATTACTTCAGTCATAATTTAAAAACAGTTTTCGGTTTTCAGTTCCGGCAAAGAACAATCTGCTTTTTCTTAAAACTAAAAACTCAAAACTGAAAACCGTCTCATCCTTGTTCTATCAATCGTCTGACGGTCGTCATAAAACTTTCGGGGTCAATCGGCTTCGGCTCGTAAGCGTCTGCGCCCTGAGCCAGAGAGAAGGTTGCGTTGCCGCTGCCAAAGCCTGTCGTGACTAGAATCGGCGTGGCGGCAATCTCCGGCGTATCGCGCACGCGGCGCAAGACATGCACGCCGTCCGCGGCAGGCATACTGATGTCCGTGATAATCAGGTCTGGCCGCTCACGCACGGCCTCTTCATAACCACGCAGGCCGTCTTCCGCCGTGAAGACGCGATAGCCGCGCTGCTCTAATGCCTTCTGCATCAGCGAGCGCGCCACATCGTCATCCTCTATGACCAGAATTTTCTTTCCGTCAAGCATCTCTCTCTGAAAACCAGCCGCAGGAAGAAATTAAAAGGTTGACTGATTGGACCATTGCCCTGTTAATTCATTGGTCCAATCGGTCAATGGTTCAATCCTCTTAATCCAATGCTGCCGCGTTTATTCCTGCTCTTGAACGTTCTCCTGCTGCACTTCGCATAGCTCGCGTAGATAGCGGAAGCTGTAAATCCCCGTCTCGTGATGATCGGTCCAGCGGAAGTTCAAAGCGTAGCGACCGACGAGTTGTAGGTCTTCAATCTGAAGCTCGTCGGAGACGGCTTCGGGCTTGAGCATACGCTGGCCCGTCCACTCGTTGACGCACTGCGCGCAGGGACAGGCGCGGCGCAAGTCGGGCGCGCTGTAGCGACAGCTGCGGCCATCCGCCCAGGTAATACGCAGCCCGGCATCGCCTTCCTGCATAATCTCGCGCGGCTCTACGGCTGCCCCTCGCCTCTCCATCGCCTCATTCATCTTCGACTTCAGGTTATCAAAGGCAGAGCCTTACCGGTTCTGTTGCAGGGCCTCTGCCACCACGTCTGTTTTAATGGACCAGTGCGAAGCGGACCAGACGGCCTTGCCGTTGCGCAAGATGATGGTTTGCGGCGACTCGTGCTCGATCCCTGTCCGCGCTTCCACTTCGCGCGAAACGTCGCGTGCGCGCTGGACCACCACCAGCGCAATCTCGCGGTCCAGCTTTGACATCTGCGTATAAGCGGCGGCGCTGATGGGGCAGGTCGTACTGTGTTTGAAAATAATGACAGGCTCACTGTGCGAGCGCGATAAAAGCTCTTCGAGAGAGTTTGCGTCGGCGACAGAGACAAAATGATTATCCATCCTGATAAACGCCTCTTGCGGAAATGAATTGTCGCGGGGGAAGCCTCTTGATATTAGCTTACTGGCCGACTTTTAGAAAGGAGGGACAAAGAGAGGCGGAAGGCGGCAGCGCGACGGCGATGAAGGAAAAGCTCCTGGCTCATTGATTTATTTAATCATTGAAGCTTTGAATCAATGATTAAATGAGTCGAATCTTTTCAGTTCATGACCGCCGCGCTGACGGAGTTTAGCTGTGCTCTTATCGCCACTCGCCGACGAGGACGAAGGGTGCCCAGTAGAAGGGCGCGGAGTATTTCTTGCCTGTAATCATGGCGACCTGCGCGTCGCGCATGGCTGCGGTCGGCGAGGCTGGCTTGCCCGCGAGCAGCCGCCTATAGAAATCTGTCATCAGCTCCGCGGTCGAACGGTCTGCGACGGACCAGAGGCTGACGCCGACGGTCGGCGCTCCGGCGTACATGAAGGCGCGCGTGAGGCCGATCACGCCCTCGCCCCGCCGCTCTTTGCCAAGCCCCGTCTCGCAGGCCGAGAGCATGACCAGGGGCGCGCCTAGCTTGAGATTGAAAATCTCGTCAGTGCGCAGAAATCCGTCTTCTGTCTTATTGCCGACGA
This sequence comes from Pyrinomonadaceae bacterium, assembly GCA_036399835.1. Lineage (GTDB taxonomy): Bacteria > Acidobacteriota > Blastocatellia > Pyrinomonadales > Pyrinomonadaceae > DASYML01. Next base: position 2,572 of record DASWMI010000168.1, on the reverse strand, counting down.
GCGAGAGGACAAGGCCCGTGAACTGCGGGCGCTCGGCATTCAAGAGGCCGTGCGTAGCGATATGCACGATGCGATAGTTCTTGATGTCGCGCGATTCAAAATTCTCTTCGCTGGCCGTGAGGTCCATCCACTGGTCCGCCTGCCCGCCCGAAGCGCGCGCCAGTTTGGCAATCTGGTCTGCTTCGAGCCGCGTCCCGCTCAGGCGTGCCAGCGGCAGACCGACGGCGGGCGCTCCGCCTGCGCCCGTGGAGGGTGAAACGGGTTGGCCCGAAACATCCGTTACGGCAACCTCAAGACCGAGGCCCAGTCCGCGCGTGGCGGCATTTGCGCCCTGCCCGGCTGGCGCGGCTGCCGCCGTGCCGCGTGCCCGCGTATCGTTCGAGTTAAAAACAGGGTCCGCCACGAGCAACACGCCGCGTCCTGCTGGCCTGCCGGGTTGCTGGCGTATCGCCGCGACGACCGAGGCCGAAGGAGCATAGGCAATCTCGTTGCTCTTAATCATATAAGAGAGGGCGGAATAGTCCGTGCCATCCGTCGTCTTGACGAAAGCCTCGAAGGGCACGTAGTTGAGCGCGCCGTCGGCGACGACGAGTACGCGCTTATCAACGATGACGCTGGCCGCAGGCTCGACCGCAGTCTTATAGAGCGCGTTGGAAGCAGCGGTAAAGCCTGCCACTTCAGCCGGAGCGGGCGCTGTCGTGCTCAGTCCCAGGCCGCGAGTCTGGTCCGACGCGACATCAATCCCGACGAGGCGGCGTTGCAGCTTGGCCGGAATCAACTGCGCGCGAAAATCCATAGCCATCTTGTCGAGCACGCTGCGCGCGGGCAGCTTGTAGAGCGAGACGCTGTTGTTCGTCATGGCCCAGAGATAAGAACGGTCATTGCCCAGATTGTATTCAAGCAAGACTGTCTTATCGTCGAGCACCTTCTGCTGTACCTCCGCGAGCGTGAGCGGCTGAGCGGCTGTCAGCGCAGCGTAACGCGGGCTGGCGGCCCTGATCTCGTTCTCTATGACATCGTATTCGGTCTGAAGCCTGTCTAGTTCCGCTTCAATCTCGGCAGGCTTTTGCTTGGGTTCATCAGCCGAGACGTTGATGCCGGAAAGGTTCTGGGCCAGGTCCTGCTGGCGGTCCAGATTATCCTGCTTGCGCTTGAGCAGCTCTGCCGGCACGCCTTCCGTAATCTGCGCGTTGGTCTCGCCGAGCATGTCCAGCAGAGAGCGTGCGCGTGATTGCTCCGTCACCTTGAAGGCTTCGGCAGCATATTCGAGCGCAGGGCCTGAGAGCGGCGCGCCCGGCGTGGCTGTCAATAAAGCCATCTCGGCCAGCGTGCCCGCGGCCTCGTCAAAGACATCCTTCGTCGTGGCGAGAAAGGTGGTGCGCGCCTCGTCTGCGCGCAGGCTTCCCTGCCTCAGCGTTTCGAGCGTCTTGAGCGCGTTGCGATAGGCGGCCAGCGATTGCTCTCTCAAGGCGGCAGACTTCGTATCCTGCCCGGCTTGCAGCCAGAGGCTCTTGCCGAGGCCGCGCTGCGCGGGCCAGATCAAATCCAGACGCTTATCTTCCTGCGCACCCTTGGCAGCATCGTTATAGAACTTGGCGGCATCCTTGTATTTTCCCTGCTGCAAGGCCACGTCGCCGAGGCTGATGCGCGCGGCGGCGCGAAAGCGTTTGGATTGGCCCAGTCCGCCGATGATGTTGGCTTTGCCTCCGACCGTATCGAGCGCGTTCTGGAAATGCTTCTTCGCGCTCTCCATCTGATTATTGGAATAATCTATGCGGCCCATCCCCAGCTCGACCGTTGCATAAATGATGGAGATGCGATACTGGTCCAGTTCCTTCTTGGCTTCCATGGCAATACCGAGCGCGCCCGTCGGCGCGGAGATGGACGGACGGCCCCCGCTCATGATGCTGCCGAGACCGCCGAGGCCGCCCAACCTGCTGACTTTGGCAGCTGTGCTCTCAGGCTTTTGGACCTGAATCTGAGAATAGGCAGCGCTCGCCTCGCTAATCCTGCCGAGACGAAAATTGGTCTCGCCGATCTTCGCCATCATCAGGTTAGCGTTGTACCCGTTGTCCGCGACGCCGATGGCCGTGGCGACCCCGCTCTGCTTGCTTTGCGCCGCGCGAAAGGAATCATGCGCGCTCCTGTAATGAGCCAGCGCGACATCATACTGGCCCTGCCGCACGTAGAGGTCGCCGAGACCGTCGTGCGCGGCTGCCACGCCCTTGTCGTTGCCCGCGGCGGTGAAGAGGTTGAGCGCAGTATTGAAGAGGCCGAGCGCCTGGTCCGCCTTGCCGCGCTTGAGCAGCTTTCTGCCCTGCGCGAGGGCCTCACCAGCCTGCAACTGTTGCTGCGCCGTGGGAGCAGAGGCGATGTATGCGGGCTGGTCCAATCTCCGGGCCTGAAGGGTCGCAGCCGGGGAAGAGGCCAGGACGATTGCCGTCACTAAGGCGTAGACGAGGGGAAACAATCTGGATTTCATAGCTAAGACTCCGAAGCTGACGAGAGCTTTTGATTATTTTTTAAAGGCCCGGTTTACTTGTGCACGAGGTCAAGCGCCGTGATGAGCACT
>DASWMI010000167.1:0-3373 GCA_036399835.1 Pyrinomonadaceae bacterium | reverse complement strand
CCCGTCGAGAAGATGTCCGCGCGGTGGTCCACACGGTCGCCGCGGGCCTGCTCCGGCGCGGCGTAGGTGGCCGTCCCATAAGGCACGCCCATTTCCGTCAGCTCCGTGTGATGAATGCCTTCATCGCGCGCCGTGTCATCGTCCAGGAGCTTGGCGAGTCCGAAATCCAGGACCTTGACCTGGCCCGCGTCCGTGACCATCACGTTGCCCGCCTTGATGTCTCGGTGAATGATGCCGCGCGCGTGTGCCGCCGTGAGCGCCTCCGTCACCTGTATGCCGATGGAGAGAGCGCTTTTTAATTCGAGCGGGCGGCCATTGACGAGTTGGCGCACGTTGCGCCCCTCGACATACTGCATGGCGATGTAATGTATGCCGTCTGCATGATTGAGGTCGAAGATAGTGCAGATGTTGGGGTGGTCCAGCGCAGAGGCGAGGCGCGCTTCGCGCTCGAAGCGTTTGAGATTGGCTTCTTTGACGGTTAGCTCAGGCGGCAGGACCTTGATGACGACGGTGCGACCGAGCTTGGTATCAACGGCCTTGTAAACTGCGCCCTGCCCGCCTTCTCCGAGCTTTTCCAGAATGCGGTAATTGTTCAGCGTCGCGCCGATCATGTGTGAGTAGAACAGTAAGAAGGTAAGGGGCAAAAGTCAAGAAATCGCGTCGCTTGACTCTTGCCCCTGATCTCTATTTTTGCGCTGATGGAGCGCGCTTTTATTGAGCCGCGCCAATCTGTGTGAGCAGGAAGGCGTAGTCGAAGGCCAGCTCCTTGAGCGCGTCGTAGCGGCCCGAAGAGCCGCCGTGCCCCGCGCCCATGTTGGTCTTCAAGAGCAGCGTGTGATTGTCCGTCTTCATCTCGCGCAATTTCGCGGCAAACTTCGCGCCCTCCCAGTAAGGCACCTGGCTGTCGTTCAAGGAGACCTTGATGAGCATCGCCGGATAAGCTTTGGCCGCCACGTTGTCATAAGGCGAATAGGACTTGATGTACTCGTAGGCGGCCTTGTCATTCGGATTGCCCCATTCGAGATACTCGCTCGTCGTGAGCGGCAGGCTGGCATCGAGCATGGTGTTGACGACATCCACGAAAGGCACTCCGGCGACGACAGCCTTAAAGAGGTCCGGACGCATGTTGACGACAGCGCCCATCAGTAAACCGCCAGCGCTTGCGCCCTGAATGGCCAGCCGGTCGCTCGAAGTGTACTTCTCTTTGACGAGGTACGCGGCTGAGTCTATGAAATCCGTGAAGGTGTTCTTCTTAACCATCATGCGCCCGGCCTCGCGCCAGGGTTCGCCCAGCTCGCCGCCGCCGCGTATGTGCGCGATGGCGTAAGTGACGCCGCGGTCGAGCATGCTCAGGCGCGTAGGGCTAAAGCCGGGCCAGCTCGGCGCTCCGTAAGAGCCGTAGGCGTAGAGCAGCATGGGGCTTTGGCCGTCGCGCTTCATCCCCTTTTTGTAAACGAGCGAGATGGGAATGCGCGTGCCGTCTGTGGCCGTCGCGTAGACGCGCTCGGAGGTGTAGAGCTTCGCGTCGTAGTTCGGCACTTCCGTCAGCTTGAGCAGAGTGCTCTTGCGCGTCTTCATATCATAATCGTAGACGGAGCCTGGCGTGACGAGCGATTGATAGCGATAGCGGAAAACATTCGTGTTGAATTCCGGGTTGGCATCCGCGAAGACGGAATAGACGGGTTCGGGAAACTCTATCGGCTGCGACCTGTTGTTGCTAAAGTCAACAACGCGCATCTTCTGCGAGCCGCCCTCAAGCTCGGTGATCTGCATGTAGTTGGCAAAGAGATTGATGTCGTCGAGCTTGACATCTGCGCGATGGGCAATGAGCTCTTTCCAGTTCTTCTTCTGCGGGTCTGAGACGGGCGCGGTCACGAGGCGATAATTTTTCGCTCCCTGGTTGGTGCGTATGTAGAAGAGGCCCGCGCGATGGTCCACGGAATATTTGTGGTCCGGCTCGCGTGCGAGCAGAGTGCGCGGCGCTTCCATCGGGCGGTCGGCCGGGATGTAGTGCGCTTCGGAAGTCGTCTTGCTCTCGGATTCAAAGATGATGAAAGCTTTGTCCCTGGTCCTGTAAGCTCCAACGTCATAAAGCTCGTCCTTGTCTTCGTAAACCAGATCATACTTGTCCGTGCCCAGCTCATGCCGCCAGAATTTGTCGGAGCGTTTGGTCACGGGGTCTTCCGTGACGTAGAAGATAGTCTTGTTGTCTGTGGCCCACATGACCGTGTCCACACGCTCGATCTTTTCCGCGAGCAGCTTTCCCGTGCGGAGGTCCTTGACCTGTAGCGTGTACTGACGGTAGCCGGTGGTGTCGGTCGAATAGGCCAGGAGATTTCCGTCGTCGCTGACGCGATAAGCGCCGAGGCCCAGGTACTTGAGACCCTTCGCCATCTCGTTGAGGTCCAGCGTAATCTCTTCGGGCGCTGAGAGTGCTCTGCGCTTGCGCGCATAGATTGGATACTGCTTTCCTTCCTCTGTGCGCGAATAGTAATAGTAATCTCCGAGCCGATACGGGACATTGGTGTCCGTCTGCTTGATGTGGCTCAAAAATTCCTGGTAGAGCTTCTGCTGAAGCGCCTCCGTGGGCTTCATCACGGCGGCGGCATAAGCGTTCTCGGCTTCCAGATATGAGATGACTTCGGGGTTGGTCTTCTCTCGAAACCAGAAATAGTTGTCCACGCGCTTGTCGCCGTGCGTGAGCAGCTCTTTCGGAATCTTTCGCGGCGAGGGAGGCTTAGGGGTATCTGCATTCGTTTGTGCCATGATTAAGCTGCCGGAAGAAGATATGATGAGCGTCAAAGCTAAAAAGTGTCGCACGAAAAATCGCACATGATTCTTCATCATCCTGATCGCCCTTCTTTCGTTAGAGGTGTTGAAGATGAGAGACAAACGCTTGGCCGGAAGGCTCAGGCGCTCCCGACCTTTTGCGGCCCGGAGGGGAAGGCTCTCTTACGCGCTTCCTCGCTGGACCAATTCCGGCTTCGCGTAGTGGTGAATTTACTACAGGCGCACGGCCCGTTCAATCGTGGACCGTTCAACCACGCGGCGGCGTGCCCCAGCCGGAGCCTGCGTAGCGTCCGTCCTCGACCATGCACGGCACGGTCGGGTCATTGTCGGAATAAGCGAGCATCTCCTTGCGCCGCTCGCGGTCGTTCTGCGCGTCATACTCTGTAAACGGAATCCCCTGCGAGTTGTAATAGTCGCGTGCCTGTTGGCAATACGGACAACCCGGCTTCGTATAGATAACCAGCGCCACTTTTGTTCTGCCCTCCTTTTTCGATTAAGTGTAACACGGAAGAGCAAGCGTGAAGGCCGCAGCCGAAGAGCTTGAGCCGGTGAAGCAAGAGCTTTTTCTTCATCTCTCATCCCT
>DASWMI010000166.1:0-28391 GCA_036399835.1 Pyrinomonadaceae bacterium | reverse complement strand
GACCACAGCCCGCAGGCAGGCCAGTTGTGGCGCGCCAACCTCTTTCGCTGTGTCGGCGCAGACCCGCATCGCGGCTATCTAGCCTGGCAGCCCACACATACCCCTGAGCCGAGCTTTCATCTGCCACAAGCTTTCGGTTGGCTACGGTTTGAAGAATAAAAGTCGGACCAGCAAAGCGGCCACGATAAAGGAAAGGCTATTGAGCCATCGGACCATCGCTTTATTGATTCAATGAGAGGATGAATTGATGAGCCGGTGAAGCAATCAAGCAATGAAGTAATTCTGATAGCTCATTGCTGCCGCGTTTCCGGTTCATCGCTTCTCTTTGAGGCTGTCCAGATATGCGTCGAGGCGTGCGCGGTCTTCATCGCTGACCCGTGTAATGTTCGCGCCGACGATGTAGCCTCTCTCAGAGTCGGTCTCATCCAGGCGCTCGTAGCGTGCGGCGGCGGCCTCTAGCTCGATTGGACCAGAGGGAAGCTCAAGCTTGATGAGAAGGGCGCGTCCTTCGCCCGCGAGATGGTGTTCGCCGAGCAGGATGGCTGGCAGAATCAAGGCGAGGCCCGTCGCGCTGATGTCGCGCGTCGAGCCTTCCAGATGCGCGGGGCGGCGCGCTCCTTCGACGGAAGGCTTGAGGCCGGCGAGCGAAAGGCTGAAGGGCAGGCGCGCGTTGTATCGCACGGCGCGGCGGCGATTACCGATTAAACGGCGCAGGCCAACCGCCAGGGAGCGCACAAATTCAGCCATCTCGCCTTTTACTCCTGTAAAGCTATCTGCGACTGAACAAGATCAGGAGAGTCGGGGAAAAGCGTTTTTAATCTAGCCTGCTTTGAGAAGATGAGCAAGGCCGAGAGCGAATTTTATTTGATGCACGCGCGAGGACATCAAACGCAAAGCGCGCTGGTGAGAGCACGCCAAAGAACGCAAAGACTTCTTTCTCTCGCGTCCCTCGAGGTCGAGCTTTGATACTTACCCGAGCATCTGTGGGGAACTGTTCTAGTTGCTGCGCGGTGCTCTCAGTTCCAGGCTCTTCTGCTCGTCTGGCCGCAAGGTGATGCGCGTCGCAGTCGTCGAGCGCGCCCTGATAAACTCTTCATTGAAAGCGCGCACAAAGTCTCCGGCCCGAACCAGGAGGACCAGATATTCGCCCGGTCCGGCGTTGACTGTGAAGCTGCCCTCGCTGTCCGTGGGCTGCGAGTACCTTGTATTGCTGCGGCGTTGCCACTGTTTAGGGTCGGCCGGGACGAGCAGCACGTAGGCTCCGCTCAAAGGTTTGTCGCTCTCCGAAGAGAGCACGTGTCCCGAAAGAGTCGCCACGTCTGAAGAGATAAGGATGCGCACTTCGCCAATCTCGGCATCCTCCTGCACGATGAGCGGCTCGCGCATGAGGTCCGTGCCATTGTACGTGATTGATTTGGCGTAAGACCTGGCCTCAGGCCCGAAGTAGACATTGAGATACATCTTGCCGGTCGGCACACCGTCAATGACGAACTGGCCTTTCTGGTCCACTCCGGACTGTGTAGCCTGCCCCACGTCTTCACCGACTTTTTCCGCAAAGACTATCAGCCCGCTCGGAAGCGGCTGCCCTTCTTCGGCCAGCACAGTGCCGCTGATGCGACCCCCTTCGGGCATCTCTATAATGACATTCGGCACATCGCGCCCGGCGACCTTGACTTCCTGTTGTTTAGGGAAAAACTTTTTTCTCAACTGTGGAGCGACGGGCTGCGGGCGCTCGTATGTCTCCGTCATAGTCGTCGTCGTGGTGGTCGTAGGCGTGCTCATATCTTCATAAGAGGGCTGGACCGTGATGGTATAAACGCCGTCCGGCAATTCATTGATGGTGAACTGGCCCGTCTCATCCGTCGTCGTGACGGTCTGAAGCTCAGGCGCGAACTGCGGCACGGCATCATCTTTATTCTCTATGCTGAGACGCGCGTTCCTCAGTGGACGTCCATCGCCCTTAGACCGCACAGTGCCCGCGATATTGTGCAGCGCGCGCTCGGCAATCGTGATGTCAATATTCTTCTCTTCCTCGCCCGCATCAATCTTGATAAGGGTCGCCTGCCGCACGCTCGTCGCATTCTGATAATAGGTCGAGACTAAAGAGTTCTCGCCAAAAGCACCCATCATGAAAGCATCACCGCGATAATTGTTCAAGCTGCCGTGCTCTATGTTTTCCGAGGCGCTGACGGTGTATTCGCCCGGCGGGAGTCCCGCGATACGATACATGCCGCGATCATCCGTCTGCATCCCGAATAAGGCTGAAGGCGAGATGTTGGTCAAGAAACGCGCCGGCTGCCCGTTCCTGCTCCGCATGATATTGACGCGCACGTTGACGGCAGGGTCTCCGTCTTCATAAGTGATGCGCCCGCTGATGGCTCCGCCGCGTCGCGCGCGGACCTCCACCTCTTTATTGTTGATGCCGTCAACGGCGATTTCTTCAAACTGTTTTTTGATCTCTTCAAAATCAAAACGGTCCTGCCTGAGCTGGTCGAAATCAACCAGGCTGATAGGCGTGACGATTCCTGCGGCATCCACCATGACGAAATATTTTCCCGCCGGAACATTCTTGATTTGAAACTCGCCGCGCCCATTCGTCATGGCGGTCCGCTCTGGTCCACCATTATTGCGATCACCCTCTGAATTGAGCAGAAAGACACGCGCGCGGCGCACAGGTCTTCCGTTGTTCTCGTAAACGACATGGCCGCGCACGATAGATTTGCCCTGCTGAGGAGTCTGCGCGGCGGAAGGATTATCTGCCGCCCCGGTTGTAGTCGCCGGAGCTTCCTGCTGCCCCCTCACGTTGAGAGGCGACAAACCGCTCAAGATTAAAAGGACCGAGAGAGCCGCGAAGCGTACGCTGAATTTCTTACCCGGAATGGATGAGTTGGGCAGAGACTTTTTCATGACAGGTTTCTCGAAATCGAAATGCATAACCTGGAACAAAGGACGCAGGAGCACAAAGTCAATCGTTCATCAACCTTTGCTCTCAACATCATCTCAAAGCTGTCAGCGATACTTCCTTGCTCTCGTTCGGATTTAGCTTGAGGCGCAGGGCACGCGCGGGCGTTCCCGCGTGCTCCGCGTCGCTGAGCGAGAGCGGTTGTTCGCCGGGCGGGATAACGTAAACGAAGTAGTCTCCGGGCGGGCTGCTGATTTTAAAGATGCCCTCCGGGTTGGTCATCCCAAAGATATGATTGCCAGCGCGCCTCTCAGGGTCAGCGGGCACCAGCACCACGTGTACGCCGCCGAGCGTCTGGCCGCCCTGCGCCGTCGTGACGCGCCCCGTCAGGGTCGCCGTATTGGTCGCGAGCACCACCTGGAGGCCCGTCATGTCAGTCTCGCTATCGAACTCCTGCGGCGTGCGCAGGATGTCAACGCCGCCCAGCGTCATTGACTTAACATAATATCTCTGGTCGGGCACTTCCACCTTCAAACGCACTTTGACGAAGGGCACGATGTCTACGGCGAAAGTTCCATCCGGACGAACAAAGGTCGGGCGCGGAATCTGTCGCATTCTCGGCCCTTCAATCATCGGCGGCTCTGGACCAGCGCTCGTTTGCGCGTCGGGCTGCGCGGGTCTACCGCCCGCGTTTTGAAGCTGCGGAAGCTGTATGATGACAGTCCCTGCGGGCACGCTCGAGCCGTCTTCAGTGCTGACGGTGCCGCTCACTCGCCCGCCTTCGGAGACCGTCAGGGCGAGGCCCGAGACATCCGCACCCGCGACGATCAATTCCTGCTTCTTCGGCATAATCCGGCGCATCCCGGGCGGCGGCATTGCTGGTCCGGTCGGGAAACTGACGCCGCCCGGCGTCCTCATCGGGATGGTAGATCCTGGACCACCCGTCCCCATGCGCGGCCTGCCCATCTGCGGTCCGCGCCTGTAGACCATAGGGTTGACCTCCAGCACATACTCTCCGTCGGGCACATTCTTAATGGTCCAGCGTCCCTCATCGTCCGTCTGCGTCGTGCGTCCTTCGATCATGGGTCCAAGAGACATCTCCGAGCCGTCGCCCTGCGTGATGCTGACGGAGATGCCCGCGAGCGGCTGGCCGTCTTTTTTGGAAGTCACGATGCCGTTGATCTTGTGCAGCGGGCGGTCCGTGATGAGACGTATGTCCACGCCGCTCGCTTCCCCGCCGGATGCCACGCGGACCGGAGTCGCGGAGCGCTGGCTGGTCGCGGACGGGTAATAGGTGGCGAGCAGAGAGCTATCGGGAAAGCTGACCGTCGTCCTGTTTCCCTTTTTTGGACCAATCGCGCTGACCATGTACTCGCCCGCGGGGAGGTCCATCCCGTAAGCGCCCTCCTTGTTGGTGAGCACGGAGCGGCGGTAGAGGCCCGTCACGCGCCCGCCCTGTTTTCTCTGCCGCACAAAGTTGACCTGCGCGCCCGCAACAGGCTCTCCCGTCGCACTGAGGACGCGGCCAGTGATAGCGCCCGGGCGCGACATCTTTAGCTCAACTTCCATGCTGCCCGTCCCGTCCAGATTGACCGAGACAGGCAGACTCCCGTTTTCGTCCGGCAGCTCTTCATCCGGGCCAAGCTCACCCGTTAGTCCGGGAATCGGCAACTGGACCGCAAAGGCGTTCGGCAAAGAAGAATCGCGGTCGCTGACAAAGAGCGTATATCTTCCGGCAGGCAGATTCTCGAAGCGAAACTCGCCGCGCCCGTCCGTCATCGTAGAGACTACGACCGGACGGCCCAGAGTATCCGTTTCGCGAGCGTTGATAATCACGCGCGCATGTGCGACCGGCTGCCCGTTATCTTCATAGACGACGCGCCCGCGCACGCTTGAATTTCCGCTCGCCACGGGATTGCGGCGTTGATTGCTCTGCGCTGGTCCAACGTTAACAGGCATGCTGCGATCAACCAGCACGGGCCTTCTTCCGGCCTGCGCGCGCGTCTCGGAGACAGAGAGCGCGCCAGCGAGGAGCAGGCTGAAAACGATGAAAGAGACGCGCGTGAGATGCTTGAGAGACAGGGTTCGATGAGGGTAGGAGACTTTCATAACTGCACACTAAAAAATCAAAGAGTCAGGGGGCCGTCAATCTGTTATTTGCTCGGCGGGAGGCTGAGCGGTTTGCCGCCCGTATCTCCGCTGCGTATACCTGACTGGTCCAAGAAGAAAGAGAGGCGGCCCGTGCGACCGTAGACGGCAGGCTCGGCCCCTGCCGTATAGCTCTTTTTATCTGGCGAGAGGCTGATGTGAAAACGATAGCCGGTCGTCTCCGTGCCCTCTAAATCCTTAGGGATATATCCGGCGGCGATGAGCGCCTGCATGTCTGCGAACTGGCCGTTGTGCTGCTGGCTAAAGGCAGCCTCGGCCAGCATGATGCGCTGCAACATGCTCTGCACTTCGCTGTGATGCGTGTTGATGCGCAGCTTGAAGAAATACTGCTTGCCGTCCTGGCTGGCGGCGCTGAGGCTCTCCTGGTCGCCGATGACCCACTTGCCGCCGACGCGCATCAGCGAGACTTCCTCCGGCGGGTCTGCGGGGTCTGCGTCGCTCATCTTGATAAAGACGGTCGCCAGATCGCCGCTCACCTGCTCGCCGCTGACCAGGACTTTTCCGGCCATCCCAATCATCCGCTCGAACTCTGGCCGCAGGTCCTCAAACTCCGCCGCGCTCAGGCCCTCGACCGCAGGTCTCAAGGTGGACATGGCGAAGGCTTCGCGAAAGCGTCGCTCACTCATGGCCTTGTAAAACTCGCGCACCGTCTCGGTCGGCGTGCGCGCCTGGGTCTGAGCCTGTACGCTTGGCCCGGCAGTAGCCAGCAGCACGAGGAGAGCGAAAGAGGCCGCGAGAAGGCGCGCAGGATTTATCAACAAACAACGCATGAATTAGCTTTTCCTTTAGAGATGTTCCGCTTTGCGGGGTCTGAAACGAGAGTTGAGGCGCGCTCTTGATCGGATGAGCGCGCCTCAACTTGTATAGAGGCTGGAAGTGCGAAAAACGTTGCCACTTAGAGCTTCTATCGGGTCGCCGCTGGTGGAGGCGGCGGCAGATTTTCATCCTTCTTGCCCGTCAGCCCGTAGCGCCCTATGTAGTAGAGCGTATAGGCCAGCAAGGCAAACGCAATCAGCCCTATAATCATGCTCTCGTGCAGGGCCGCGGGCAGAAAGCGCCCGAAGTTCAGCGCATTGCTTTCGAGCGCCTGCGGGATAGCCAGGAAGAGACCCGCAATCGCTCCGCCAGCGATGAGGCCGGAGCTATAGAGCACGCCCGGACCGCTCTCTTCCTCTGCCAGCGAGCGCTTGCCGCGTGCGACGCGCTCTACCAAAGCGCGCACAGCGCCGCCGACGAAGATGGTCGCCGAGGTAGCGAAAGGCAGGTACATCCCGACGGCAAAAGGCAGCGCCGAGATGCCTACGATTTCCAGCAGGATCGAGATAAAAGCGCCAATCAGGATTAAGGACCAGGGCAGCTTCTGCGTCAGCACGCCGTCAACGAGCACGGCCATCAGTTGCGCCTTCGGCGCGTCGAACTTAGAGCTTGGCCCGGTCTCCTTCTCCGCGTACTTAGCCATCCCCGTATCGTCCACGTAGTAAGTGCTGATCCTCTCGCCATCCCTGACCGTTGCGACGCGGTAGAGTTGGCCGTCGAGACCGCGCGCGCGCGTCTCGCTGATGGTCACGTTGCCGCCCGCGACCAGAGGCGTGCCCGGCAGGTCATCCGTCGAGATGGCCGTGCGGACGCCGCCGACGCCCGGGTTGATGCGATAGTGAACCTCGCCCGACTGGTTGATGAGATACTGGCCGGAAGGAATGACCGTGCCGTCCGAGGTCTTCTGGTCTTCGGCCAGCCTGTGCACGTAGAAGGGTCCGCCCGCGAGCTGACCGCCCTTGGTCCACTGCTCGTCGGTCGCGTTGACGGTCGCGCGATAAGTCGGGTAGTTGCGCGGCAGCAGGTTCGTGTAAGAAGAGTTGAGGGCCGAGAGCGTGTAGGCGATGAGCAGTGCGGAGGTGGTCGCGCCGACCATCAAGCCCCACTGCATCTTAGAGGGCGTCCCGCCGACGAGATAGCCCGTCTTCAAATCCTGCGAAGTCGTGCCCGCGTTCGAGGCGGCGATGCAGACAATCGCGCCGACCGAAAGGGCCAGCACGCGCGAGTCCGCGCCGCCCTTGCCGAGCAGCAGGAAGATCAGCGACGTAATCAAAATCGTCGCGATGGTCATCCCCGAAATCGGATTCGACGAAGAACCTATCTCTCCCGTGATGCGCGATGAGACGGTCGCAAAGAAGAAGCCGAAGATAATCACCAGGAGCGCAGACATGACATTCATCAACATGCTGCTGCCCGGCGACCCCTGAAAGATAAGCCACGCGATAATCGCCAGAAAGAGTACGGCGATGCCGCCAAAGACAAAGGTAATCGGCATATCGCGCTCTGTCCGCGGGACTTCCTCTTTGACGCCGGCCTTAGCCTTGCCGCCGCCAAAGCTCCCCATCGAAGAGCGAAACGCGCTGACGATGGTCGGCATAGAGCGCGCGAGACTGATGATGCCGCCCGTGGCGACCGCGCCCGCCGCGATATAGCGTATGTAGAGGTCCTGGACCTGCCCCGCCGTCATCGCGGAGATGAGCGGTCCGCCCGGCAAAACTGGAAAGAGCGGCTGCGCGTACCCCGCGCCAAAGAACTTGACCATAGGGATCAGCACGAGCGCCGAAAGAAATCCGCCGCCAAGCATCATCGCCGAGACGCGCGGCCCGATGATAAAGCCTACGCCCAATAGCTCCGGCGAGATGTCCATCGCCACGGTCGCACGCTGGTAGCCGCGCATGATGTAAGACGGCGCTTCATTCCAGAGCCGCGCGCCGCTCATCAAAAACTTGTAGAGCGCCGCGACGCCGAATCCCGTAAAGACGGTCTTGGCATCGGTCCCGCCCTTCTCACCGACGACCAGCACCTCTGCGCAGGCAGTGCCTTCGGGATAAATCAGCTTCCCGTGCTCGCGCACAATGAGCGCGCGGCGCAGTGGAATCATCAGCAGGACGCCGAGCCAGCCTCCCAAGAGCGCGACCCAGGTGATGCGCGGAATTTCCAGGTCGTAGCCGAGAATCAAGAGCGCGGGCATCGTAAAGACAATGCCTGCGGCGATGGATTCGCCAGCCGAGCCTGTTGTCTGCGAGATGTTGTTCTCTAAGATAGAGGTGCGGCCCAGAGCGCGAAAGATAGAGATGGACATGACGGCAATCGGGATTGAAGCCGAGACCGTCAGCCCCACGCGCAGCGCCAGATAAACGCTCGATGCGCCGAAGATAATACCCAGAATCGCGCCGACGATGACTGCGCGCGCGGTAAACTCCGGCAGGATTGTAGAGGCAGGCACAAAAGGCTTGTGCACCGCATGGCTTTCGGCAAGCGGGACGTGTACCTCGTCAACCACATCTGCTTTGACGCCGTTTATGGTTTCAGTCGCCATCAGACAGACCTCCGAACGGATTTTCTGAATAAAGGGAGAGCGCAGGGGTTCTATGCAGCCCTTACTTTACCCCGCCACCGCGCAACAGGGCAAGGCTGGCTAAAGGAAATAGCAGGAAAAAGTTAGAAGACTTAAAGCGGGGCTTTTGAGGGCGAGCCTCGCGCCCGAGTCTTTATCTCAGGCGAGTTGTTTTAAAGCACAGCCTCTGCCCGTGACCTTTCAAGGACCGGACCAGAAGATGCGCGCACGTCTCGCGTGGCGGAAAAAATCTTCATTCTATTTTGCCTTCCACCCGGTTTCGATTACACTTGCCTCTCGCCGGGCCGACCCTTTTCGCTCTCTTCTAACAAGCTGGCTGGAGACTGGACCAAGAATGCGCACACGCTCGCTCGCACTATCGCTCATCATCATCTCGATCCTCTCTTTATCCTCTCTCGCGCGAAAACCTGCTCTGGACCAATACCGCGCTCAGGCAGCCGCGCCGGCACGGTCGCTCGCATCTGCTTTGAATCCGCACGCGCAGGCCAGCGTGCCAGCGCCGGAGGATGTCCTGGGCTTTCGTCCGGGCGATGACAGGAAGCTGGCTGGCTGGAGTCAGGTCGTTGAATACTTTCAGCGGCTCGATGCGGCGAGCGAGCGCGTTAAGTTTGAAGAGTTGGGGAAAACGACGAAGGGCGCGCCCTTTGTCATGGCGACCATCAGCGCGCCGGAAAATCTCGCACGCCTCAATGAGTACAAAAAAATCCAGGACCAACTGGCGGACCCGCGCAGGCTCGGCAGGCAGGCCGAGAGGAAGGCCGCCGCTCTGGTCAAGCGCGGCAAAACAATCGTGCTCATCACCTGCGGGATACATTCGACAGAGGTCGGCTCTTATCTTTCAAGCATGCTCATCGCGCATCGCCTGGCTTCTTCGGACGATGCCAGGGTGCGCGCGATTTTGCAGAACACGATTATCCTGCTCGTCCCCTCGCTCAACCCCGACGGTGTAGACATCGTTAAGAACTGGTATGACCGGACGCTCGGCACGCCTTACGAGGGCACGGACCCGCCAGAGCTTTATCACGAGTACACGGGTCACGATAACAACCGCGACTGGTACGCCTTCACGCAGGTCGAAACGCAAATCACGGTTGATAAGATTCACAACGTCTGGCATCCGCAGATAGTCCACGACATACACCAGCAGGGCGCTGCGGGGTCTCGTCTGTTCCTCCCGCCCTACATGCAGCCCGTCGAGCCGAACGTTCCCCGTCAGCTCGTCGAAGCCTACACGGAACTGGGCAACGCGATGGCGGCGGAGCTGCGCGCCTCAGGCTTTCAAGGCATCACGACCAATTCGACTTACGACGCGTGGACGCCTGCGCGTGCCTACTCGCACTATCACGGCGGCGTTCGCATCCTCTCCGAAACAGCCTCGGCCAAGCTAGCCACACCCATCACTCTTAAATTTGAGGAGCTGCGCTCGCGTGAAGGATACGACCCGCAGAAGGAGTCCGCCAATTTTGGTCCGGTCTGGCGCGGCGGCCAGTGGCGCTTGCGCGATATTACAAACTACATGACGACCGCGGCCTTCTCGCTCCTCAACCATGCCTCGCAAAATCGCGCCCGCTGGCTCAGCCGTTTTTACGAAATCGGCAAGGAGGCCGTGCGCCCGCGCCGCGCTGGAGAGTTGTACGCATATCTGGTCCTGCCGGATCATCCGACGAGCGACAAGCTGCTTGACATCCTGCGCCGCGCACAGGTCGAGGTGGATTACGCTCAAGAGTTTATCTCGAAAGATGGTCCGGTGCCGGAGGGGACGGCTGTCATTAAGATGGCCCAGCCCTTCGGCAGTTTCGCCAAGGCCCTACTCGAAAGACAACGCTACCCGAACCTGCTGGATGTGAAAGGCAATCCGATTGCGCCCTATGACGTGACGGCGCACACGCTGCCCCTCTTGATGGGCCTCGAAGTGCGGCCCCTCTACCAGCCCTTCAGATACCAGACTCCGAAGGAGATAACTTCGGGCTTTTCCATGTACCACTGGAAGGGCAGCAAGCGACTGGCGCTTTACAAGTCTCACATCCCCGCGCTGGACGAAGGCTGGACACGCTGGGTGCTGGAAAACAGTCTGATTGATTACGCCTCGCTTGAAGACAGGGAGATACGCGGCGGCAACCTGCGCGCCAAATACGACACCATCGTCATCCCGGACCAATCGCCGCGCGCCATTCTTGAAGGCTATCGTCGCGGCTCTATGCCTGAAGAATACACCGGAGGGCTGGGCGCAGAGGGCGTCAAGAGCCTGCGCGAGTTTATAGAGCAGGGCGGCACTCTGGTCTGTTTGAACAGGGCTTCGGATTTTGCCATCGAGCAATTCAAGCTGCCCGTCCGCGATGTCACCGAGGGCCTCAGCCGCAAAGAGTTTTATGCTCCAGGCTCTATCCTGCGCTTTGAGGTCAACAGGACGCTCAACAGCTCGCCGCCCGAAGTCAAAGGCTTGCGCGTGACGGGTCAAAACGCCTGGGTCGAAGATTCGCCCGCCTTTGAGATTAAGAGCGACCCGGCGGCGCTGGCTCGTGTACGCATCATCGCGCGCTATCCAACCGATTCAGACCCGCTGCTTTCCGGCTGGCTCTTAGGCGGCGAGCGGCTGCGCGGCAAAGCCTTGCTGATGGAAGTCTCCATCGGCCAGGGCCACGTCTACCTCTTCGGATTCCGCCCGCAATACAGGGGGCAATCTGTGGGGACTTACCCGCTCTTTTTTAACGTCATCGCGCCACCGGGCAATTAAGCCGGACCGCGAGACGGATGGCCGCCCCTCGATTTTTTAAACTTTGAGCGCAGCCTTTGCGTATAGTAATATCGCGAGCGACGCCGGGCAGAAGCGCGAACCGTTTGGAAAGCTTGCGCGCAGGCGTTGCCAGGGCCAACATGGTCACTTTTCTCATCACTTCTTTTCTCCTGCTGACCGCCGTTATTTTCGTTCTCTATCGCTGGCAACGCAGTGCATCCGACGAGCAGACTGAGTACACTTTGCCGCCCGCGCCAAGGCTTCGCGGTCTCTTCGGTGAAGATTCCGTGTCTCACGGAAGAAGACGACTATCAGGCGAGAGCCTGACCGTGGGCCGCGCTTCGACGGAGCAACGCGAGAGCCTTCTGGCCCGCGCCGCCGAGGGAGAGAAGGCCGCGCTCCTTGATGTTGATGCGAGCGTTGATGCGGACCTTTACGAAGAGGTTTTAAATGCGCTGGTCCAGCGCGCGATTCAAACGGACGCTTCCGGCAAGGGCCTGCTCGCGCTCGCCTCCTACATCACGCGTCAAGAGGGCTTGCGCATCAACGCGCCGTTCGCAGAGGCGATTATCGAATCATGGAAGCTAGCGCCCGACAGGGGCGGGACGGCCAAGATGCTGCACCTGGTCGCGCGCTCGGACGATGCGCGCATCTATCAAAGGGCCGTCGAGCTGGCGTTTCAATCCTGGCTCGATGGGCGCGTGCAGGATTTGACCGCCACGGAGCTACGAACTCTGGCTGACGGCGAATACTGGACGCTCTCGCAGCCCGTCAGAAGCTCCGGCGCGGGCTTTGTGCTCAAACGCAAGCTCGCAGAAGTTCGCCGCGAGCTGGAAGAGGCGGCGACACACGCAGGTTAAAAATCCAGTTGACAGGTTGAAATAGCAGTTTGAAACAGCTCGCTTCTCAACATCTTATTTTCCCGAAACTTCGAGGAGTACACCCTTATGGACATCAATGATCCTTCCACGCTCCTGATTCCCCTGGTGCTGATCCTGATTGTGGGCGTGATTCTGCTGATTTTTATCACCAGATTTTTTGTCAACGTCAGGGCGCGCGAGATTGCGATTAAGGAGCGGCGTTATCTGGGACGGAAGATGCCGCCGGGCCGCGTCGTCGCCGTCGAAGGCGAGGTTGGGATACAGGCCGACGTGCTCAAGCCGGGTCTGCATTTTATCTTCTGGCCCATCGAGCGGGTCGAGCGTAAAGTGCCTCTTATCGAGATCGGGCCGGATGAGCTTGGCATCGTCGAGGCGGTTGACGGCGAGCCTATGCCGCCCGGCAGAATCTTCGCGCCGGACCGCGCGCAGAACGCGCACAACAACTTTCAGGACCCGATTGCCTTTATCAAACAGGGCGGCGTCAAGGGCATGCAGCTCCGCACGCTCCCGCCCGGCCTCTGGCCCATTCACCCGTATCTCTTTCGCGTCTCGATAGCCAAGACGACCGTCGTCCCGCAGGGCAAGGTCGGCGTCATCACTTCAGCCGACGGCGCATCGCTCGACCCCGGTCGCCTGCTCGGCAAGGCCATAGACGACCATCGCAACTTTCAGGACGCCGAGCACTTCATCAGCAGCGGCGGGCAGAAAGGACCGCAGGTTGACATCCTGACGCCCGGCACTTATCGCATCCTGACGCAATCGCTCCCCGTCGATGGCGGGACGGCGACCAAGCCGGGCCTCTTCTACGTCCGTCTCTTTGATGCGACGCTCATCAACGAAAACGAGGTCGGACTGGTCGAAGCTTTAGACGGCGCGCCGCTCGACCCGCGCGATTACGTCGCGACACCCGTCGCGGGCCACGACAACTTTCAGGACGGCCACGAGTTTATCGCCAGCGGCGGCCAGCGCGGCCCGCAGAAAGACATCCTCCTGCCAGGCACTTACTATATCAATCCCTTTCTCTTCAAGGTCATCCCTGAGTCTGCCAAGGAGGTCAAGCCCGGCGAAGTCGCCGTCGTCGTCTCGAACGTCGGCAAAGACCCTTCGGATGAAGTCAGGCGAGAGATGGCGCGCAAGGTGCGCGAGCGTCTGGAGCGCGAGGAACAGGAGCAGGCAGAGCAATCTGCCGCACGGCTGGATAAGATTGACGATAACCGGACTGTGGATGAAATCAAGGAAGACCTGATGGCAGGCGACCCCGCGGACCGACGGCTGGACCAGGGCGCGCATGAAGCCTATGTCGTGCCCGAAGGCTATCGCGGCATACAGGAAACGGTCGTCGGCCCAGGCCGCTACTACGTCAACACGCTGGCGACCACGCCCATCATTATCCCGACCACTAACCAGACGGTCGAATGGACGGCGGGCGAAGTCGCCAACACTTTCGACCCCTTCGAGGTGATTTCCAAAGACGGCTTTACGATGCAGCTCGAAGTGCGCGTCGTCTTTCGCGTCAAGCCCGAAGACGCGCCCTTTATGGTCGCTAAAATCGGCGGCATTGACCGTCTCATTCAGAACGTCATGCACCCGCTGATTGATTCCATCTTCCGCAACCAGGCTTCGGAATCTTCCGCCATGGCCTACTTGCAGAATCGCCACGAGGAACAGGAACGCGCCGAGGCTCGCGTTCGCGCGCATCTCTTGAAGTATCACGTGGATGTCGTCAACGTCCTCATCTGCCACATACATCTGCCGGAAGAGTTGATGAAGACTCAGACCGAAAAGATTCTCGCAGAGCAGCGGCAGAATATGTACAACGCGCAGCGCGAGGCCGAAGAGAAACGCATCCAGCTCGCGCGCATTAGCGCGCAGGCCGATAACCAGAAAGACCTCATGGCGGCGACCGTCGGGGTCGAGATTGCCGGCAAACGCTCCGAGCAGCGCAAGGCCGAAGCGGACGGCGAGGCGCACTACATTCTGCAAACGGGTAAGGCCGAAGCCGAGAAGGTGCGGCTGATGGGCGAAGCGCAGGGCGTCGCCTATCGCGAGCAGGTCAACGCGCTTGGTCCACAGGGAGTGGCGCTGGTTGAAACCCTCAAAGTCATAGGCGAGAAGGGCGTGCGCATCACGCCGGACATCCTGGCCTCCGGCTCCGGCGACGGCGCGGGCGGCATCGGCTCGCTTCTCTTGCTCAATCTCTTTAAGGACCGCCTTAATCTTCCGGCCGAGAACGGCTCGAAAGCGCCCGTCAAATAGACTGTCGGGCAGTGCTCTTGACAGAGAACGGCTGCTTTGAACGAGGCAGCCGTTCTCTTTGCGTGAGCTTTCAAGATACATCCGCTTCGGCAAGCGTTATGCTCCGCAGTTGAAATCGTTTATATTAACGGGCCGCTGCTGCTGCGCGCGAAGGTGGTCCAAATTTTCCTTATCCTGCCAGGCGTTGACCCGACCCTCTGTTGGAAAAGTCCGCTCGGGTATTTCTGTTGGTAGACAAGCGAGAAGGCTTCGCATGGAACTGAGGCAACTCATCGGACAGGTGCTGGATGAAAAGTACCTGATTGAAAAAGAGCTGGGCAAGGGCGGGATGGGCGCTGTCTATCTGGCGATGCACATCGGGACGGATAGGCCCGTCGCCCTCAAGGTCATCGCGCCGCAGTTTATGCAGCACGCAGAATTTGTCGAGCGTTTTAAGCGCGAGGCGCGTGCCGCTGGTCGCCTGCGCCATCCGAATGTCGTGGATGTCACGGATTTCGGTTTTGCGCGCGTCGGAAGCGAGCGCGTCGCCTATCTAGTGATGGAATACCTGGACGGCTGCACGCTCGGCGAAGTGCTCGCCGAAGAGACGCGGCTACCTGTGGACTGGGTCGTGGATATTCTCGAACAGACCTGTGCCGCGCTTGACGAAGCTCACAGGCAGGGCATCATCCACCGCGACCTCAAGCCCGACAACATCTGGCTTGAGCCTAATCACAGGGGCGGCTACACCGTCAAGGTGCTCGATTTCGGAATCGCCAAGCTCGCAGACACAACCGCGCGCCCCGCTTCAGACAACGCACTCAATGCTTCTTCATCTTCAAACTCGTCTTCATCTTCGACATCCAGCTCAAATTCCACTTCGTCTTCAGCTTCATCTTCATCTTCGGCTTCCGGCGTCTCCTCGCCTTCGCTGTCTCAAGAGTTGCCGACCTTGATCGAAGAGTCTTCGCACGTTTCCGGCCAGGCTTCGGCAAATTCGGCGTCGCAGGATTCCGGTGCGGGCCGCACGGCTGGGGAATCCAGGCGCGAGACAAGCTCCTCGGAAGCCGCCACGCTCCTGCAACCCGCCGCGGCTGATGACGAGGAGCTATCCGAAGCCTCCACGCAACTCATAGAGCCTCTCACGGACGGCGATCACACGCGCCTACTTGAGCAGCGCACGCAGGGCGAGCGGCGCTTATCGCAGACGGTTTCGACCGACGGCCTGACACAGATCGGTGCCACGCTCGGCACGCCCTTCTATATGTCGCCCGAACAGTGGCGCGGCGAAACCCTCGACACACGCGCGGACATTTACAGTCTTGGCATCATTGCCTATCAAATGCTCTCAGGCGGAACGCCCTTCAAGGGAGATTTTCTGGCGGTCAAGCGACAGCATCAGGAAGAGCCGCCGCCGCCTCTCAATGAGAAGCGTGTCCCGCACAAGGTAGCGCGGACGGTGATGTCTGCGCTGGCGAAGAATCCGGCGGAGCGTCCGCCCACAGCGGGAGCATTTGCCAGCGCCTTGCGCGCACACGCGGAGGGAGCAGGACGACTCCTGCGGCACGCGCTGGCGCTTTACAGCGAACACCTGCCTGTCTTTCTGCGAGTCACGGCGCTCATTTTTCTTCCCGTGTTTGTCCTCAACATCCTGCAAATCGTGCTCGGCGTCTTGACGACGCGCAAGCTCTTGCCGCAGTGGCTCATCATCTCCACCAGTGTCGTACTGAGCCTCTTGACGATGCTCTTCGCTTTTACTGCGGCGGCCATCCTGATTGGCGTCACGACGCGTATCGTCACACAACTGCTGGCCGCGCCGCTCAGACCCATTCAGCTCCGCGCAGTCTTCGCCGCGCTCAGAAAACGCTTGCGACCTTTGCTCACGACGGCCCTCCTGGTCAGCTTTATGACCACGTTTGGGATGCTCATGTGCCTCTTGCCGGGCATCTTCGTGATGCTCAACTATTCTCTGGTGACGCCCGTCATGATGATGGAAGAGACAAAGGGTCGCGCCGCCCTCAAACGTTCCAGAGAGCTATCCAGAAGGTCCTGGCGCACCGTCGCGCTGGTCATCTTTATACAGGTCGTGATGCCCGTCCTGACTTCCGGCCTCCTGGCCTTTCTCATCTACTCGCTCGTCAAGGCGCTTCAACTGCAAGGTAGCCGCGCCAGCCTCTTCAGCCACATCTACCAGATCATCTCTTTCCCTATCACGGTCCTGGTCGCTTCCTTTAGCGCGCTCATCACGGCGCTGCTCTATCTGAAAACGCGACAGGCCGGTGGCGAGACGCTCAGAGAGGCTCTGGGCCAATTTGAAGATGAAGAGTTGCCGCGCAGCAACTGGCAGATGCGTATGCGCTCGCGCCTACACATGACTACCAGAGGAGCGACGCGCCACACTTCCTGAGCGAGAGCGAGGTCAATCATCCGATTCGTTAGCGCATCCTGTCCGGCTCGAGAGCCGAGCGGCTCTTGAGTCCGATGGCTCGTTTTGGCTGGTCCAATCTCTGACGCTTTCTCTGCGGTGTGGACAGTTTGCACAGAAATCAGCAATAATACTCATCTTTTAGCGCGACTTGCCTTTGGACCGTCAGGACACAGGAAACGATTCCTGTGCGCGAGGGTCTGCCTGTTGACTCGAAAGGGGCGAGATGCGTCTGTGGCAGATTATCCAGCCATTCTATTTACATGAGAGCAGAAAGGAATCGTTGTATCGTGGAAACAACGTCGGTCTTTGTCGTCAGTCTTTTATTATTAGCCTTTGCCGTGTGCCTCACGTCTCAGGTCTCAATTCGTCAAGCCTTTGCTTCAGCGCTCGCACGCGGGCGTGGCCGCAAGGCTTTGCCTCTCGTAGCCATGCTCTGCTGCGTGGCTTTGGGGGCTTCGACCTCTCTGGCCCAGCAGAGGCCGAGCGCGCCCGCGCCGAACGAGGCACGCGGGACAGGCCCTTCGACTCAGGCCGTGACGCATGAGGCCGGAGGCGGCGAGGCCAATCTGGTCCTGCCCGATTTATCCAGGGTCTCATTTATCGGAGACCGCTTTACGGGGCGCACGCTGCTGATGATCGGTCTGCTGGTCTGTTTCCTCGGACTGATGTTCGGGCTGGCAATCTTCATCAACCTGAAGAACCGTTCGGTCCACAGGTCCATGAAAGAGATTTCGGAGCTGATCTACGAGACCTGTAAGACTTATCTCATCACGCAGGGCAAGTTCATACTCATCCTTGAGGCGTTCATCGCCGCGATTATCATTCTCTACTTCGGCTATCTCTCGCCGCCCGCAGACCCGAACACGAGCACAGGGCTGCGACTGGTCGTCATTCTTCTGTTTAGCCTGGTCGGCATCGCGGGCAGCTACGGCGTAGCCTGGTTCGGCATCCGCGTCAATACCTTTGCCAATTCGCGCACAGCCTTTGCGAGCCTGGAGGGTAAGCCTTACCCGATCTATTCGATTCCGCTCAAGGCTGGCATGAGCATAGGCATGCTGCTCATCTCGGTCGAGCTTTTAATCATGCTCTTTATCCTGCTCTTTGTGCCGCGCACCTACGCCGGACCATGCTTTATAGGCTTCGCCATCGGAGAATCTCTGGGCGCCGCCGCCTTGCGCATAGCGGGCGGCATCTTCACGAAGATTGCGGACATCGGCTCGGACCTGATGAAGATCGTCTTCAAGATTAAAGAGGACGATGCGCGCAACCCCGGCGTGATTGCCGATTGCACGGGAGACAACGCGGGCGATTCTGTTGGACCAAGCGCCGACGGCTTTGAGACTTACGGCGTGACGGGCGTGGCGCTCATCACCTTTATCCTGCTCGGCGTGCGCGACCAGGCCGTCGTCGCCGTCCAACTGCTGGTCTGGATTTTCGTCATGCGCATCATGATGGTCATCGCGAGCGCGCTCGCCTTCTTTATCAACGAAGCCATCACGAAGGCGCGTTACGCCAACGCGGACCGTATGAATTTTGAAGCTCCGCTGACTTCGCTCGTCTGGATTACCTCCATCATCTCGATTACTTTGACCTACATCGTCTCGTACCTGATCGTTCCGGTGCTCGGCAACGACGAGACGCTCTGGTGGAAACTGGCGACCATCATTTCCTGCGGGACTCTCGCGGGCGCGGTCATCCCTGAGCTGGTCAAAATCTTTACTTCGACAGAATCGGGCCACGTCAAAGAGGTGGTCACGTCTTCGCGTGAGGGCGGCCCTTCGCTCAATATCCTGTCTGGCCTGGTCGCTGGCAACTTCTCCGCCTACTGGCTCGGCCTGAGCATTGTCGGCTTGATGGGTATCGCCTACCTCTTCAGCACGCAGGGTGTCGGGGCCTTGATGGTCGCTCCGGCTGTCTTTGCCTTCGGGCTGGTCGCCTTCGGCTTTCTCGGCATGGGACCTGTGACGATTGCCGTTGATTCTTATGGTCCGGTCACGGACAACGCGCAATCTGTTTACGAGCTCTCCTTAATCGAGCAGATTCCGGGGATTGAAGAAGAGATTAAGAGGGACTTCGGCGTGACCGTCAACTTCGAGCGCGCCAAGCATCTGCTCGAAGAGAACGACGGCGCGGGCAACACCTTTAAGGCCACAGCTAAGCCCGTGCTCATCGGGACGGCTGTCGTCGGGGCGACGACGATGATCTTCTCGATCATTATGACGCTGACCAACGGCCTCACCGTCAGGACCGAAAATCTCTCGCTGCTCTACGCGCCCTTCGTGCTCGGACTCATCACGGGCGGCGCGATTATCTACTGGTTTACGGGCGCATCAATCCAGGCTGTGACGACCGGCGCTTACCGCGCGGTCGAATTTATCAAGGCCAACATCAAGCTCGAAGGCGTCGAGAAGGCTTCGGTCGAAGACAGCAAGAAGGTGGTCCACATCTGCACACAGTATGCGCAGAAGGGCATGTTCAATATCTTCATGACGGTCTTCTTCTCATCGCTCGCCTTTGCTTTCGTAGAGCCTTTCTTCTTTATCGGCTATCTCATCTCGATTGCCGTCTTCGGTCTTTACCAGGCCATCTTCATGGCGAACGCGGGCGGCGCATGGGACAACGCGAAGAAGGTCGTCGAAGTCGAACTCAAGCAGAAGGGCACGGCCCTGCATGATGCGACCGTCGTGGGCGACACAGTGGGCGACCCCTTCAAGGACACTTCAAGCGTGGCGCTCAACCCCGTCATCAAGTTTACGACGCTCTTTGGCCTCCTGGCCGTTGAAGTAGCCGTCAGGCTGACCAACGAAGCAGGCTCTAACATCAGCCACATCCTGGCGGCCCTCTTCTTCCTCGTCTCGGTCTACTTCGTCTGGCGCTCTTTCTACGGAATGCGCATCGGCTCCGAGAAGATTGACCCGACCGTCAGGGCCATGGGAACTGATAAGGAGGGTGTCGCGGCGGATTAACCGAAGATGCGCATCGGGCGGCCATCATTGACACTTTGAAGTGATGACCGCTCGCCTGCCATCGCTCGCTGAATGGTCCATCGCACTCTCGCACAGGCTTTTGAAAAGTGGTCCATTTAAAGATTCAGGCTCAATAGGTAAACTTTCATGAACACTTCCCACATTCAAACCGGAACACTGGCGGGCGCGTTTCTCTCGCCGTTTGACTGGGCGCGCTCGCTCCTCCTCGTCATAGCTTTTAGTCTGCTGACGGCGCTCGCGGCGCAGGTCGTCATTCCCTTGCCTTATGTGCCCATTACAGGGCAGACCTTCGCCGTGCTCCTCGCGGGCGCGCTGCTCGGCTCGCGGCTCGGTGCGCTGGCGATGCTCGCCTATCTGCTGGAAGGCGCGAGCGGCCTGCCCTTCTTTTATGCCGGACACGGAGGCTTACAGCATCTCTTGCTGAGTCCGACGGCGGGTTATCTCTGGTCCTATCCGGCAGCCGCTTTTGTCGTCGGGCTGCTCGCAGAGCGCGGCTGGGACAGGCGCTTTCTGACCGCCGCCGCAGCCATGTGCATAGGCTCCGCGCTGATTTTATTTAGCGGCTGGACCTGGCTCGCGCGCTTCATGCCGGCGGCGGAGGCCGCGCGTCTTGGTGTCGCGCCGTTTCTCGCGGGCGACCTCATTAAGATAGTGCTCGCCGCCGCGGTGCTGCCTTCCGGCTGGGCCTTGCTACGCCGCACGACACGGCACGAAGACTAAACGCGAAAGCGTTCCGGCTGCTCAAGGTTCAAAAAGCCCGCGACGTATGGTGCTACGCGTCGCGGGCTTTTTTATTTTTCCATTCCCATAAAAAATATTCTTGACATCTACTACTTTTGTAGTAGAATCAACCTCAAGCGTAGTACACGCATTGCCGGAGGGGGTCAAATGGCACGCGAGCCGAACATTAAATTGACGAAGTTCGAGATGGAGATTATGGACGCGGTGTGGGTGCTGGGCCGCGCGTCCGTGCGAGAGATTCAGGAACAGTTGCCGGAGCGCAAGCGCCCCGCTTATACGACTGTTCAGACGATTATCTATCGCCTTGAAGAGAAGGGCGCTGTGCGGCGTGTCAAGAAGATCGGCAACGCGCATATCTTCGAGCCTGTCGTCTCGCGTAAAGCGGCTCACCATCGCTTGATAAACGAGTTGCTCAGCTTCTTCGGTGGTTCGCCCAGGATGCTCGTGGCCCAGCTCGTGGAGACGGGCAAGCTCACCCTCGACGATGTGCGCGAGATGGAAAGCACTCTCGCAGAGTTGGAGGCCGGGCGGGACGCAGAGGAGAGGGCGGCTGGCGGGAAGAAGGGTCGGGCGCGCACCGTCGGCGACGACAAGGAAGGAAAACAGAGATGAGCGCGTTGCACGAAATTCTCGCACGCTATTGTGCCGCCTTCTGGCCTGTCTTTGTGGACCATCTCTGGCAGGCGACCCTTTTCGCGCTGGTGGTCCTGGCCCTCTCGCTCTTGCTCAGGCGTGCTCCGGCGCGCGTGCGTTACGCGCTCTGGCTCATCGCCTCCGCAAAGTTCATCATTCCGGCGGCCCTCTTCGCCTGGCTGCTGCGACAGCTCAACTTCAGCGCCCTGACGTTTCCCGGCTCGACGCCTCAAGCGAATCAGGGCGTGGAAGTTTTCCAACGCCTGGCGCAGCCGCTCTCGGTCATGGTGAGCGAAGACCGAACAACCATTGTGACGGCTGGCGGTGCGGCTCACAACGAGCTGTATTGCGTTTTGACTGGCCTCTGGCTAATCGGCTGCTGCGCTTTACTCGCGGCCTGGTGGTGGCGGCGAAGGGAGCTGCTCGGCGCGCTCAAGGCCGGGCATTCTCTTGATGAAGGGCGCGAGCACGAGGCTCTTGAGCGTGCGCGCGTGCGGCTTGGCCTCAAGACTGGACCAGCCCTCGTGCTTTCGCCGCAGAGGGGTGAGCCGGGCGTGTGGCGCACATGGCATCCGGTGCTGGTCCTGCCGGAAGAGGTTGCGGACCATCTCGATGATGAAGAACTTGAAGCCATCATGTTGCACGAGCTGGGCCACGTAAAGCGCCGCGACAATCTTTTGGGCAACTTGCAGATGCTGCTCTGCGCGGCGCTCTGGTTTCACCCGCTCGTCTGGTTTATCAACCGACGCTTGCTGGACGAACGCGAGCAAGCTTGCGATGAGCTGGTCCTGGGAATGTGTGAGGGTCCGGGCGCTTACGCTTCCGGCATACTAAAAGTTGTGCGCCTCTGCTTTGGCTGGAGAGTGGCCGGGGTGGCGGGCGTCGGGAACGGTTCTAACCTGCGAAGGAGGATTGAAAACATCATGTCGGGCAAGACGAATTTTATCTCGACGGCACGCCAGCGCGCCATCTTCGGCGCAACGCTCGCCATCGCCTTCATGTTTACTGTCTTGATGGGAATTTCGACCTACAGTCGGAGCGCCCTCGCACAGGAGAAAGGGTCGCCCAAAACAGGTCCGGTCGTCATCACAACGCGCGGCAGCGCGCTGACCATGCGGCAGGACGCTGAAGCTGGTCCAGCGGTCCGGGAAATCATGCAAGCGCCCGAAGTCGCGCTCAATTTTACAAACTTAAATGGCGCGCCTCTCATCATCAACAACGCCACGATGAGGGCCGTCACACGCGAACAGCTCAAGCGCGCGGCGAACGAAGAGGCGGACTTTTTTGATGAGAGCCTGGACAACGGCGCAGACGCATCAATGGCTAAGATGACCCTCGCCAACGAATACTCCACGCTGTCTAAGATTATGCTGACCAACGTCACGGAAAAACGGGTCCGCGAGATCGGCATCCGGTTTATCGTTAACGGCAAGACGGTGGTCATGGTCGGTTATGCGGAGCCGTTCCAGCCGGGCGAGGCACGCTCCATCGAATCGCAATGGTGGAGGCGCAACGTCATCCTCCCCAACCGCCCCGGCGAGATTACAATCGAACTGGCCTGGGTCGCCTTCACGGACGGCAGCAACTGGGGCGGACGCCCGCGCGACCCGCACCCGCCTTCACCCCCGCCGCCACCCGCAGGTTCTTCTGCCAGGTCCGCCTCGCTGCCCGCGCCCGATGATGAGAAGGAAGCAACTAAAGAACGGCGCGTCGTCAGCGCAGGCGGAGACGGCATCAACGGGCAGGCGCTCAGGCTGCCGCAACCGCGTTATCCTGAAATCGCACGCGCCGCACGCGCGCAGGGCGAGGTCAAGGTCAAAGTCACACTGGATGAAGAGGGCAACGTCATCGCCGCAGAGGCCATCAGCGGACACCCGCTGCTTCAGTCCGCCGCTGTGGACGCCGCCAGGGAAGCACAATTTAGACCGACTCTCTTGGAAGGCCAACCCGTCAAGGTTGTCGGCGTCGTCAGCTATGTCTTCGCGCTAGCTCCCGGTAATAAAGAGAAAGAGCAATAAGCTTTCGGTCTGCGCGAGTTGAAAATCGAAGCCGTGAGCGAAAGACGAGCCTTGACAATCGAGCGCCCGTCTTACGCTCACGGCTTTTCTCATTTTCAATTCCCGCCTTTTTATCCTTGCTCACCGCCACGCGTTCTTGTTGTACAATGATTCTCGATGAGCATGTACGAGTTGCGCGTGCGCTCTCGCGAGCGCGAAGAGATGCTGGAAATCACCGGCGAGGTCCGGCGCAGGCTTAAGGAATCAGGCGCGCAGGAGGGCATCTGCGTGCTCTATGTGCAACACACCACAGCCGGACTGACGGTCAACGAGAATGCAGACCCAGATGTGCAGCGCGACATGCTGCTGGCCCTGCGCACACTCTTACCGCAGCATGGCATGGGCTTTCGTCACGGCGAAGAGAAT
Source organism: Pyrinomonadaceae bacterium (assembly GCA_036399835.1). GTDB lineage: Bacteria > Acidobacteriota > Blastocatellia > Pyrinomonadales > Pyrinomonadaceae > DASYML01. Next base: position 4,864 of record DASWMI010000166.1, on the reverse strand, counting down.
TCAGACGCGCATCTCAAGGCGAGCCTCTTTGGTCCAACCGTCACCGTCCCCTTTCACGAAGGCGAACTGCTGCTAGGACGCTGGCAGGGCATCTTCCTCTGCGAGTTCGACGGCCCGCGCGAGCGCAAGGTCGTGATGATGATGCGCTGACTGGAAGCGCGTCCGTCGAATCGGTCCAGCACTTTAAACCAATGCCGGAGACGGCCAGCAATTTATCGAGGGCGCGCGCTATTTATGACCGCGCCGCCTCTTATTATGACGGGTTGATGCGCCCGCTCGAACGTCTTGGCCTCTCAACCTTGCGCGCGCGTACCCTTGCGGAACTGCCTGAAGACTCTAGCATACTGGAAATCGGAACAGGCACAGGGCTGAACTTCTCTTACTATCCGCGAGGCGCGCACGGCGCGGCCAGCGAGTTGAGCCGCGAGATGCTCAAGATAGCGAGCGGGAAAGATTGCCCCGCCGGTCTGCACCTGGTCCAGTCCAGCGCCGAAGAGCTGCCCTTCCCTGATGCCTCGTTCGATGCGGCCTTCGCCACGCTCGTCTTCTGCTCGCTCGTCTCGCCCGAGAGGGCTTTCAAGGAGTTGCGCCGCGTCGTCCGGCCCGGCGGCACGATTGCCCTTCTTGAGCACGTCCGCCCCACAGGTCTGCTTGGACCAATCTTCGATCTCCTCAGCATCCTGACCGTCGCCATCTTTGAAGACCACTTCAACCGCCGCACAGTCGAAGCGGCGACCCGCGCAGGACTCCTGCCTTTACGCGTAGAGCCGCACCTGCTCGGCATCATCAACGTCATCGTCTGCGTAAACAGTCAAGAGTCTAAAGTCTGGAATGTATAGTCAGAAGACTTTCTTCCGACTCTAGACTCCGGACTCCGGACTTGAGACTATGAGGCCATGTCTCAACCAACAGAGCGCATGGGCATAGAGGTTGGATGCCAGGGATGGAATTACGACGACTGGGTAACTGGACCATCCGGCGGCGACAGAGTTTTTTATCCAAAGGGCACCAGGGCGACCGAGATGCTTGAAGCTTATGCGCGCGCCTTCGGGACGGTCGAGGTTGATTCGACCTTTTACGCCATCCCTTCGATTAAAACGCTCGAAGGCTGGACCAGACGCACGCCTTCCTCCTTTACCTTTTCTCTCAAGCTGCCGCAGGAGATTACACATCAGCGCGCCCTGCGCGACGGAAGCGCAGAGCTGCTCCTTGAATTCTGTGAGCGCGCACGCAGCCTGAAAGAGAGGCTCGCCGCCGTGCTCATACAGCTTCCGCCGCAATTCATCGCCACGCCCGAGAACGTGCGCGCCCTGCGCGATTTTCTCCCGCACCTGCCGCGCGACCTTCGCTTTAGCATAGAATTTCGCAGCGCCGACTGGCTCGAAGCGCGCGGCCTTAAGGAGTTTTTAGCCACGCATAATGTTTCAATCGCGCTGGTCGAAGGCCCATGGCTTGAACGCGAAGCCGTCCGGCAACTGGCCCGCCAGCCGACAGCCGATTTTGTCTATCTGCGCTGGATGGGCGCACGCAACCTGACGCGCTTTGACCGTATCCAACGCCCGCAGGACCACAACCTGCGCGACTGGTCCAGAATCATCACAGAACTCTCGGCCAGCCTTCCACACATCTACGCTTACTTCAGCAACTACTACGAAGGCCATGCGCCCGCGAGCGCCAACAAGCTCAAGCGCCTGCTGGACCAGCCCTTCGTCGAACCCGCGGACCTTGAGGACCAGCCTTCGCTCTTCTAAAGCACGGGTTTGACGAGGCGATGCAAGTCAGCAAGTCGGCTCTTGCCCCGCCGTCTTTCTGCGCGAATTCCCTCTTGCCAACGGCCTCGCAATGCTGGCACTATGCGTCCTGCGAAGCTTTCGGCAATAACTTTCTACGCGGCCATAAACAGGTCCAACAGTTCTGTTTATGGCCGCAAGCCTCTGGTAGCGACAGCGATGTTAGACAAGACCTCGCGTATATTCGGCTCACAGAATTTTGTTGCTCATCACAGGGCGCTCTCAATGATTGTCATCGTCGCCGTGGGCCTCATCATCACGCTTCCGGTCCTGCTGTATGGCTTCCCTTTCTATAGCGACGACGGGGCGATTCACGCCGTCTGGTACACACAGTTTTCCGAACAGTTCTGGTCCGGTGATCTCTATCCGCGCTGGCTACAGGGATTGAACGGAGGTCTCGGAAGCCCGGCCTTTTTCTACTACCCGCCGGTTCCATACTACCTGACGAGCTTACTCAAACCGCTCTTTACTCAAGACCCTCTGGGCTGGCGTCAGCTCGGCGTGTCTGCATCCGTAGCGATGATCGCATCCGGCATCACCCTGTTTTTATGGCTCGAAAGATTCGTCGGCCAGAGGTCGGCTTTGATTGGCGCGCTGCTCTACATGGCGATGCCGTATCACGCGGCGATTGATCTTTATGTGCGCGGCGCTTTCGCGGAACTCTGGGCCTTTGTCTGGGTACCCTTGATTCTCTCAGAGGTCCAACACGTCAGAGACCGCCGCAGATTCGCGATTGCCAGGCTCGCCCTCTGCTACGCTCTACTCGTTATGTCGCATCTGCCGACGACGCTCATCTTTTCCCCTCTCGTCATCTGCGACGCATTCTTTATGACGGAAGCGCCGGAGAGAAAGAGGACGCTCGCTTTGACTTTGGGAGCGATGGCGCTCGGTACGGGGTTAGCCGCGATCTATTTATTGCCGGCCATGATGATGCAGGATTTTGTCTTTATGCAGGCCATGCTGACGGACAACTTTAATTACGAGAACTGGTTTCTTTTGACCAAATGGCTCTCCGTACACCTCACCGCGAAGCTCTCATGGATTGTCCTGACGACGATATTTCTCGCCTCCGGTGCATACTGGCTCAGCCGGACCAGCTCAGATGCGAAGATAAAAAGGGCGGCGCTTTTCTGGACCACTACGGCGGCCATCTGCTTTTTTATGATGACGCCCGTGAGCAAGCCTTTATGGAAGCTGATAGTGGTTCTGCAAAGAGTACAGTTTCCCTGGCGCTTCAATATCATCCTGCTTCTTGCCACGACAGTCCTTCTCTCTTTAAGCCTCCATGCCATCAAGAGGCCGTTCACGCCGAAGCTTTACGTGATCGGGGCGCTTGCGTTGCTGCTCATCACAAGTTGGATCCCGCTGACCTTCTGGGCCGCATGGAGGAATGTGCCCCTCTCCGACCCTCAAAAAGAGGAGAAGCTGGAGGATGTCAGCAACAGGTTACGGCAGCGCAAGGATGTTGATGAATACAGGCCCATCTGGGCCGCGCTCCAAAGCCGCAATGTCAATCCATTTATCAAAGAGCTGATTCAGCCCGGCAGGAATCAGAGCCATGTGGAGCTGATAGAAGGCATGGGCCGTGTTTCCGTTGAGAGGTGGGAGCCTGGATTCATCCTTTTGAAGGAGGAGAGCACGGGCGGGATGGTGCTCGATGTGGACCAATTTTATTATCCGGGTTGGGCGGCATACATGGACGAGTCTCAGCCGATTGCCCTTGAGCCTTCCTCAGACAAAGGCTTGTTGAGAATTTCCATCCCGGGCGGCAGGCATCTCGTCCGTCTCAGCTTAGAGCGCAAGAGGCCGGAACAGTTAGGCCGCGCGCTCAGTGCCATATCTTTAGCGCTTTTCCTGGTCTTGATTATCTGGTCCATCATCTCGCGGCCAGCGCCCGTGCGAAGTTAAAAGATTCGGCGTTGCTTGCTACTGGACCAGCCGCACCTCCACCCATCCGCGAACGCTGTTGATAAAGAAGATTTGAGAAGCCAGCTTGAGATCAGTGAGCTTCAAGAGACGTTCGATGACGAGTCCGCTATCGAGCAGCTCGCGGCGGAACGTGCCCGCCAGCAGCCCGCTCTCGCGCTTGGGAGTCCAAAGCTGGCCGTCAATCTTGAGGACCAGGTTGCCCCTCGTAAACTCCGTCAACTCTTCTTCTTCATTCCACAATAGAACATCAAAGGACGCCGTGTGCTCTGCCAGCGCACGCTCATAGAGGGCGCGGCGCGTGGTTTTGTGATAGAGAAAACGATTGCGGCGGGAGACTGGGCGGCGCGCCAGCGCGACGGGCTGCGCCTCTTGATTAAGCGGCGTTAATGATGCGCTCTCGCAAAGCACACGCCCGGTCCGGTCTGCGAGCAGCCGCACGCGGTAAGCTCCAAAGCCTCTCTCTTCAGCCTCCCGCTTGAGTGCCGCGCGGGCGTCCGTCAAGGAGAGGCTAAACCCGAAATATTGTGCCGAATCAAGCAGGCGCTCAAGATGGTTTTCCAGGAGAGTATAGCTGCCATCTTCAAGGCGTAGCGTTTCCAGAAGCTGAAAGTCTGCCAACTCCTGGACCAGTACATCAGCCTTGAGGAGCGCTTCGCTATATTCATCCGCGGCGTTAGAGTCCCATGTAATCCCGCCGCCCACGCCATACTCCGCGAGCTGGCTTCGACCGTTGATGGTCAGCGTGCGAATGGCTACATTGAAGGTGGCCTCGCGCTGCGGAGAGATAAAGCCGATTGACCCGCAGTAGACTCCGCGCGGCGCGTCTTCAACCTCTGCGATAATCCGCATCGTACTGATTTTTGGAGCGCCCGTGACAGAGCCGCATGGAAAGAGCGCGCCGAGCAGCTCTTCCAATTTAAGAGCGTCACGAGGTCTGGCCCTGACGGTCGAGGTCATCTGAAAGACTGTCGGGTAACGCTCTATCTCGCAGAGCGCGGAGACTTCCACAGAACCTGTGCGCGCGATGCGGCCCAGGTCGTTACGCAGCAGGTCCACGATCATCACATTTTCCGCGCGATTCTTTTCGGATGCGGAAAGCCAGCCAGCCAGTTCCCTATCCTCTTCGGTCCAGCGCCCGCGCCTGA
>DASWMI010000165.1:0-24054 GCA_036399835.1 Pyrinomonadaceae bacterium | reverse complement strand
CCCCGCTCAATCAAGGCCACATTGTGACGCTCGGCTAGATACGAGGCAGCCAGCAGGCCGGCGGGTCCCCCGCCAACTATAAGAATATCAACCTCTTCGTTCACGTAGATTGAGCGGGCTAAGCCCCTGATAATTCCTAATTATCCGTAGAATTCGGTAGTAGAACTTCCCCGATAGGCAGGTATTATTTAGGTAATTGTGCCTAAACGCAATTGTTTTCCAACATTCCTCAATGATACTTCTTTAAAAGGAATGCCTGAAAAGGACATTAGCGAGCATTCAATTCTGATAGTCATCTTATGTTTCTGGTTGAAGAGTGCGTCGCATATCTGCTCATTAATTCACTTGAACTATTGACCCCTAGTCGTTAAACTCACGCCAAGGTTTCATCATCCCACTGTATTCGATTTACTCACCTGAGCTTTTTCACATTGAAGGGACATGTGGGCGGAGGTCTGCGCCCATGCACAGGGTATGCGACTAAATCGGGCGATCACTGAGTTCTTGAGCGGTTACTTCTCGACACACGAGCGGACGAAGAAGACAGAGGCGGCTTACTCCTCTGATCTGGCGCAGGTCTGCGCCTTTCTTGGTGGGGAGTTCGATCTCTTATCATTGAACGGCAGTGTCGTTGAGAGCTGGGCGGCGCACCTGCGGCTGGCAGGATACTTACCCGCATCCAGCCGGCGAAAGATCGTGGTGCTCAAAGTTTTCTGCTCTTACTGGGTACGTAAGGGCGTTCTTTCTGAGTCCCCATTCTGGCGCGTGAAGCTAAGTCTCGGGCGTGTAAAACAACTCCCGCGCGCTCTTACTGAGAGGGAGATGCGTGCGCTGCTCACACGCGCGCGCCGCAACCACTCTGACGATGAGGTCAGTCGGCAAAGTAAGGCAATGTTATCGCCCGGGATTGGCACAGCCCTGCCGCCGGGCTACCGTGCGTTGCGAAATCTAGCATTGGTGGACCTACTCTTCGCCACAGGCATGCGCGTGGGTGAAGCATCTGCGCTCGACATCAGCGACTTCTTCATACGGGAAGGTGCCTTCAGGGTGCAAGGCAAAGGTGGAAGGGAGCGTTTGGCTTTCACCGTGGACGAGGAGACGGTACGCATCCAACGCGCACACTTGGAGGCACGCAGGCACATGAAGACAGAGAGTCAAGCACTTTTCGTCAACGCGACGGGCGGGCGACTTTCGACCCAAGGGATCAGTAACATCATCGCACGGCTGCGGCGGGAAGCAAGGATCAAGCGTCATGTGACGCCGCACATGCTGCGGCACACGGTGGCGACACTGCTGCTTAAGAACGGCGTTGACATTCGTGTTGTGCAAGAGTTTCTAGGACACGCGTCAATCGCTACTACGCAGCGCTACACCCACGTCACGAAGGAACACATGGTGCGGGTGCTGAGTAAGCGCCACCCGTCTTTAAATCTTCGTGCAAGTGAGAGACGTATTGTAAAGAGCGTTAAATAGGCGCACGAATAAATCAGTGCCCATTCTGGTTCTACCGCCCTCTATTTATTACCTGCACGTGTATTAGCTCTACGCGCCTTCGGTTTCAGGGTTTCCAAACGCTTGCCTGAAGGAACGAAGGGGCCGGTCAAGATACTGCTCTTCAGCTTCATAGTGAAAGCGCGGCCATTGGGCTGTCCGGCGTTCAGGCGATTGGTAACTTTGGCAGGCGGCACGCCGTTGAGCGTTTGCGCCATATCCTGCAACACCTGTGGAGGCAGCAATGCATCGCTCGCTCCACCTCATTATATCTGGTAAATGTTAGGCGCTGCTTGAGCCGGATTGAGAATCTTACCCCGGCCATTAGATGGCGAAGCAGTGTTCTCGCGGCTCTGATGTTATGAAGCATGCGCCTCCAACTCACTTGTGAGTTGCGATAGACTCATCTTGCACATGAGACCGCGAAGGAGGTGCCTATGCCGATCTATTGTGGCGTTGACTTTCACGCGCGTCAACAAACTATTTGCTACTGTGACACGACCGACGGGGCTCTCCACCGAGTAGTGTTAGACCACAAGAAAGATGATGTCCGGGGCTTCTACTCCCGCTTCACAGGCGAAGTGATGGTTGGGATAGAAGCCAGCGGCTACAGTACATGGTTCGTCGAACTGCTGGAGGGCCTCGGCCACCAGGTGCTCATTGGGGATGCTTCAGAGATCAGGAGGCTGGCCAAGCGTAGACAGAAGAATGACCGGCGCGACGCAGAACTGATTCTCGACCTGCTGCTCAAGGCAGAGTTCCCGCGGATTCATCGCCCACCACTGGCGAGCCGCGACGTGCTCAGTCATTTGTAGGAAGCAGAAGGAGATTGACGAAGCAGCAATAAGTGAATTAAAGTTGGAGCTTGTATAGGATAGCAAAAGGGGTTGCTGTATAGATTCGCTCGGCCCATTACCTGGCGACGATTTTAATCGAGTCACGAGCAGTTCAATCAAGGTCGGGCGAATTGTCCTGTAGAAAACTTCAAGAGTGAGCGGCTCGCTGCTTGAACAGTCCTATATCCGTGCGCTGTTCCATACAAGCTCCTTAAAGTTAATTGAGTGTTGCCGGAAGGACCCTCCGAATGAGACGCTCAACTCATTGGGAAGCCCTCACGTCCGCACCTCTTCATCCAGCCCTAAGTTTTACATTAGCACTAATTTCTTTATAAATTCGTCGCTCACTGTCTCTTTTCCAGAAAGGAAACCATCTCCTATGAGTAGAGCATTTCGCTGTTTCCTCTTCACCTTGATTCTGCCGTCCGCGTTTATCCTTTCCGCACAGGCGCAGGCGATACGCTCGGACATATCTTCGGGCGCGACTGTAGAAACGTCGGCCGGCGAAGCGGATTCCAGCATCACGGACCCGCTGATTCGCGTGCTGGTCAGCAAGGGTGTGCTGAGCGTCGAAGAGGGTAAGGCCGTCGGCATCGGGGGAACGCCTTTAGAGCAACGCGATAGGCTGGCCTTGCTGCTGCGCAATAAAGGCTTAATTACCCAATCAGAGTTTGAGGCGATTCGAGTGGCTACGCCAACAGCATCTGCCGGTCTGTTGCCAGCTTCAGCCGAACTGAAGACAGTCCCACCGGCACTGAGTTCGCAGACCCTCAAGCCGGAAGGCGCGAAGTCCGAAGGCATCGCCGCCGCGAGCCCTCCTCAATCAACAACCCCTGCCTTTATCGCAGCGGTCGCACCGTTGCGCGTGCTGCCTATTGATTCTCCGAGACGCGAAGGATTGATTCCTGACATCAAGCTCGGCAGCGGCGCTCGGCTCAAGCTCTACGGTCTATTCAAGGCCAGCCTAGTCCACGATTCCTCATCGCCCGGAGGCAACGATTTTCCTTTGCCTCTGTTTCTCGGAGACACTGGACCTAACAACTCGCCGGAGTTTCATATTAAGGCCCGCGCCTTTCGCATAGGCGCGAATTTCGAGTGGCTTGACCCAGCCCCGAAAATGGTCATCACGGGCCGCCTCGAATTTGATTTTGAAGGCGATTTTACACGCGTCAACAATCGCAGCATCCCCTCTATTCGTTCCAGCCAGCCTTCCATACGCCTGGCCTGGGCACGCATTGACCGCGCCCTCGGCGAGAGGACGACCGGCTTTGTGCTCTTCGGCCAGGATTGGACGCCCTTTGCTTCCTCGACTCTGCCGAATACGATTGAGACTACGACGCTGCACGTCGGTTTCGGTAATCCGTATGAGCGCCTGCCACAAATTCGCTCAGGCTTGAATTACAATGCGGGCGGCCAGCGCGCTCTGAAGTTTCAACCCGAATTCGCGCTCGTCCTTCCGGCCACAGGCAACACGCCCGCCAACGTCAGCGACCAGCTTGGCTTCGGCGAGCGACAGGGAGCAGACTCTGAGCGACCCAACATACAGGGCCGCTTCGTCACACAGTTTCAACTAGACAGGGCTCCGGGCGTGGCTGCCGCTCAGTTTATCTTGAGCTTCATGCAGGGCCGTCGCAAAGCCATAGTGCGTGCGGCGGACGTTCCGGCTTCCTTCAGGGCGGCTTTCCCGAACGGCGTGGAGGTGGACAGTAATCAGTACGGCTATACCGTTGAATGGCAACTGCCAACGCGTCTGGTGACCGTTACTGGCAAGTATTACAATGGCGCAGACCTGCGTTTTTATTTCGGCGGCCAGCTCTTTTCGGTATTCAATGACACTGCCGGATTGACTGGCACGGCGACCGCCTCTTCCATAGACGGCTCCTCAACAGTCGTCTTCGGCTTGCTCAACGCAGTGCCCACAGTTGCCCCGCAACGCCCCGTTCGCGGACAGGGTGGCTTTATCGAGTTCGGTTTCCCGTTCTCGCGTATTTTCGGAGCGAATCCGAAGGGACGCAATGCCGGTTGGAGCGGCCATCTGCATTACGGCTATGACCAGGCGACGGCGCGCGATGCGAGGCGTTTCGGCGGACGCGGCAAGAGCGATGTCTTTATGGGCAACCTGCTTTATAAGCTTAACTCGTTCGTCACGTTCGCCTATGAACAATCTCTGTTCCGCACGCGGGCGGCCAATAGCTCGCTCTTTAATGCGGGCGGCTTACCACTGTTCCGAGGCATTCCTTCGCGCGAGACGCACAACGTGAGGTCCGAATTTGCGACAATCTTTACTTTTTGACGGATTGATTAGCGTAATTAGATGTGATGCCGTTTAATCATGCGTTCGAGCGTTTTGCGGTCAACGCCTAAGAGCCTGGACGCGGCCTGTTTATTGCCATCCGTGTGGACCAGCACGCGAGCAACATAACGGCCCTCCACCTCTGCCAGCGAAGACCACTCTTCTGGCTCATGAGAGCGCGCGGCGCTCTCGCTGGCTAACGCTCCTCTAGAGGGAGCCTCGCGCAAGAGTTCAAAAGCACGCTCGGCAGTGTCAGCTTCAACAATGTTCCAACCATCCTCCCGCAAGACATCCAACACAAAACGGCGTACCTGCGGTTCATCGTCTATCACCAGTGCTCTCATATTTTCGCCGATTAAGTGGACGCGCTCCGGATGGATTTAAAGGCCACACACGGCAGCCGTGCTCCCGTTTCCGGACCTGGAATCAAGGGCCGAGGGGGGTTGTCTCGCTCAGTGGTCCGGTTGTTGATATAGAGAGGCATAGACTTCCGGATAGAGCACTTTGGCACAGGATGGACAAAGCCCGTGACTGAACTCCGCATCGGAATGCTCGCTGATATATGTCTCCATCTGGTTCCAGTAGCCTTTGTCGTCGCGAATATTCTTGCAGGAGGAACAGATCGGGAGCAGGCCGCTCAAGATTCTCACCTTGGCAAGCGCCTCTTCTAGCTCATGAATCAGTCTCTCCTTCTCCTTCGCCTCCTGATTGCGCTCGTCGAGCGCCCGGACCAGTTGCTCGCTGTATTCTTCCAATCGCCTGTTGACAGTTTTCAAGTCCTCGGTCCGCGATTTCAGAGTTTCGTAAAGCTCTACTTCGGTGTAGATGGTGTTAAAGGAATGTGTGGTCTGGTGAGCGCGGACGACTGCATATCCCAGAATGAAGAACCCTGTTGCGGAGACTCCATGCGCGAGCCACCACATATGATTCCAGGGTTTGCCCAAGAGAAATGCAGCCGACGCTTGAATGAAGAGGAGCAAGGCAAACATGTGATACCACATCAACAGTCTGCGAATACCCTGGTAGAGCATCACCAGCAGAGACGCGATAAAGACCACCAGCGAGAGCGCCTCAATGGTTCTCACGTGAATAATCTCAAAGCCGACCAGCGAGCCGATGAGAGAGACCAGCACTCCGCAGGCGATGAAAAGCAGCACATGCGGCAACCAACGCCGCCTCTCCCGTCTTACGCTCACGTCGTCCGGCGCATGCTTGAAACGCAGCAGACCAACGAACAGGTAGATCGCCATCATCAGCCTGGAGACTGGACCAAAGACCAAGAAGAGCGTCAGATGGTGATCGGCCATCGGGGTCAGAATGCCGTGCGGCGCATATATCAGGACGAAGCTTAGAAAGGCCAGCGAAACGAAACGCAGGTAGTGCTCTCCGCTGGTTTTGTAGTTCTGATAGGCTATCCACGCAATGAAGGCTGACGTGAGAGTGGCAAAGCTAATCGCGATTTCATGAAAGCCAAGCGCATGCGCTTTCAGTTGCGGGTTGCCGAACATCAGCAGATAGAAGATCGCGCCCGTGGGAAGCGCCGCCGCCAGCAGCAGCACTAAATACTTATAAACTTTTGCGCTCGACCCGAGCAGCATCTCTTTGGAAATCTTTGTTGCTTCGTTGCTCATCTCTGTTAACTCCTCTTCTCTGGCCTTTAGGTGGTCCGCTGCTGACGGCTCTCCTTATTTTCTAGTCTCGATGCGCCTGTGTGACTTACCCTTGCCGCGCGAGGCCCAGCCTCATCACTCATGACGGTGCAGCGGCGAGCGCTTCGCGCACCTTGCGACCCAGGGCGTCAGGTGTAAAAGGCTTCTCTAAAAATTGGCAGTCCTGTTCCAGTCTGTAATGGAGATTAATTGCCCTCCTCGTATAGCCGGACATGTAGAGCACACGCAACTCCGGGCGCAGTAAAGAGAGGCTGCGAGCTATTTGTGGCCCGCTCATCTCCGGCATCACGACATCCGTGACCAGCAAGTCTATCGGCCTCTCGTACTGGTTGCAGAGCGTGACTGCTTCATCGAAGTCGCGCGCCTGAAGCACCGTGTAGCCGCTCGTTTCGAGGATGACGCGGGTTGTCTCTCGCACCAGTTCTTCATCTTCCACAACCAGTATCGTCTCCGTCCCTCGCGGCAGCTCGCCCGGCCTCTGACAGGGTAAAGAGAGTTGCGCGAACTTCTCTTCGACCCGCGGCAAGTAAACCTTGAAGGTCGTCCCTCGTCCCTCTATGCTCTCGACAGAGATATAGCCGTTGCTCTGCTTGACGATGCTGTAAACGATGGAAAGCCCCAGGCCCGTCCCCTTTCCTTCCTTCTTGGTGGTAAAGAAGGGCTCAAAAATCTGCTTCTGCGTCTCCCCGTCCATGCCGAAGCCCGTATCACTTACGGTCAGCAAGACGTGCGGTCCTGACTGAACGGAGTCATACCTGTTGGCAATCGCCTCTTCCATCTGGACATTCGCAGTCTCTATGACGAGCTTGCCTCCGAGCGGCATGGCATCTTTGGCATTGATAGACAGATTCATAATGAGCTGCTCAATCTGCCCCTGGTCTGCTTTCACTCGCCAAAGCTCAGGCTCAACCCTGGTCTGCAAATCAATATTCTCGTCAATCAGGCGCGACAACATTCTTTTCATCTCCGAGAGGATGGCATTGAGGTCCAGGACCTTAGGCTCCAGCCCCAGTTTGCGGCCAAAGGCCAGGAGCTGGCGCGTCAAGCCGCTGGCACGCTCGCCAGCTTTCTTAATCTCTTGAATATTGTGGTACAAAGGGTCGCCCGCGCCCAGATGCCTGAGAGATAAATCGCTATAACCTGTGATAGCCGTCAGCAGATTATTGAAGTCGTGCGCGATGCCTCCCGCAAGGCGTCCGATGGATTCCATCTTTGAAGCTCGCCGGAGCTGCTCCTCTCGCTCTCTGAGCGTCTTCTCTAACAGCTTGTGCTCTGTCATGTCCTTCAACATGACGAGCCTTGCCGGGCGGCAGTTCCATGTGAGAGAGCTTGAGACGAACTCCACGTCGCTCATCGTTCCATCTCTCTTGCAATGATTCCAGGTCTGCTTTTCGGTACCGGGTTCCGCTTCTGTTTTCGATATGTAGGCGAGGAGACCACTGACATCTTCCGTCGGGCAAAGCTCCCTGATGGTCAGGCGTAGAAACTCGTCCTCGGAGTAGCTGTAATAATGAAGCGCTGCCTCGTTCACGGCGAGAACGTGCAAGGTCTCAAGGTCATAGACCCACATCGGAAGCGGGTTGCCATCAAATATCTGCCTGTATCGCTCCTCGGAAGCCCTGTTCAACTGTTCCATCCGCTTTCGCTCAACGAGCCGAGCCACTTTGACAATCAGGCGCATCGCCTCACAGGGCACTCTCAGATAATCGTCGGCTCCGGCTCTCAGACCCTCGACCACATTAGCGTCGTTCTGGCGCTCGTCACCAACCAGCAGGATAGGCATCGCGCACAGGTCCGGCGATGTGCGAATCAAGCGGCACAACTCTATTCCGTTGACACCTGGCAGGACGAGACCGCTGATGACCAGTTCCGGGCGTTCGCTGAGAGCGGCCTTTAAACCTTGACGGCCATTATCCGCCGTGAAGACGGCATATCCGGCCTGCTGCAAAGGCTGGCGCATGAAATCCAGTTGGTCAGACGTGTGATTGACGATGAGGATAGTATTTTGCGCGAGGTGTTTCATTCCGAGTATTTGAGAGTAGATAAGGCGGCTTCTTTTTTGTTGCTCATGCAGATGGCAGACGAGAGACAGCCTTCAGATGACTGGCCTGTTCCATCAGCAACTTGAATCTCTTAAATTCAGCCGCGTTGTGAGAAATAAGAGAGGTTCGCAGAGGATTACAGAGCGATTGCTCCAATCTCCGTACAAAGGCAAAACAGCCTCGACTGAGGTTCGAGAAATATACTACCGCAAGAGAATCTTGTAAAGGCGGGGAGGGACTAACACAAACATTGGTCCAATGTAAGATTCCGTATGTTGTAATGTTTCCACTGCCACTCTCTCCCGGTTAGGACTCCGCCTGACCGAACACACTACCTCCAACGCAGGAGTCTATCCACGGTCCGCCATTGCAACCGCCATACCATTGTGACCCGAATCGGCATGCCTGACTCGCATTCGATAAAAGCTCGCATTAATCCTGGCACGGCTCGTGCTATGTGTGAAGGAAGCAGCGCTTTGAGCCCTTCAAAACTGAAGCGTTGCGGGCAAGAAGCATGGGCATAACACCCGACCCTTCCCGTTTTGCCTCACCAGCTATTAGTGATGTCGCGATGCTATCAATCTACGCCGTGGGCACTGGAACTGAATAATAGGAGCATTTATGAAACGATTACTGCTTTTGATTTCTGCCGTGTGTTTAGTGAACCTGTCAGCCCATAGCCAGCAACTATATCCGGAGTTGACTGCCAAGCAGGCGGCCAAGGCTGAAAAACTGATTGTCCGAATAGAAAGACTCGATGCCTTGACTTCGAGTCGGACCTCGCACCACGAGTATCAATCTCTCTTTAAGCAGCTCTTGTCATCTCTTCGCCGCGACATTTCCGGCTTATCTGAGAGCAGTGTGAAGACGGACATTTTAACGGCGCTTCTTTTCTACGAGCGCGGGGCCAATGTATTGGAGCGGCAATCTCACGCAACGACTGTCAGATGCGAGGCGGAGCGTCCGGGAGCCTACCAAAGGCTATGTGAGACGACAGTGGGAGGATTGAGTCATCTGTTATGGAGCAAGGCACGCCTGCATATTGGATGGGCCAAAGCGGTCATGAGCAGACATAAGGCAGATGCAGGCGCTCTGGATGCGTCGGCCCTCAGCGAGATGGAAGCAGAACGCAAGTTTGATAGGCAGTTGGCAGAGAGTGCCGTCAAGGTGTTAGCGCGTCTCAAAAATGACGTGCCGATTTACAACACACCCGGAGAGCTTATAGAGGGTCGCACCCTGGCCTGCGTCTCGTTTGAAACATTCACCGCCGACCTGGAAGGAGTCAGGCGCGCGGTTGGGCCTAAACTCTCTTGGCTGCCTGAGAACCGGCTTAAGAATGAGCTGCGCTACGCTCTGCTCTCATACCTGGACGGACACTTCTGGTGGAAGCAGGTTTACCGTCCTGCCGTCATACATGCGGACAACAACTATACGGAAGAGGCCGTGAACGCTATGCGGATGTACGACCCGGAGGCAATCAAGTACAACGTGGCGATTAATTGGAGACAAGCGCAACGCCACCTCCAAAGAGCGGCGGAACTTTTAAAAGGCATGAATTAATGAACCAGCCCAAAGCCAATAGAGAGCATCTGGCCGGGCAGCCCTTCCAGGAGATGATCCGATGGTCAACACTCACGGCGATTTGAAAAGAACGGATGCCGGGCCGCTGCCTTTGCCTCCTGTTGACGAGGGTGATAATCGCATCCTGATAGTGGACGATGAGCAGGTCATCCGTTCACTCTTTGTCAGTTGCTTGAGTCGGCGTTATTCATGCTCGGCGGCGGCCAATTCCGACGAAGCCCTGGCTTACCTGAACCGAGAGCCTTTTGCGCTCGTCATCTCCGATGTCATCATGCCGGGGCGCAGCGGTGTGGAGTTGCTGCGCGAGATTAACATGCGCTTTCCCGACACGGCAGTCATCATGGCCTCCGGTGTAGACCGGACGCAGCGCGTGCTCGATGCCGTTCGCCTAGGGGCCTGCGACTACCTGATTAAGCCCTGCGACCTGGACACGCTTGAGATTGCGGTCGAGCGCACATTGGAGCGGCGCACGCTGATACGCAATGCCCGCCAGTACAAGGCAGACATGGAGAAGCGTAACCTTGAACTCAAGCAGAGCAAGGCCGAGCTTGAGCGCTTGCAAGGCCAACTCGTGCAAAATGAAAAGATGGCCTCGCTGGGTCAGTTGGTGGCAGGCATTGCACATGAACTAAACAATCCTGCGGGCTTCATCTACGGCAATATGGAGATTCTCAGCCAATGCGCTCACGGGCTGGAACGCTTGCTCGCCCTCTATGATGAAGCCCCTCTTCCGGTGGAGACTGCCGCAGAAGTCCGAAAGCTCAAGAGCGAGCTTGATTTTGACCACACGCTGGCAGATCTGCATCTGATTATCGGCGATTGCTTGCATGGCGCAGAACGCATCCGTGATGTCGTCCAGAACTTGCGCCTCTTCTCGCGGCTGGACGAAGCAGAACTGAAGAAGGTTGATATTCACGAGGGCATCGAATCAACCATTCGGCTACTCTCTCGTTACTACACGGACGGGCGTATCAAGCTTCAGCGCCACTATGCCGCACTGCCTCTGGTGGACTGCTATGCAGGCCAGCTCAATCAGGTCTGGATGAACCTTCTCGTCAACGCTGCGCAGGCCATCGGTGCTCACGGAGAGGTTCTTATCAAGACACAGCTTGACCAGCAAATGGTGACGATTACCATTAGCGACAACGGAAGTGGCATCGCGCCTGAGCACCTGCACAGCATCTTCAACCCCTTCTTCACCACCAAACCCGTCGGAGAAGGTACAGGTCTCGGCCTCTCCATTACCTACGGCATTATTGAGCGTCATGGCGGCTCCATACGCGTCAAGAGCCGCCTCGGATACGGCACGACCTTTATCGTCGCTCTTCCAATGGATGTACGAAAACAGACAACGCCTGCCCTGGACAGTTGTGCGACTACACTCAGCCTCTATTAAAGCAGGCTTAAAGATTTGGACCAGAACTGGAGATTCCTCTGAGATGTCTTACAAAATCATGATTGTTGACGATGAGATGGCAAATCTGCGTTTGCTTGAGCGCCTTTTTGGCCGGGATTATCAGGTGATTTCCGCCGCGTCCGGCTCTGAAGCGTTGGAGTTGCTACAGCAGCATGATGTATCTCTAATGATTACAGACCAGCGTATGCCCGGCATGACCGGCATAGAGCTGCTGAAGCAGACGGCACCGCTTCGCCCGCACATGGTACGCATCCTCCTGACCGGATATACAGATGTCAATGCCCTGGTGGAAGCCATTAACTGCGGACAGGTCTATAAATACATTACCAAGCCGTGGACCAACGAAGATTTACGTCTCACGGTCAGCCGCGCACTGGAACACTACGAGATGAGCAAGTCTCGGCATGAGCTGGCGCTGACCAATCAGCGCCTGGTCTTGCGGATGACAGAGATGGCGCACGAGTTTATGCGGGCGATTGCCGACGGGCTCGAAGCCAAGGACGAGTACATTCACGGCCACGCGCGGCGTGTGAGCGGTTATGCGACGGCTATCGGCAAGCACATGGGATTGGAGGCGGCCCTTCTCAAACAACTCTCGATGGGGGCCTTTCTGCACGACATAGGCAAGATCGGCACGCCCGACCACATCCTCCTCAAGACCGAGCCGCTGACCGCCGAAGAGCAGTCCATTGTGAGGCTACATGCCAAGCGCGGCGCGCGTATGCTGACGGGCATCGTTGACATGGAGGAGGCTGCGCAGGCGGTCCTGCATCATCATGAGCATTATGACGGCACGGGCTATCCTGAAGGCTTGCGCGGCGAACAGATTCCACTGCTTTCGCGCATCATTCTGGTGGCCGATGCCTACGATGCTATGACCAACCCGCGCCCTTTCCGCGAAGCGCGTGACCACGACGCGGCCCTCGCACAACTCACTGAAGGATGCCGGACACGGTTTGACCCTGAGGTTGTGCGCGCCTTCTCCGAGCTTGAGACGATTGCCCTTATTCGTTGCAGCATAGCGGCAGGCATGAGCAGCGATTGCTTACCTGGGTCTCCCATCGCGCCGGACCAAAACAGGCTTACTCTGAACGACTTAATCTGCCACGTCGAAAACACGCCCGCGCTGGCCGCTTACGTCTTACGCGAGTCCAAGCTGGCCTCCGGAATCTCGACCGCCAGTCTTCAGACGGCATGTACCAGGCTCGGCGAAGAACGTTTACGCGAGCTTGTTGTGGACCGGAATGGAAACACCGCGATGTGCTCGCACGATGAGTTGCTCTGGGAACACTCTTTACGCTGCGCCGAGGCCGCGCGCCTGCTGGCCGAGGAGACGGCAATCATGTCGCCGGAAGACGCCTACACTCTGGGACTCCTTCACGACACGGGAGAGGCGCTGCTGCGCTCGCTGTTCCCGTCCGAGATAGAGCAGTTGAGAGGTCTGTCAGAAGGCGAGCGTATGGAGCGCGAAATCGCCATCTTCGGCGTAGATCACGCGCAGGTCGGGCAGTGGGCGCTGGAATCATGCGGCATCCCGCGTGCTTTAACCGTTGCCGTCCAAACCCATCACGATGTCATACGGACTAACACGCCCGCTGCTCTCCTCCTGCATCTGGCAAATGCCATCGCACAGGCGGACGACCCTTATAAAATAGCAGGTCTGGATAGTATCGGGACCGACCGTCTCTATATGCTGCGCCTGAACCACAACAGCATCTTCAGAATTCATGCAACCATCTCATCCTTTATCGAACAGAAGTTAGACCCCATCTGTTGAGACGGCTCAAGCGAGCTTTCTACAGTCTTATCGAACCGTCCTCAAGCCAACTCTTCAGCTTTCATTCCATCATGAAGGAGATAGAATAGATGACTCACACGATGCGCTTGATTAATCGTCTGCCGAGTGGCCTCGCGGCTTTGATGTTACTCGCAACGCTCTTGGTAGCCGGACCAACACAGACCTCCGCCCAAAGCTTCGCTGCTCCGGTCCAGTATCCAAGTGGCGGGGCATCACCTGCCGCCATAACGGGCGGAGACTTCAATCGTGATGCTCAAGAAGACATCGCAGTAACCAATCAAAACAGCAACATGATAGGAATTCTTTTAGGTAACGGCGACGGGACATTTCAGGCGGCAACAGCCTACAACGTGCACTTCGCTCCACGCTCTATCGCGGCTGGTGACATCAATAGAGACGGCAAGACCGATCTGGCAGTCGGTAATGAAGCGAGCAGCGACATCAGCTTGCTGCTTGGCAACGGAGACGGCACCTTCCAGGCTGCCGTCAATTATGGTCCGATTGATCGCCCCGAATTCATCTGCATCAAAGACCTGAACACGGACGGCAAGCTGGACCTGGCGATAGCAGGCTTTGGTGGACAGGTCTTCGTCCTGCTCGGTCTTGGCGACGGCACGTTTCAACCTCCGGTCGCCTATCCTACAGGCAGCGGGTCTATGTCTGTTGACGCAAATGACTTTAATAGGGACGCCCTGCTTGACCTGGCCGTCGCCAATCAGGACAGCAGTAATGTCAGCGTCCTGTTGGGAAATGGTAACGGCACGTTTCAGCCCGCCGTGAATTACCCGGTCGGCCCCTATCCCGCTTCGGTCAAGACCGCTGACTTTAACGGTGATGGAAGGCCGGACATCGTGACGGCAGAGCTTGGAAGTCCCGTAGATTTCAACAGCCTGGTCAGTATTCTGTTAGGCAATGAGGATGGCACCTTCAGCGCAGCCGTCAATTATGCAGCCGGCATCGGGGGGTACTCTGTGGCCCTAGCCGACTTCAACGCAGACGGCAAGCTGGACCTGGCCGTGTCTGACATCTATGGTAATAATGTGAGTGTGTTGTCCGGAAATGTAGATGGAACTTTTCAGGCCGCGACCAGTTACAGCACCGGCCAGGGCACTCAACCGTTCTCAGTCCTTGCCGCCGACTTTAACGGTGACGGTCGGCCCGACCTGGCGACAGCAAATTTCTTTGCCAGCAGTGTCAGCGTGCTGCTTTCCACGCCGCCAGCACCTAGCTCCTCGATGCCCAAGCACCGAGAGAAGACTTCACATAAGCGTATCAAGTAATGGCCCGCGCACCAGTTCGGGGCTGAGCAGCAACGATTCTATCTATTCAATGGCGCGCCGCAGAAACTAATATTCTGGCTGCCCGTGTTTGTAACACGAACGATTCGATTGACAAGCACTAATGTACAGAATATATTTAGGCGTTAGTTCCGTTCTTCCTTTGTGACTTCTACGTCTGGAGAGTGAAGATGACAAACCAAGAGCAACTCATTGATGCTGAAATTCTTAAAAAAGATATACGGTTAAGCCCCAAGCAAAAAGAGGCTATCGAGAAACTGACGCCGGAAGAGGTTGAGGTCATCATCTCTGTAAAGAAGAAGGTTGCGAACAGCCTGCCCGTGGAATCCCTGATTGCGCCCATCAGCCATCATCATTGATTTACGCTCTGACTCACGACAAGCCACAGACATTTCAATTAATCTAAGGTTCGGGTTGACTTGCAGTAGGCGAGCGACAGGTACTGCTCTCCCTCTTTTATCATGAGCGATTGGTCGACAAATCTATCGAGTGACTCTTTAAGTCTTACCTTGTCCAAAGGTGCTGATGGAGTTTTGTGCCAGGAGTTATGTATCTGATTTATGGTCTTAGCCTCATCACAGGCCAGGTAGACTAATCTTGAGTATTCGTCAAGAATTATCAGCGGCTCTTGAGCGCAGGGGCGGAAGTCCCAGATAAGCAGTTGCGTCCCCTTATCGATAAAAAAGAGTTCGCTTTGGTCATATATTTCTCCCCACTTCTTGATTTCCTCCGATAAGCCTCTAGTAATCGATCTCTCAATAGCCAGGTTCTCATATTCAGGCACGAAGAAGTAGGCGAGATTATGCACAGCCTTCGGGTCGAGTGGGTAAACGTAGCGGTAAGCGGGAAACGGCGTAAGCTGGGTGAATCCAAGTTCTTTGTGCGAATTGAAGTTGGGGCTGAATCGGTCAATTCTGATAGTGCCTGCGCCGACTGGAGGCCGCAGGTGCGTGATCGCCGGAATCAGTTCCAACATCTTCTTGTAATCATCCGGCGACTCTCCGGGAAATCCCCAGATGATGTTGTAAACGGCTTTTATATTCAGCTCCGAGCACCATTTGAGAAGCTGGATATTCTGCAAGGCGGTGACGCCCTTTCTCATTATCCTGAGTATATTGTCGCTCAGGCTCTCGATGCCCGGTTGTATAGTTGTGACTCCCGCCTCGCGCAGCAGCCTGAGTTGCTCTTTTCTGAGATTTGACTTGACCTCATAGAACAGGCTGAAGTTGTAATCTCCTTCTGCCAGCATCTTTACCAAGGTCTTGAAATACTTCATATCGAGAATGTTATCTACGACATTGACATTGCAGCCCGGATGACGGCCTGTGAGATAGACGAGCTCGTCCAGAGCCCGCTCGGCCGACTTACTGCGAAAAGCCATCGTGGCTCCATTCAAGCCGCAGAATGTGCAGTGAAGTTTTTCTCCCCACCAGCAGCCGCGCGAAGTTTCAAAAAACAGCGTGGGCTCCTCTGGAAGCTTCAATGAGCTGGCCTCGAGCTGTTCAAAATAGTCGTCGTAATCAGGAACGGGCAGCTTATCTAAATCCTCTATCGGCGGAGTGTTTTGAGGAGGCTGCTCTACTATTTGAAGAACTCGTCGCCGACGATTGTAGACGCCCGGCAGCTCATGGATAGGTCTTGATTCCAGGATAGATTGGACGATTTCAGGAAACACAAGGTCCCCCTCACCCGATACGAGCACATCTATAAAGTCAAACTGGCGGAAGGTTTCAGCGCCCATTATGCCTTCGCAATTTGAACCGCCGAAGATGATGAAACAATCGGGTCGTTGAGATTTAATCCGCCTGGCGAGAGAGAGAGAGGCCGTGTGCTGCTCGAAGATACTGGTGAAGCCTATGACACGCGGGTTGAGAGCGAGGATAGTCTCCAAACACTGGTCCAGGAACTCCTCAACCAGTGATTTAGCCTTCAGGATAGCTGGCACGAGTTTATCAAGACACGCCTGCGAGTAAACAGATAATTCCGGATCATCCACGGTCTTTATGCTCAGAACGTCCCTCACAAACCCGTCAATGTCTCTGTTCTTCGGGTGCTGGAACAGAGATTCTGAGAATATCCATTCTCTAACAAGCTGTTCAGGGTGCGTTATGGCCTCGATAAAGGTGTACGTGTCCTGGCCTATCATTTCAGCGAAACGCAAATTGAGATTGAGCGATTTGGAGACGATCCCGAGACGCGTCAGACCGGATTTCAGTAGACCCAGGCCGATGGAGGGTGCTGAGAGAACCGTGAATGGCATGTTAATCAGAACCACTTCGCTCACGGATTCTTCCTTCTCAGTATATTTGTGGGGCAGGGCTTTCTTGTTACCGTTGTGAGAGCTCATTTTTATTTTGCCTTCATGGTTTGAGGATTTAGGGATTCGAGGTATGTTTGAATTTAGCACGTCTTACATCTCAAAGGCTATCTTTCAATCAAAATTAACCGACTCAAGTAGCTCGATATACCGCAAGTCGGATCGTATCTTATCAAAGATCGGGTCAACCTTAATTAACAACATGTGAGAAGATCGTTGTTCGCGCGCCTTATTGAGCCATATGAATGCCTGGTTCTTGTCTCCGAGAGCAGCGTATATTGAAGCAATTGAATAGGCTTGTACATGTCGCTTCTGAGATATCTGCTCAAGCCTGCCCACTAACCATCTCGCGTCGCTAACTCGACCCGACAGGGCATAAATGATGCCGAGTCTCGAAAGAGTATCAGGGTCCTGGCCCATTAGGATAGTCGCTCTCTGGCTCGCAGCAAAGGCTTCATCGAATCTCTTCATCTGCGCATAAGCGATTGCCATATCATTGTAGAGAAAGAAGGCGTCCGAATGCTCGCTCAGTATTTTCTGCTGTAGCCTAATAGCCTTTTCATAATCGCACTGAAGATAGTAGATGCTGGAGAGCCGCGCATTAAAGAGCAGGGAAAGAGGATCGAGTTCGAGGGCACGGTTGATATAGCCTGTGGCCTGCCTCATATCTCCTTTGGTAATGCTAAGCGCGCAAAGCATGCTGTTTGCCATGGCGTAGTTCGGGTTAAGCTCAAGAGCGCGTTTCAACTCCTGTTCAGCCAGCGGCAGGTTCCAGTAGTACATATAATGGATGGCGCCCATGGCGTAATGTGCTTCCGCCATGCTGCTGTCAATCGCCAGCGCCTTTTGTGCGTAAATCTCAGCCTGATGAAAGGCTTCTTCGGGAGAGCGGTAATTTGCGCCGAGAGTGCTGTAAGAATTAGCGAGTCCCGTGTAGGCCAACGCATATTGGGGATGGATGGCTAAGGCCTCGTTAAAGCACTCTATGCTCTTATCAAGAGATTCCTCAGTAAGTTGATTCCAGTAAAACCGTCCCTTCAGATACCATTCATATGCATCTCCGGCCCCCTTTTGATCCCTGGTAATCAGGTCCATCTCCTCGGCGCTTAAACCCAGATTGAGCTTCGCCGCGATATTTCGGGCAATATCGTTAAGGATGAGAGGAATGTCCGACGACTTCTGCTGATATTGACCTACCCAAAGCTGAGACATGCGTTGCACGTCAACGAGTTCAAGATTCACCTGTAGGTCGTCTCCCTGAAGCCTGACCCTCCCTATAATTAGCGCCTGAACATTCAAATCTTGAGCGATGTTCTTGAGATCCGCCGATTTCTCTCTGTAATTGAAGGAGGAGTTGCGTGCGATAACTTTAATTCGAGACAGGCGTGAGAATCGTTCAATTAAACTCTCGCTCAACCCGTCCGAAATGTATTTGGTGTTCGGCTCCGCACTCTCGTTAACGAACGGCAACACGGCGATTGATGTAATCGGGTGAGACTCTGTTTTCGGAACGGCAGAGCCCGAATATCTCAGTATGAGCAGGGCGATAAGGGCTATAAACAGGGGCATGAGCAGGCCCATCCTGGCGAGCGTTGACGCTCCCCAAACGGAGCCCGGGGTTGACGCGATAGGCTTCAATGGTAGCTTCGACCGTCTTCGCTTAGTGACTGTGGAAGGTGAAGCCGAACTGTCAACTTCCGCGACGGCTCGCGTATGATGTTCTTCAGTTTTTCGGCGCTTTAGTTCTTCCTTTAAGCTACATAGGTCAGCTATCAGGCTCTCGGCGCTTTGGTAACGGTCCTCGGCTGCCTTCGAAAGCAACTTTGTAACTATTCGTTCTAGCCCTTCGGAGGGCCCCGGCATAAAAAGACCGAGTGGCGGCGGCTCTGTTTTCAGGATTGTCGCTATCGTGTCGCTCGGCGTCTCGGATAAGAAAGGGTTCTTCTGCGTGAGTAATTCGTAGAGGACTACGCCCAGGCTCCAAAGGTCGCTTCGGCCGTCAACTTCCATGCCGCGAGCTTGCTCTGGCGACATATAGGCTGGCGAGCCGACTAGGATTCCCGCAGCGGTCTCTACGGGGCTTACCGCTATGCCTTTACCTTCATGTTGGGATTTCAGTCCCGCAGTCGATTTCGCGAGCCCGAAGTCGAGTACTTTCACATACCCGTCTCGGTGAATCATTATGTTGTCGGGCTTGATGTCGCGGTGGAGCATGCCCGTCGAATGCGCGGCTGAAAGCGCCCGAGCTACCTGGATGGTAATGTCAATGGCTTGAAGCGGCTCCAACGGGACACATCTGATGTATTCGCGCAGCGTGGCTCCTTCTATGTACTCCATTGCGATGTAGTGCTGTCCGTCGGCTTCGCCTACTTCATAGACATGTGCGATATTGGGGTGGGCGATTGACGAGGCCGTACGGGCCTCGTTCTGAAAGCGGCAGACCCAGTTGGGATGATCGTTGAAGGAAACCGGAAGAAGCTTAAGGGCTAGGTTGCGCGCTAGCTGCTGGTCGAACGCGAGATAAACTTCGCCCATGCCCCCTCGCCCGATTAGTCTCTTCAGAGCATAGCGGCCTATAATTTTGCCCTCGCGTGACGGCGCGCTGCTGGCAGCGGCGAGTAATTGTAAACCAGCGGTTAATTGCGGCGTGTCGAGAAACTCGCCGCTCTGCTCGTGCGAAGATATTAGCGACCTGACCTCATCTAATAAAAACTGATCTGCACCGCAAATTCTGGCTAGATAAGCTTCCCGCTCGGCCCCATCATACTGTAAGGCGAGATGGAAAATCTCTTCAATTCGCCGCCATTTTTCGGCCTCCAGTGTCGGCATATTCTCAGTTCTGACCTTCTAGTTAATAATGGATTGACGGGCTTGAAACTCTCTCTGCGAGGAGCTGGCTACAAGCCTCATTTACAGCTTTGACCCTCGGACCCTGCGGCTGCGTTTTAAAACCCATTCTAAACCGTAGCCGCCTCTGCTCTCAATTATCAGCTCTCTCGTCCAATCTCACGCCGTAACCATGCTCGGGCCATCTTCCAGTCTCGCGCCACGGTTCTGTGAGAGACTTTCAGAAAGGCCGCCGTCTCTTCGACACTGAGCCCGCCGAAATACCTCAGTTCCACTATCCGGCTCTTTCGCTCGTCGATAGATTCCAGCTTCCTGAGCGCCTCATCTAGAGCTATCAACTCCGCTGACTTCTCCTCCGACATCACGGCGGCTTCGGAAAGCGACACGCGCGTTATCTCTCCTCCCCTCTTGTCACGGCCACGATTGCGCGCGTAATTCAGAAGGATGCGGCGCATGATAGTCGCGGCTATTCCGAAGAAGTGCGCGCGGTTTTGCCAGTGCGTCTCCCGCTGATCGATGAGCTGGATATATGCCTCATTAACCAGGGCCGTGGTCTGGAGCGTATGAGCCGGGCTCTCGCGACGCATATACCTGTCGGCGATACGATGCAACTCCCTCTCGACTAGGGGCATAAGTTTTTCCGGCGCACTCTGATCGCCATCGTTCCAAGCTACGAGTAGTTCGGTAATGTTCGTTTGCAAAGCCAACTCTCGTGAGAACCTTTCAGCCCGAATCATCTGCGCCGGGAAGAGAATGAAATTTAAGTCCTAACTATAAAGGCTTAACCCGAGCAAAAGCAAAAAAATTGGTCAAGACTGGCAGGTTTCACTCCGATTCGGTCCGTTAAGAAGTAGGAGCCAAACATGAGAGCAGCGGATTGGGCGCATGCTATCGCCGAGGGGAATTTAAGAAATTGCTGAAAAAAGGGTCTTCGGCGAGCCTATCCCTTTCGAAAAAGGGATTTTAGAAGAGTAATTGAAGCCTCTTCGATGACAATCGAGGAGATTATTCAATATGGATACATTTACATCTCACCCCGCGTGACACGGCTGCCGGGGAGGGGAAATCAGTAAGATTTCCTCCTCGCCCCTCCCCTCAGCCGGAGAATTAGCCAGCATTCAACTACCTTACAGCTATGCCTTGTACAAATATTCTAATGGGATGATTAGATTGTCGCATCGCTCTTCTCCATGAAACGCAGCCCTCGCGCTTTCAATCCCTGAGAGGGAATGTGCGGCAGCCTGTATCCAGAGTTTAGTGTTTGGCAGAAAGAAATTACCTCCTGAGGCTTAATAAGCCAACCCGCCCAGAAGTAGATAAATAAGGAAGATGTCATGGAGAAACTTCCGTCTTCGGCATCTTGCCTTACTCCCGATAGCTTCTCCCGGCCATCAAGCGGGAACTGCATGAGGCAGAGGACCGTCAGGCTCGCTGCCAGGCCGAAGTTGAATTGCGCCGGAGCAGGTCCCAGTACCGACGCTTAATTGATACTTCTCATCAGGGTATCTGGATAACGGATGCCGGAGCGCGTATCGTTTATGCCGATAAACCCTCTCGCAGATAGTCGGCTACCCGGTTTGTTCGCGCCCGAGGCTCTGGCGCTCAAGGTTCGAGAGAGATTAGATTAAAAGTGAAAGATTGTCTGCAAGCATTATGATAAAGCGCTAGAGGAAGCGTGGATGTCACCTGTGCCCAGGGAAAGGAACAAGGGTGAATGTCAGCATCACGCTCGATTAAGTGCGGATGAATCACCCTTAATCAAGAGAAGCTATGAAAGTTCTCATCGCAGACGATCACGCCATTATCCGCCGTGGATTGAGAGAGATTCTGGCCGAGGAATTTAGAACACTCTCAGTCAACGAGGCTCGCAACGCGCAGGAGGTGTTGCGTCTTGCCCGCGAGCAAACCTGGGATGTCATCGTGCTTGACATCTCAATGCCAGGGAGAAGTGGCATCGAAGTGCTCAAGGATTTAAAGCAAGTCTGCCCCAAGACTCCAGTCCTCATCCTTACGGGCCACTCCGAAGAACAATATGCGGTTCGTGTCCTCAGAGCCGGGGCCGCAGGTTACATGACTAAGGAAAGCGCCCCTGAGAACCTGATCGCAGCGGTGCGTAAGGTCATGGGAGGCGGGCGCTATATCAGCCCCGCGCTGGGCGAGTTGTTGGCCGCCAGCGTCAGCCACGACTCGACCCGTATGCCGCACGAAGATTTGTCCGACCGCGAGTACCAGGTGCTGTGCATGATAGCCTCCGGCAAGACTGTCGGACAGATAGCAGGTGAACTGGCCCTCAGCGTTAAGACCATCAGCACTTACCGTGCGCGCGTGCTGGGCAAGATGGGAATGAAGACCAGCGCCGAACTGACACACTATGCCGTCAGCAATAATCTGACCATGTGAAAAGGAAAAATGGAATGGCGCAAGGATGTTGAAATGACCGAAGCTCTCATTCAGCATTCATCGCTGCGTCATTATTTCTTCTTCTTCGTCCCTCATGATCTCCTTGTAAGACAAACACCGTCAGAAGAATCAGCGTTCAGCCGATTCCTAACAAACCGCAGGTGACTTATCTTCAGGTCTGACTTTTAAGGGGGATATCAATATGATCTTCATTGTTGATGATTCAAAAATGCTGCGCGAGCGGCTGGTAAGAATGCTTTCCGAGATTGATGGCATAGAGGTCATCGGAGAGGCGAACAATGCCGCTGAAGCCTTCAGGAGTATCCAAATCTTGAAGCCCAGATTCGTGATTCTGGACATACAACTGCCCGACGGTAAGGGTATAGAGGTGCTCAAGGCCCTCAAGCGTGAGAGCCAGCCGCCCGTCGTGATGGTTCTGACGAACCACGCTTATGACCAGTACAGGGAAAAGTGCATGAAGCTCGGCGCAGACTATTTCCTTGATAAAGCAAAAGACTTTGAGACGCTCACGGAAATCTTAAAAGACCTCATTGAGCAAGATGGCCGGGAGGCGGTTTCGGGGAAGACCAAATCATGACTTGTGAAGATTTGAAGACAGGCTTTCGGCCTTTGAAGGA
This sequence comes from Pyrinomonadaceae bacterium, assembly GCA_036399835.1. GTDB lineage: Bacteria > Acidobacteriota > Blastocatellia > Pyrinomonadales > Pyrinomonadaceae > DASYML01. The sequence goes on along the minus strand of DASWMI010000165.1, from coordinate 1,426 downwards.
TGAGTCGCAGCAGCTTGCAGAGAGCATCGTGGAAACTGTGAGAGAGCCGCTCCTAGTCCTCGACTCTGATTTGCAGGTGAGACTGGCTAACAGGTCTTTCTATCAGACCTTTCATGTAAAGAGGGAAGAGACGGAGAGCCTTCATCTCTTCAGCCTCGGCAGCGGCCAATGGGATATTCCCGAGCTGCGCTCTTTGTTAGTGGAGATTTTGCCGCAGAATACGCAGGTGCATGACTACGAGATAGAAAGGGAGTTTCCCGGCCTCGGACGAAGAATCATGCTCTTGAACGCGCGACGCCTGGACAACCGGGCCAGGACGAAGGAGATGATCCTACTCGCCATAGAAGACATTACGGAACGTAAACAGATCGAGCAGCAGTTGAAGATATTCGCTTCAAGGCTTGAGAGGAGCAATCGTGAATTGCAGGATTTCGCCTCGGTCGCTTCACATGATTTGCAGGAGCCGCTGCGCAAAATCCAGGCATTCGGTGATCGGCTCAAGGCTAAATGTAACGATTCGCTCGGAGATGAAGGACGTGATTATCTGGAGCGAATGCAATCGGCTGCCGGGCGTATGCAGACCTTAATTAACGACCTGCTGATGTTCTCAAGGGTGGAAACCAAAGCGCAGCCCTTCGTCCCTGTAGACCTCTCACACATCGCGCACGAAGTAGCCTCAGACCTGGAAATCCAGGTGGAGCAGACAGGCGCTTTACTTGATATAGGCGAGTTGCCGGTCATTGATGCCGACCCGCTGCAAATGCGCCAACTGTTGCAGAACCTGATTGGCAATTCCCTGAAATACCGTCGGCCTGGCGAAGCGCCAATTATCAAAGTCTATGCCACTGTGATCCATAATCGGAGATTGCACCTGAAGCCGGGAACCCTGCCAGACGGTCAGCTCTGTCAGCTTCATGTGGAGGATAACGGGATAGGCTTTGACGAAAAATATCTGGATCGAATCTTCACAGTATTTCAGCGCTTGCACGGTCGCAAAGAGTTTGAAGGTACGGGTGTCGGCCTGGCTGTTTGCAGAAAAATCGCCGAGCGCCATGGCGGACATATTACAGCTCACAGCTCGCCTGGGAGCGGCGCTAACTTTGTCGTCACACTGCCCGTCAAACAATAAATGAATTGAGAGAAGAACATGAATACAGAAAGACATCCAATCACTATTTTACTGGCCGATGATGACGAAGATGACCGCATCCTCGCTAAAGAGGCTTTAACCGAGAGCCGCCTGGCTAACGACCTTTACATGGTAGCTGATGGCGAAGAGCTGATGGACTATCTATACAGACGTGGGAACTATACCAGCCTCGCGGACAGCCCGCGGCCCGGCCTCATCTTGTTAGACCTCAATATGCCGAGAAAAGACGGACGAGAGGCTCTCATGGAGATTAAGGCTGACCCGTCCTTGCGCCAG
>DASWMI010000164.1:0-5480 GCA_036399835.1 Pyrinomonadaceae bacterium | reverse complement strand
CTCTTCGCCGTAGACGCGGCGCTTCATCGCGTGCGAGACGTAGAGAAATCTTTCGGCGCGCGTGATGGCGACATAGCAGAGGCGGCGTTCCTCTTCCAGCTCGGCGGGGTCCGTCGCGGCGCGCGAGTGCGGGAAGAGGCCGTCTTCCATCCCGACGATAAAGACGAGCGGGAATTCCAGACCCTTGGCCGCGTGCATCGTCATGAGCGTGACGGGAGCTTCGCGCTTGTACTGGTCCTGGTCCGAAACGAGCGCGGCGTGGTCTATAAAATCCCTCAAGCCTTCCTGCTCCTGCTGGTCATAATCCACAGCCGCGTTGACCAGTTCCTGCAAATTCTCCAGCCGCGCTTCGGCTTCGTCAGTGTTTTCGGCCTTGAGCGCGCCCGCGTAACCCGTGTCGAGAATCGCCGCCTTGACGACATCCGAGACGGGTGATTCGGAAGGCGCAGCCTGCGTCGTGGTCTGGACAAGATTGCTGATAATCTGCTGGAAGCTCTTGAGCGCAGAGAGGGCGCGCGGGCTGAAGCCTTCGCCGTGCTCTGCCAGAATCGAGATCGTCTCCCAGTAAGAGACGCCGTAATCTTTGGCGCGTCGTTCGAGCTGGTCCAGCGTCTGTTTGCCCAGACCGCGCGGGGGCGTGTTGATGACGCGCATCAGCGCGATAGAGTCGTGCGGGTTGAGCGCGAGCTTGAGATAGGAGATAACGTCGCGGACTTCGGCGCGCTCGTAGAAGGAGAAGCCGCCGACGATGTTGTAAGGAAGACCTGCGCGCCGCAGTGCTTCTTCAAAGACACGCGATTGAGCGTTGGTCCGGTAGAGCACCGCGGCGCGCAGGTCTTTTTCTTTACGACGATGCTCTTCGATCTTGGCGGCGACGAAACGCGCTTCTGCGTCCGCGTCGAAGGCCTGGTAATAACGTATACGCTCGCCGGAAGGGTTGGCCGTCCAGAGAGTCTTTCCCTTGCGCGCAGTGTTGTTTTTGACGACCGCTCCGGCGACATCCAGAATATTTTGCGTCGAGCGATAGTTCTGCTCAAGCCGTATGACTTTGGCGTTCGGGTAGTGTTGCTCGAAATTGAGTATGTTCGAGATGTCAGCGCCGCGCCAGCCGTAGACGCTCTGGTCCTCATCACCGACGACGCAGATGTTCTGCTGCTTCTCGGTCAGAAAACGTATCAGCGCGAATTGCAGCGCGTTGGTGTCCTGATATTCGTCAACGAGGATGTAGCGAAACTTATTGTTGTAATAGTCGCGCACTTCCGAGACGCGGCGCAGGAGCTGTACGGTCTTAATCAGGAGGTCGTCGAAGTCGAGCGCGTTGTTATTGCGCAGGCGTTCTTCGTAGAGACGAAAGACGCGTGCAATGGCGGCTCGCTTTTCGTCGTGATACTCGGTGCGCGCGGCATAACTTTCCGCGTCCTCGCCCCTGTTCTTGGCGCTGCTGATCGCGCCCTGCACGGCGCGTTGGCCCAACTGCTTATCGTCGTATCCCAAATCCTTGATGCAGCTCTTGACCAGACGCACGGAATCGTCTTGATCATAAATCGTGAAGGAGCGCGTGTAGCCTTCCTTGAGGGCTTCTATGTGCTGGCGCAGGATGCGGACGCAGAGTGAGTGAAAGGTAGAGATGAGCGGCGCGCTCGCGAGGCCACGGCCCTTGAGCAGTTGTTCGACGCGCTCGCGCATCTCGCCCGCAGCCTTGTTGGTAAAGGTGACGGCGAGAATGTGATGCGGCGCGACTCCGCGCTCCGCAATCAGGTAAGCGATGCGATAGCTGATGACGCGCGTCTTGCCGGAGCCCGCGCCCGCCAGAATCAGCAGCGGCCCCTCGCTCTCGTTGACGGCCTCGCGCTGCTGCGGATTGAGTGATGATAAGAGGTCCATAAAAACAGTAAGCAGTAAGCTATAGCCACAGCGGGCGCGAGAGACACAGAGAATCAGAAGGTAAGATGAGCTGAACAGTCTTATAAAATCTTAATTCGTTTCCTCTGTGCCTCCGTGTCTCTGTGGCTGATTTTGAAATCCGTTCTTAATAAGTTTCTGAATAGCCTTGAACTGTTCGTGGCGTGCGTCGCGTAGCAACTCGAAGAGCGCCATTTCGGTTGAAGAGGGGAGCGCGCCGCCCCGTTGCATCCTGGCAAAAGCAATCTCTTTATCATGCGTATGGCGGGCCGTGATGCAGTCCGTCAGGAGGTGGACCTGAAATCCGCGCGCGAGCAGATCATGCGTCGTCTGATTGACGCAGATGTGAGCCTCTATGCCGCAGACCATGATTTGCTTTGCGCCCGCGCGTTCAAGCGCCGTCTCGAAAGCCTGCGCGCCGCAGGAGCTAAAGGCCGTCTTTTCGATAATCTCCAAATCAGGCGGGAGGACAGTTTTAATCTCGCTGGCCGTGTGGCCCAGCCCGCGCGGATATTGCTCCGTGACGATGACGGGAACGTTTAAGAGTTGGGCCGCGTGCGCGACGAGCGCGATGCGCTCCGCAGTCTCCGCAAAATCCTCTATGGCTGCGCGAAAGGATTCCTGCATGTCTATCAAGACCAGCGCAGCCTGCCCGGCCTCCAGCATGTTCTCGTGCCGCATCTTGACTACCTCGGAAAACATTTAAGCACATGACAAGCGCGCGGCAAAATCAGCAAGCATCAAGCGGCTGGCAAAAAGTAGTCAGCAAGAGGCGGCGAGCCGTAAACCGTCTGCGATGAGAGGTGAGTTGCAGAAAGTTATCAGTAGTGGATAACCAGCTTCGCGTCTTTACTGCTCATGCTTCACTGCTTGTGTGGAATCAGCTTTTTCTTCATCGAATAGCTCAGTCTGCACAGGCTCCAGCCCGAGCGCGAGCCGGACGGGGGCGAAGCTCCTGCGATGTATGGGGAGCGGGCCAAGCTCTTTGAGAGCGCGATAGTGCTGAGCCGTCGGATAGCCTTTGTGGGAAGCGAACCCGTAGCCCGGATAGATACGGTCAAGCTCAAGCATGAGCGCGTCGCGTGTTGTCTTGGCGAGGATGGAGGCGGCGGCGATGCTGGCCGAGAGCAGGTCGCCGTGAATGATGCCGCGCTGCGGGCACGGGCAGCCGGGTATCTTGCGCGCATCAACCAGCAGATAATCCGGCTGCTGGTCCAGCCCATAGACTGCGCGGCGCATCGCTAATAGTCCCGCCTGATAAATATTCAGCGTGTCAATCTCTTCGATTTCGGCAAAGCCTATGGCCCAGCTCAGAGCGTCCTTTTTGAGCTGCGCGGCCAGCTCTGCGCGCTTTTCTTCCTTGAGAATCTTCTTCGAGTCGTTGAGGCCGCGCAGCGTGTAACCCTGCGGCAGAATCACCGCGGCGGCGACGACCGGACCGGCCAGCGGAGCCATGCCTGCTTCGTCCACACCGGCGATGAGCTTGAAATCCTGCGCCCAAAGCTCTGACTCGAAGAGCAGAATCTTTCGCAGCCTGCGGTTTTCCAGACGCTCTTTCCTGCGTCGCTCTCGAATCTTTCGCGCCAGCTCGCGAGCGCCCCTTCTGGGGTCAACGTCGAGCGCCTTGAGTAGCCCCTGCGGCAAGGGTAAACGCTGGTCCAGAAAACGCTCCTTGAGCTTCTGCACAGGCTCTGCCAGCAATTCTTCAAGCGAGGGCATAGGCGCTTTCATACTTCAGCCGGATTTATTAAGGCCCAACCTCTAGGCGATTAATTGATGATCAATGCGACTGTCGATAAAGTCGTTTGAGGCGTTCGAGCGTGTCCGCTTCGCGTGTGCTCTTGTCCGTGCGCTCGCGTTTGAAGCGCGGGATACGCAGGACAAAACCTGCTTCGTAGGCGCGCGTTTTCTGTATGTCCTGAAAATCAACCTCGATGACGATTTCCGGTTCAACCTGCACGTAGTGGCCGCGCGCAGTGATAATCTTCGGTTCAAGACGTGCCGTCAGGTCGCGCAGTATTTCCTCGGAAAACCCTGTCCCGACCTTGCCGACCGTTTTGAACTGGTCCACATCGCGCACGGCGACAACCAGACTGGAAAGCAGCCCGCGCCGTCTGCCTGAGCCGTAAATGCCGCCGACGATGACGACATCCAGCGTCTCGAAGGCAGGCTTGAGCTTCATCCAGTTGTCGGCGCGCCTGCCCGGAATGTAAAGCGCGTCCGGGTCTTTCGCCATCAAGCCCTCGTGCCCGGCGCGGACGGCTTCACCAAAAAACTTTAGCCCGTCTGCGAGCCTGTCCGTGATGACCTCATCCGTCATCTTGACACGCCTTGTGACGCGAAAGAGCCGTCGCAGGCGCTCGCGTCGTTCGGCCTGCGGGACATCCATCAGGTTGCGGCCTTGATGATAGACCAGCTCGAAGAGATGAAGGACCAGGGGAATCTCGCGCGCCTTTTCTTCAATCCCGTGGACGCGGCCAAGGCGCATCAGCACGGCCTGAAACGGCTGCTTGACTTCCAGCTTCGGGTCGTAGGCGACGGCCTCGCCCTCTATAATCGCATCGCCGCCCTTCCATGATTTCTGTAGAGCCTTGACGACATCCGGCATCGCCGCCGTGTCATCATTAAGACGGCGCGAGTAGAGCTTGATTTCGGGCGGGTTGCCATCCTTGATGTGAATTTGAAGACGCGCGCCGTCATACTTAATCTCAAAAATAATCTGCTTGCCCGCGAGCCTGCGGAAAATCTCTTCGGCTGCGTCAATCTTGTGCGCGTTCATAAACTGGTAAGGGCGAAAGAGCGCTGGACCAACGTGGGCCAGCGCACGCGCGCCCCCTCTGGCACGCGCGGCAGCCAGCCCTATATCGTTGCTCATCGCGTAGGTGTGCTCGACCTCTGCGGCGTCAACCTCGAAGGCCAGGGCGATGGCCCGCGCCAGCGTGCCAAAGCCGACGCCTATCCGCATCTGTTTGAGAACCATGCGCGTAAAATATTTCGCGCCGTTCGCGTTCGTGTTGGCAAAGATAAACTCGACCAGCTTGAGACGGTCTTCATCGCGCTTGACGGCGCGATTGACGCGCTGCCAGAGCTGGTCCACCGTCAACGTGTCGGAGCCTTTGACGATGCGCGCGACGACCTCGCTCATATCGCCGGTCTCTTTGACGCGCTCGTCAATCTCTGCCGGCTCAAGGCCCGTCGCCTGGACCAGCGCGGCGCGGATTGTGCCGGGGCCTATGCCGAGCCTGTCCGAGAGCTGCGGGGCGACAGGCTCGCTGGCGGTCAGGTGTGCTGCGGCCTCAAGGGTTCTTTTGTCGCAGCGACGGAAGAGGTCCGCGAGGAGGCGTATGCGTTTCGGCTCGCTGCCCGCGCTGCTAATCTTGTCGTAGGTTCGTGCCAGCTCGGAAAATTTCATCTTTGGTCCACACCCGCCTTGCTCTTTAATTTGCGCGGTTGAGTTTTGCTCCGGGGAATTCAAGCATGAGAGGCACGCTTTGCCAGCCTCTAGGGGCGACCGAGGGATTGAATGCCGTCTCAGTCTCTCTCGGCTGGCGCTGTGATTCGCTGCGTCCTCTGTGTTA